>NZ_JAKKRS010000002.1:0-470591 GCF_025654025.1 Shewanella sp. SM55 | reverse complement strand
AACTATTGGGGCAGAGAGTTACTTTCTCTCGGGCATGACGTCAAACTGATCCCGCCTCAGCATGTTAAGCCATTTGTCAAAGGCAATAAGAACGATCGCAATGATGCCTTCGCTATCTGTGAGGCAGCGCAGAGACCGAACCTGATTTTCGTCCAGCCGAGAACCTTAGCGCAGGTTGATATCATCATTACCCACAGAATTCGCGAGCGTCGGATCAGAATACGCACTGCACTAACCAATCAAATYAGAGGCTTACTAAGTGAATATGGAATAGCCCTCCCTAAAGGACGTAATCCATTGAATCTTTTGCTGCCGGAATTACTTGAGAATGCCAGTAATCAACTCACTACGATTGCACGCCAATACATGCGTGAGCTGATGGAAGAGTTGCGTGCGATCAACGTTGCAATAGGTTCGCTGGAAAAAGACATCAAACTGCAGGCAAGAACGCACCCAGATGCCAAGCGACTGATGGGTATAAGAGGCGTTGCAGAAATCATTGCCACTGCCGCGGTGTCATTTGCCGGAGATGGCTCTGGCTATCATGGTGCTCGGCATTTTTCTGCAAATTTAGGACTGGTTCCTAAAGAGTTTTCCAGTGGGGGAAAACAAAAATTGGGCGGCATAACCAAACGAGGTAACAGCTATCTGCGGCGGCAACTGATCCAGGGAGCTTGGTCGATTATTCGCTATGCAAGTAAGAGTAATGACAGGATCTCCGTATGGGCCTTAAAGGTGATTGAGCGGCGAGGTAAACAGAAAGCGGCAGTAGCAATTGCAAACAAATTGGCGCGGATCATCTGGGCTATGCTGTTTCATCGCAGCGAATATCGGCCTTGTTAATATGTAAAAATCGAGTATTAAACTCACCCCAAAAACACGACTACAGATAATGATAAGCAGCAAAGGCGCGGTTCTCATTAAGGCCAGAGAACAAAGATTCTCACAAACAGGTCGGATATACGTACGCAGTATTACTTTCTGTTACTCAAAAAGTGGTTGATCTATTCGAGGTGTCCATATAGGACTTGCTGCGAGTCGACGAGCGAATGCCATGGCAAGCCTGTGCTAGTGGATACCCGTAAACGCTAAACTTCTAACAACTGAAATTACTGCACCCCAAACACTACTTTCCAACACATTTCTGTCCAAAAGTGAGTTGTGTGGTGTCGAGTGGAGATTGTACGATTAAGTCACGCTATATAATCAAATCAGCCAGTTCGTGTATGAGTTAGTGCAAAAAGGGGAGTCAGTTAATCTGACTCCCCTTTTTTGGAACGCTTGTTGGACTTACATTAAAACCTACGTTAGGCCCAAACTAGCGTAATGTTAGAACAATAAATGCGCTACACCTGCGATAACAGGCAGTGTCACTAAGGTGCGTAGAATAAACACTACGAAAAGCTCAACGAAGTTGACGGGAATTTTACTGCCGATAAGCAGTGCACCGACTTCACTCATATAGATCAACTGAGTCACAGATAAGGCTGCAATTACAAAGCGGGTCATATCTGATTCAATTGAGCTGGCAAGGATTGACGGAATAAACATATCCGCAAAACCGACCACGATTGTTTTAGAGGCTTCAGTGGCTTCTGGAATATGCAGTAATTCGAGTAATGGAATAAACGGCATACCAAGATAGTTAAAGATGGGCGTGTGCTCGGCAATAATCAGTGCCAGCGTACCAATGGCCATTACCACAGGGATAATGCCAAATACCATATCGACAACGTTTTTAATGCCTTCATTTAAGACCGCTTTTATGCCACCGGCACTGGCGGCTTTTTCTAAGGCTTTATCAAAGCCCCAAGATAAGGCGCCATGTCCAGCAGGGATCAGCTCATCATCTGGCATGCGTGGTGTGTCATCTATGTAGTTGTCTTTCTTCCACGATAATGGTGGCAACTTAGGCACAATCACAGCGGCGGCAAAACCCGCGAGGCACACAGTCAAATAAAAGGGCACAAACATATGCTCTAACTTAACTTGTGAGATCACCACTAAGCTGAAGGTAATCGATACCGCCGAGAAGGTTGTACCAATAACTGCGGCTTCTCTCTGGGTATAAAAACGGGCTTCGTATTGTTTGCTGGTCAGCAAAATACCGACACTGCCATCACCTAACCATGAGGCCATACAATCGATAGCGCTACGACCCGGTAGATTGAACACGGGACGCATGACTTTCGTTAAGAGTGTGCCAAAGAGCTCGAGTAGGCCGAAGTTCAGCAGCAGCGGCAGTAACATACCTGCAAAGATAAATACCGAGAACAACACAGGTAATAAGTCGTTTAAGACTAATGCGCCAGTGCTCGAGGAGTTGATGATCTCTGGACCTAAACCTAAGTAAGTCAGTACGATAAACACTGCACCTAAGATCCGAGTCGTCAACCACATAGGGCTGACATTCAATAAACCATTAAGGAAGTGATTTTGGCTAACAAATGTGGGCTTAAACACTTTTGACAGTAAAGAGGCCAGCGCCGTAGTCACAACAATAATAGTCACTATGAGGGTTAGCACACCGCTCAATGCGCCTTGCAGTGCTTTAGATATGATAGCGATAGGAATTGTGATCGCATCGTTGTAGCTGATAGGGGTCATAAATAACAACAGACCAATCAGCGAAGGGACGATAAAGGTGAGTATCGTCTTAATGTTTCGGTTTTTATTTTCAGTAGCCAATGTTGTACACCTTAAAGTACGAGTCGTACATGGTAAATTTGAATAAATAGCCGCACGTAACAAGCTGTCGACGCTAATTAAGGTGCATTTAAATTCAACTCAAAAACGAGAATGGGGAAGATTACTCGCTTAGCTTCTCTATGTAAAACGATTCGCTAGTTAGTTTGATATAAGCAGCAAAACAGCATAGTTATTTTACTTCAGTTGTCGATAAATTAAGAGTGGTTATATTGGCGTGCATTGCTGTAAAGGCATTATTAAACATAGCCTTACAATCATTTGCCTTAGGTGGGTTAACGACTGGTTAATTACTTGTTTGCTGATGTGTGTGAAACTCTCTAGATGTTATTTTTGCACAAAAAAACATCAGTAACTTTAGCGCTACCGCCATGTTGGCTGGTTTTCTGTTCGATTTGAAAGTGCAATAGAGATAACTCTGGCTATATAGCATTGGCGAGAACCTGTTGTGCATATCGCGGTAATGTTAAGGAGCCTTGGGCACTAGGACACATTTTTATGCGATAAGCCTTTAAATCGACTTATCTCTAAAAGTGACCTTCTCCATTATCTTGATGCTTTTGTGATTGACTAAAAAGTCGCAAATAACGATGAAAGTAAAAATATTATTCATAAAGCGGATACCCGCCGCTTTAAATCTTCTCATTTCCATGTAAGTTAGTATTACTCCCATCCAGCTCTAGTATTCATGATCGCAAAAGTACAGAAGGTTACGATTAAAGGCGGCTCAACACTGGCCATTAAGTTTGGTTTTTTGGGGATCTTTGGGCTTTTAATTGGCATTGTTATTACTGTTTTGGGGTTCGATGATTCTGAATTCCATCGCTTCAATTTTTTGAATCACACCCTAAGTGAATTAGGGACTTATGGTCATTCGTCTTTCGCTGTCATTCTCAACGGTGGGTTGTTTTTTGGCAGTTTAAGCCTCGTTTTCTATTGTTTGTCTTCTTTGCAGCAGGTGACTTCTTGCTGGGGATACCCTTTCTTTATCAGTTTGGCTCTCACTTTTCTGGCTTTAGCGAGCGTGGGATTATTTCCGGTGAACGTGTATCACTTGCATGTTCTTGGGCTGAAATGGTTTTTCTATCTGGGGAGTTTGAGTGCGATTTTCTACTTAGCCTTGGTCTGTTTCGGCAAGTCTAACTTTGGCCGTTGGACTGGGTTGTTGGCGTTAATAGTCTTATGTAGCATGTTGACGTTTCTGTATGCACCACAGCTCAATTTAGGTTTGACCGAAGGCGATAGACCGTTTTATCAGGAGATGGTATTGCAACTGCCGCGTCCTACTTTGTGGTGGCCAGCCCTACTAGAATGGATTGGACTGGGAAGTTTATTGTGTTGGACAAGTGTGCTGCTTTTTAGCCAGTTAAGCTTCAGCCAAGATCCCAAAATCATTGGCTGAGTTATCTTTGAATTTAGACTTATCTTCAGCTCTAGGCTATGGATTCACATGCACAGCAAGGCCCGCTTCACCAAACCAATAACCGTTGCACTGGGTTATATCAAGGTTGCTATTCATTGAGAAATCCTGAGTATTTTTAGTCGCTTGAATCGTATCAACCAAAGCATTGGCTTTAGTGATGCAGTCAAGACTACTGGGTGATACTCGAAACACATCGACCCCCATCTGTGTCATTGCCGCTATTTCACTGCGTAAATCTAAACAGCTAGCGGATTGGGTTTGAATTCCATTGAGTCTGAGTAAAGGTTGCTGCTCTTGGGTTTGCGCGAGTAGTCCTTTACTGTATTCACGGCACACCGTTTCGCAATGATCTTTCGTGAGCTGTTTGTGCCTAGCGGTAAAGCAGCGCGCCGAATGGGCGAGTGGTAAATAGCCGTGGCCGAGCACTTCCACCTCAAATGATGGCTGTTCTTGAATTACTTGTTGTAACCAAGCCTTAGATAGCTCCACTGGCATCACAAATCTTTGCATTCCAAACCGCTGCAAGATGTCTAAACTAGCACGATTGTAGTTATTGATACTCGCGCCGCAGACAAAGGGTAACTTACGCTCTTTAGCAAGATACACTGCCGCCATATCGTTTGCTTCGACGATAA
Organism: Shewanella sp. SM55; assembly: GCF_025654025.1. Lineage (NCBI taxonomy): Bacteria > Pseudomonadati > Pseudomonadota > Gammaproteobacteria > Alteromonadales > Shewanellaceae > Shewanella > Shewanella sp. SM55. The sequence continues at coordinate 465,827 of NZ_JAKKRS010000002.1, read as the reverse complement.
ATTCACCGTTATCGACCTGGCGTTTGAGCTCAGTATATTCAGATGGCGCTTCGATTAAGGCCAGCGTTGAAAGCACGACTTCTTTACCCGCCTGCTTGAGCATTTGCGCCAGCTCTAGATAATCGCCCCACTTGAGTTCGCGTCTGCGGCTACAAACCGCCTCACCTAAATACACTAAGGGAATTTGACTGGCGGCGACTTGCTGGTAAAAGTCAGCGACTTGCTGTTTCTGCCAGCAATACAACAGTGGTCCTAGGGAAATCTTCATAAGGTGTCCTTTGTCAATCTTGCTCTCTATTTACCTTTTATTGCCAATCGCGCTCGTAGGCGCCAAGCGTAGTGATCTGACCCTCGGATACTTTCGCTAGGGCTTGTTCCCAATGGGGCTGATTTTGGCTTTGTGAGTACAGCGCTGGATTATTTAGATAGGTGTCTATGGCTTGACGCCATACTCGAGTGACTTGTTCAACATAGGCGGGGCTGCGTTGACGTCCTTCGATTTTCAGCGACACTATGCCAGCCTTGGCTAGCTCTGGAAGTAAGCTTAAGGTATTCAAACTGGTTGGTGATTCGAGTAAATATTGCGGCGAATCTTGATCTGCTGTGATGTAACGGCCTTTGCATACCACTGGATAACCCATTTGTTCGTCGAGGGCCGATTTATCAATTAACACATCGTTGAGCCGGGTTAATCTGTTCTGCCCTTCTTCTTGCCAGCGTACGTGTTTTGCTGGTGAACAAGATCCACCTGTGTTGGGCGATTGGCCCGTTACATAGGATGACAGCTGGCAACGCCCTTCGGCCATAATGCACAGACTACCAAAGGCGAATACTTCCAAATCCACTGGGCTGACTTTAGCAAGATCCCGTACTTGTTTCATGGATAACACCCGTGGCAATACTACTCGGGCGATGTTAAAGGCTTCCTTATAAAAGCTCAGCGCACCCAGATTGGTTGCACTGGCCTGCACCGATAAATGCAGTGGCAGGTTTGGATAGTGCCTATGGGCATAATCGAGTAAAGAAAGATCGGCGACAATTAATGCATCCATACCCAGTTTTGCCGCTAAATCGATAGCCTGATACCAACGATGCTCTTCACCGGGCTTTGGAAAAGTATTTAAGGTCAAAAAGATTTTCTTGCCGTGCTTTTGCGTCAGCTCAGTGGCTTCTTGCAATTTTGCGGGGGTGAAGTTTAATCCTGCAAACGAGCGCGCGTTGGTGTCGTCTTTTAACCCTAGATACACAGCGTCGGCTCCGGCATGTAATGCCGACTTTAGCGAGGCCAGATTTCCTGCTGGACACAACAGCTCCATAGTGATGCTCCCGATAAAATGATAGCCGCTGAGTGTAGGTAAGATTGAATGGCGATGAATTGATTTAAAACAGGTTTAAGATCATAAAATCCCGATAAACTGGGATATATCATGTTTTATTCTTGTAGGGTTCCCACCATGTCCGCTGTTTTTTTCGCAAAATTTGCTCAGCAACTTTTAGAGTTCACCCCAAAAGCCATCGGCTTTCCCCTTGCTAAGATGCCGTTTAGCCTCAAAGCAAAAGCCATCAGCCAATTGCTTGAACTCTTACTTGCCGAGCAAGCTGCTGACGATGAGCTTGGATTTTTGACGGATAAATGGGTCGCGATTCGAGTGGAAGATATAAACTTAGCCTTCGAAGTCAGTTTTAATGGAAAATGGCAAGTCAGAGAGCTCACCGATGCGCAGGTGACCTTCAGTGCCAACTCTGCTGAGCTAGTGTTAGTGGCGGCGGCGAAGGAAGATCCCGACACGCTATTCTTCCAGCGTAAGCTGAGTATTCAAGGTGATACTGAATTAGGACTCGAAGTGAAAAACCTGCTGCTAAGTATCGAATTTGCCAGTATGCCAGCCCCAATTCGTCTTAGTGTTGAAAAGCTTGCCGCTGTGATTGAGCGTCTTCAAATTGAAGCGAAACCGACAATTATTCTCGCCAAATCCCCAAGCTTTTAACGTTATTTAGTGAGACTACACACTGCTAATTCCATAAAGAAGCCCGCTAAGTTATTATCTTAGTGGGCTTATTTTTATTTAAACTTTATTGTATGGTTTGGTCAATGAGTTAGTAGCTTGCACTCAGTTGTAGTCCCGAGTAGCTCGAATAAGCGCGTAACATCACATGGTAAGTTCCCGCTTGAGTCACTGTAATCGAACAGCTTTCATTGTTCCCATTTTTATAGGGACGGCAATCATAGCTGGTGGTCGTTGGGGTAGTGCCTGCTTTGACATACAGGTCTACATCTCCAGTTCCGCCACTGGTGGCAATGTTGAGTTGGCTATTGGCTGGAACCACTATCTTATACAGTTTCTCTGTTGCCGTTGCCCCGCTTAAATTCGTGACAGGTACGCCATTGGTTAAGCAGTTTGCATCGGTGCAGCTTCCGCCGCCATTCAGGTTATAGCTGGCTGTCAGTTGGGCATTGGCGTAATTATTATAGCCTTGCACCATCACATACCACCGACCCGCCGTAGGTGTGGTGAAGTTACAGCTCTCGTTGTTGCCATTTTGATAGGGGCGGCATTGGTAGCTTGTTGTCGTCGGTTTTTGTCCTTGGCTGACATAAATATCCGCATCACCAGAACCACCCGCTAGATTGATCCCTAAACTTGCCGCATTGACTGGGACATCGATGTAGTAATACGTCGCAGAACCTGTGGCGCCACTGATTGCGACACCCACATTATTTTGCAGCGGTGTTTCATCGACGGGGCAATTATTGCCACAGCCACCATCATCGCTTGCAAGTGAAAACAGTAACTTATTCGGTGAGCCTGTTTTCGCGTCTGTAACTTTATTTGACGTGGCGCGCGTCGTGAGTAAGTTTGTCACCTGTGCGGGAGAGAGATTTGGATTTTCATCTAAGTATAATGCGGCAACGCCTGCCACATGTGGGGCAGCCATTGAGGTACCACTTATGGTATTAGTCGCTGAATTCGAGTTATACCAAGCAGACGTAATGCTCGAACCTGGCGCATAGATATCAAGGCAAGTCCCGAAGTTAGAAAAACTCGAGCGGGAATCGTTACTGGTGGTTGAACCAACCGTGATGGCATTTACCGCCCGTGCGGGTGAGTAATTACAAGCGCTACTGTTGTCGTTACCCGCCGCCACTACGAAAGTGACCCCTGCGGCAACTGCGGCATTGACTGCATCATCAGTTGCTTGGGAGGCGCCGCCTCCTAAACTCATGTTTGCGACGGCGGGGCCGGAAGCATTGTTTTTCACCCAGTTTATCCCTGCAATCACGCCAGAGTTACTACCTGAACCTGAACAGTTGAGTACTCTGACGCCCACAAGATTGACGTTTTTAGCCACACCGTAGGTAGCGCCGCCAACAGTTCCTGCCACATGGGTACCATGGCCGTTACAGTCAGTCGCATCGTAATCATTATCCACAAAATCATAGCCACTGCTGGCGCGACCACCAAACTCATTGTGAGAATTAAGCACGCCAGTATCGATCACAAAGGCGGTTACACCAGAGCCGTCGAAATCCGTGTGATAGTTACTATCCAATGGCAAGTTTCGTTGATCGATTCTGTCTATGCCCCAGGTCGGACTCGGTTGATTGGCATTGGCTTCAACCATAGGCGTTACTGACATGATTTGATCTTGTTCTATGTATTTCACATTTGGATCTTTACGCAGTGCTTTAATCTGTTGGGCGCTGGCCTTGATGAGTACACCATTGAGCACATTGCCAAAGTTTTTCATCACAGTGACATCATATTGGTTGACTAAACTCTCGGCTTGTTTCGTCGCGAATTCAGCTATGGTGTTGTTATTACTTAGATTAAGAACGCTTGGGGTATTGAATACAACAATGTAAGTATCTTTGATGGCTTTAGATTGCGGGACACTTACCATACTCGCTTGGTATTCATTAGCGTTAACAGGGAAGTAAGCAAGTCCAGTTGCGACCGCGACTGCAATTAAATGTTTCTTATGCATGTTGAACTCCATTTTCTTTTTATGTCTCCACGGACTTCGAGACATAATTCAATGTAGAAGGTATTTTCAACCTGCCCAGTTCGGTGCTTAAGGCGTATCTAATTTACAAGGTTAAAATGTAACACTTGATTTACAATTTGACCGTGGGTGGATTTTTACTTAGCTAAAGAGTGAGGTGTACAAATAAGCGTCAAAATAATAACTATAAGTCTATTAAAACAACCGAGTTTGTAAAAGTGGTTATTTATCAAGCGACATTTTGTCCGAATCACAAACTGTGAAGCAGCGATAAATTCCGTCTGCTACTTTTTTGACATTCACCGCTGAAAAGAAGTCAGTCTAAAGTAGTGTTTTGACTAATGCTGAAGTAAAGGCTTGGATTTAAGCGATTTAAAGGTTTTCCATACCGTTAAATGCATCTTTATTGTGATTTTTTATGCGGGTTGTTTTGCGCAGGTTATGGCAGGTATTAGGGTAGATTTGACCGAGAGGCATTATAGCCACTCGGTCAGGTGACGTGATTAAGTTTTTTGCGTTAACACGGCAAATTTCACTAACAATTCGTCGTTAGATTCGATACGGTTTGGATCTGGGTCGATGCAATCAATGGGGCAGACAGACACGCAAGTCGGTTTGTCGTAGTGACCCACACATTCGGTGCAGCGGTCTGGATCGATTTCATAGATCTCTTCGCCCATAGTGATAGCCTGATTAGGACATTCAGGTTCACACATGTCGCAATTGATGCAGCTATCGTCGATCAGTAGTGCCATGATCTTAACCTAGTTCATGTGGGTTGCGAGTATCCTGACCTTGGGGCAAGTTACGCAGCAAAATACCGTGGCTCAAATCGACTTCTTTCGGCACGGGTAGATACACAGTGTGCCCCGAACCTAAACCAGCTTCAACCGCTTCAGCTTTGCGATTTTCGAGTTGTTCAATCGTCAAATTGATATTGCCCTGCGGCGTCATCAGTTCAACACTGTCGCCAACGGAGAACTTGTTTTTTACTTCAATTTCGGCCAATCCTGCAAGATTACGTTTTCCCGTCAGTTCACCTACAAATTGTTGGGTGTCACTAACTGAGTAGCCATAGTCATAATTTTGGTATTCATCATGCACATGGCGACGTAAAAAGCCTTCGGTATAACCACGGTGGGCTAGGCCTTCTAATTGATTCATTAGACTGCGGTCGAAATCTTTACCCGATGAAGCATCTTCAATCGCGCGGCGATACAGTTGTGCTGTACGGGCAACGTAATAGAAGGACTTAGTGCGGCCTTCAATTTTGAGCGAGTCTATGCCCATTTTAGTTAGGCGCTCAACGTGCTGAATGGCCCGTAAGTCTTTAGAGTTCATGATATAAGTGCCGTGCTCATCTTCGAAGGCGGGCATGTATTCGCCGGGGCGATTGGCTTCCTGTAGTAGGTAAATTTGATCTGTGGGAGCGCCTGCGCCTAAGGTCGTTGGCGTTTCAATTTGCACCGCATTTGGCATGGCAATGATGTCACCGCTGTCATTTTGCTGCGCTTCGTGTACATCGTATTTCCAGCGACAAGCATTAGTGCAGGTGCCTTGGTTAGGATCGCGTTTATTGATATAACCTGAGAGTAAACAACGGCCTGAATACGCCATACACAGGGCGCCATGCACAAACACTTCAAGCTCGATATCGGGGCAGCGCTGACGAATTTCTTCGATTTCATCTAAGGACAATTCGCGTGACAGGATCACGCGTTTGATGCCTTGGGTTTGCCAAAACTTTACCGAGGCCCAGTTGATGGCATTCGCTTGCACGGATAAATGCACCACTTGATCAGGAAACACTTCACGCACCATCATGATTAAACCGGGATCGGACATGATCAGTGCGTCAGGCTTCATCGCCACTACGGGTTCCATGTCCTTGATATAGGTTTTTAGCTTGGCATTGTGGGGCGCGATATTGCTCACCACATACAGCTTTTTACCGAGTGCATGGGCTTCTTCAATCCCAGTGGCAAGGTTTTCCATTTTAAAGTCATTGTTACGTACCCTTAGACTATATCTTGGCTGACCGGCATACACTGCATCTGCGCCATAGGCAAAGGCGTAGCGCATGTTCTTTAAGGTTCCAGCTGGAGACAGCAGCTCAGGTTTAAACATAATCACTCTCAAATGGGTTAATAAATGACGCGGTGCGCGGGGGCGGCATTTTACACAATGAAAGTAGGGGTATGCAAATTGCCTTAGTTAACTTTAGCAGTACTTCACATTTTACGAATATAGTGAGTTTGGCTTAGATCAACTGGAGCGGAATATTTCAACTTGAGTGATGATTGAGGTCGATGATCAAGACAGATAAGTAAGGCAAAATTGATAACGCAATCATACAAATTATTAACGTCTGCAGTTTTTTCTACGCATCTAATGACAGCCAACTGATATACTCCAACAATCCAATGTTGATGTTTACAGATTGATGGGAGTTAAGATGTCTACCGAACATCTACTGTTAGTCAGTTTATTAAAAAAACTAAAAGACGATGCCTTAGTACTACCGACCTTGCCTGAAGTGGCGATGCGGGTGCAAGAAGTGGTTGGACGCTCCGATGCGAGCCTTAAACAAGTGGCTGAAGTGATCGGTCAAGATGCCGCGATTTCTGCGCGTATTATTAAGGTCGCCAACAGCGCGTTATATAGCCGAGGCGTACCCGCTGAAAGTATCAACAGTGCGGTTTCTCGTATTGGGTTAATCCAGATTAAAAGCATTGCCACTTCGGTGGCGATGGAGCAATTATTCATTTCCACCAATGAAATGGTGTGGGAAGTCATGGATGAAGTGTGGCGTACCTCAATCGATGTAACTGCTGCGTCTTGTGCCATGCTGCAGATGTACAATAAGCGTCATTCAACCAGTCGGTTAAATTTTGATACCTTAACCTTAGCTGGACTCGTGCATAACATTGGCGCCTTACCTGTATTAACAGAAGCGGAGGCGCATCCCCATTTATTCACTAGCATTGATCAATTACGCGCGCTCGTACGTAAAATGCAAGGGCCTTTGGGTCGTGCTGTTTTGAAAAGTTGGGATTTCTCTACCGAAGTGATGGAAGTGGTTGAGCGTTGGGCTGATTTACCTTATCTACCCGATCATGTCACCTATCTTGACTTTATTCGTGCAGCGGCCTTTTATACCGGTGAATTGCGAGCGGGCACTGAACTAGAGCAACGTCTCGGTGTGTTTGTCGCCCGTGGATTACCTGTGACGACCGATGATTTAGCCAGTGATGAGTTTATGGATAAATTCCATTCAATTAGAGAAAGTTACCAATAATCGTTAGGCCTAAATGGAATTCAAATGGCGCTGATATCTTTTATCGTGTCATTTGAGAAAAAGCTTACGTGGTATGGCAGAGGCCAAGGTATGTTCGTAATCGGGTTAGTTGTCGCTTCTCTCGCTTTATTGATATTTTCATTGTATATCCTGCAGGCAAAATACAGATCTTTACGGTCGCAGCAAAAATTCTTAGCACAGCTTTGTACCCAGCTAGAGCAGCAAAAGGTTGAACGCCAAGCTTTAGACATTGGCATCGTCCCCCAAGCGTTTGCTCCTCTCTACCATACTTTAAATGAATTATTAAAGGCGTTACCGGCAAGTGTGGGCAAGGATAAGTTAACAGGACTTGTTAATCGTGTCGGCTTGAAACGTACTCTTACCGGCATGATGCCGCTGACTCAAGGGACATTAGTGCTAATTGATATTTATCGATTTCGCTATGTGAATGATCTCTTTGGTTTTGTGTTTGGCGATATCCTGCTGAAGCAATTTGCCGAACGCTTAAATAGCTTAAGTTTATCCCCGAGATTAATCGCACGCCTCAATGGTGATGAATTCTGTTTATATTACGAGCAAGCGTTGACTGAGGAGCAATTAGTCCACTTAAGAGGGCGATTGCAAGTGCCTTTTAGCATTAAGAACACACCCGTCAGCGTTAAGCTTCAAATCGGTTGTCTGTATTTACAAGAACACCACGCCGACACGAGTCAGATGTTACGTCGAGTCGATTTGGCGCTGAAGAAAGCCCGCCATTCTCGTAGCGCGATTGCTTACTATGCCCAAAATGATGATATTCGTCAGTTAAGAGAACTGAAAATTATCGATAGTTTGCCTAAAGGTTTGCAACGTAATCAAGTATATATGGTGTATCAAGCTAAACAGGATATTACTACGGGTCGATGTTTTCAGGTTGAAGCCTTGATGCGTTGGGAGCATGACGAACTCGGCATTATTTCTCCTGGAGAATTTATTCCCTTAGCCGAATATGCTGGCATGATTGATTTAGTCAGCCAATGGGCACTCGATCAGGTTTTAGCACAGCAGGCAAAATGGCGCGCGGCGGGGATACAATTGTGTGTTGCAGTTAACCTCTCGACACGGGACCTTGACAGTGAAACCTTACCCCAAGAAATTGCTGCAAGATTAGCCTATTACCAGCTCCCTCCCGAATCCTTGATGATCGAAATTACTGAAAGCACTTTAATGGCGGATTTGACTGAGGCGGTCGAGACGTTAGGAAAGATACGTGCCTTAGGGGTTAGACTTGCAATTGATGATTTTGGTACGGGTCATTCTTCCTTAGCTTATTTAAAGCATTTACCCGTTAATGAAGTCAAAATTGATAAAGCCTTTTTAAAGGATCTGGAGCAGGATAAACCATCGGAATACATCCTCGAAGCCAGTATTAATATTGCCAAAAAACTCGGTTATGAGGTAACTGTTGAAGGAATTGAAACGCTTGAGATTAGAGATAGGTTAGTGGCTATGGGGGTTGATACTATACAAGGTATGTATTACGCGAAGCCCATGAGTGCCGCCGAACTCGAAATGAACTGGGCCCAACTACATAATACAATCTAAACCTTGTGCTCATTAAAGTAAGCGCTCGTTAAATCAAATGCTCGTTAAATCAAATGCTCGTTAAATCAAATGCTCGTTAAATCAAGAGTACTAAGGCTTGCAGCCGAGCCTTAATACTGTCCAGTTATCGTTATTTGTGTTGTACTTCTTTGAGTGATTTTTGTTGCCTTTGCTGATGTCAAAATAAGCTCAGGAAATCGCGCGTACTTGTATGTAAGAGTATTAGCTTTGTTCGCTTGATGTGAAACCAAGACTTAATATGGCGATTAACTCTGCCGGCATAGGCGCTAATTGACGGGCTTGATTCATACACACCATTTCAATGGTTGCCGTAACAGCTGGCTTTTTACCTTGTGGGCGCCAAATCTCCTGTAGCCACACAGTGCGATACTTGCTCTCAAAGTAAAATTTAGTCCGTACATCGATAATATCGGCAAATTCCACCCCCTCATGGCACAGCATATCGCTACGATACACAGCAAAACCCAGTTGGTTTTGTTGCCATAATACACTTAAACGCTCAGCACCAATCACATGTTCACGGGCGCGCTCGAAGTATTTCAAAAAGTTGGGGTGATACACCACGCCAGAAAAATCAGTATCTTCATAGTAGATTTGCACTGGGAAAGAAAAGGTCGGGCTAAATTGCGGCATGGGGTACGGCTATTCTAGATAGTTTTATTGCGCAATAGTTTAGCGGCTTATCTCTTAAAACAAAACCTCTAATGCAGAGAGACAAAAGCGCTGTTAAGGGAAATGTGCAGGCTACTTTAGGTCGGCAACGGCGATGCTTAATCTGGACATGATTGACAATGTGACGACTGAAATAGTCATTAGATTCGATTATGGGACGCTTTTCTGCTTATAGATAAAATGCTTGTTACCCAAAAATATCACGCTAATCAGGCAGTAAAATCACACTATCGTGCCTAATTCATTAATCCCTTCCTATACTGATAACTGCAATCCCTTTCTTACGTTGATTTGCTAGGTTGAGAGCTTTATATGAGCGAAATTAAAAAATCAGAAATATTGACAGAGAGTGGCACAAATGAACTCGAAATTATTGAGTTTCATCTACATAAGACACTTCCCAATGGTGGCCATAAAGTGTGCCATTACGGTATTAATGTCGCCAAAGTGAGAGAAGTAATTAGGGTGCCAGAAACGTCAGATTATCCCAATGCCCAGCGGCACATGGTTGGGGTGTTCTCGCTGCGAGAAAAGTTGATCCCTTTGGTCGATCTAGCCGGTTGGCTCGGAATATCGACACCTGAGGATTTAACCCACAAAGTGGTCATAGTGACTGATTTTAATAAGATGATTAATGGGTTCTTAATCGATAGTGTTCGTAGCATCCATAGAGTGTCGTGGGAGCAAGTTGAATCGCCGAGTCAATTTTTAGAAGCGGGTGAAAATGATTGTGTCGTTGCCGTAGTGCGCCGTGATGGCATGCTCATTATGATATTGGATTTTGAGAAGATTATTGCCGATATCAATCCTGAACTGAGTATGGATAAGTACGATGTCACGCTCGATAGAAGTGTACTGATCAATGATAAAATGCTGGCGAAACGTGAAGCGAAAACGATTTTAATTGTCGATGATTCCGCTTTTATTCGTAAGATGATCGAAAATACCCTTCGTAGCGCAGGTTACAACATTATCACAGCCAAAGATGGTGGTGATGCCCTTGAAATGCTGATGGAATTTGAGAATCTTGCTGACCAAGATAATGCTTCTATTTCTGATTTTGTCAGCGCCATTATTACGGATGTTGAGATGCCTCGCATGGATGGCATGCATTTGGTGAAACGCTTAAGAGAATCCAAGGCGTATCGACAAATGCCAATTGTGATGTTTTCCTCTTTAATGAGTGAAGATAACCGCGCAAAGGCGATGGCATTAGGTGCTAACGATACCATTACTAAACCAGAAATTGGTCGTATGGTCGGTATGATAGATAAATACGTATTCGAAGAGTAATGCCATTTCATTTAGTGGCGATATTTGAATATGGGGTATTCGAGTCATCGCTATCAACGTCTTGAGTGATTCTTCAATGACAAGCCATATCAAAGTAAAAAGCCATATTCACCGAGGCGAATATGGCTTTTTTGTAGGGTAAATGTTGTTTACTAGCGGATGATCATTTGATCGCGCTCTGGTCCAACAGAAACCATGCTAACGCGTACACCCATTAAGTCTTCAATACGTTCAACATATTGTTGTGCGGCGACTGGTAGGCTTTCGAAGGTGCGACAACTAGTAATATCTTCGCTCCAGCTTTGCATTTGCTCATACACTGGGCTTAACGCAGCAGTTTGTGGCCAAATTGGGTTCTCAGTGTGTTCACCAGCATAGGCAACACAGATTTTCAGATCTTTCATGCCAGAAAGACAATCAATCTTAGTCAGGGCAATTTCGGTTGCTGCTTGTAGCTCAACACCATTACGGGTGGCAACAGCATCAAAATATCCCATGTCACGTGGACGGCCTGTCGTTGCACCAAACTCGTTAGCATTTTCGCGGAAGGCGTCTTGCTCTTCCATTGCGGTCACTAACGTGCCTGTGCCGACTGATGAGCTAAAGGCTTTCGCGACAGCAATTACGCGCTCTGGACGCAGAGCTGGTAAACCGCTGCCGATACCCGCGTAAGCCGCAGTCACGTTTGAAGATGTGGTATAAGGATATTCGCCGTAGACTAAGTCGCGGCCAGCACCTAACTGCGCTTCAAACAGTAAGCTAGCATCTTGTTTTTGTAATGCTTTTAATGGCTCTGTCACATTACAAATAAACGGACGCCAAGGTGCCGTCACTTCTAATAACCATGCGGTCATTTCGGCGGCGGTTTGATTAAAATCGCAGCTTGGATAAAGTGCTTTTAACTGTGGCAATTTCCAGTCGAGCATAAATTGAATGCGCTCTTGCAGCACTTCAGGTTGGTTTAACCAGCCGACTAAAATGCCTTTTTTCATCACGCGATCGCCATAGGCTGGTGCAATACCTTGACGGGTTGAACCATAGGCGAGGTCGCCAAGACGTTGTTCTTCTAAGGTATCTTCTAATGCATGTAGAGGTAAGCACAGGGTAGCACGGTCAGAAATGCATAATTTGACTTCAATGCCTGCCGCTTGCACTTCAGCAATTTCTACACTGAGTTTTTCAGGGCTGATCACCATGCCAGGGCCTAAAACTGCAACGCAGTTAGGGTTGAAAATGCCACTCGGTAATTGGTGTAATTTAAAGGTGCCATAGTCGTTGACGACGGTATGACCAGCGTTGTTACCACCTTGAAAGCGAATACTGGCAGCGGCATCCGCGGCTAAATAATCTACGATGCGGCCTTTGCCTTCATCACCCCAATTTGCACCCACAACCACGATCGACGGCATAACAACATCTCCTCATTGATTAAGACGCTATGCTAGACCCGTCATTTAAATAAGAGAAATTAATTATGGTTATCATCCCAATAAGAATTTCATATATCATTGGCTATCATCAACTCTAATACTTTGCAAAAGGTGACGTTATGCTCGATATCCATTGGTTAAAGACCTTCGTGACTTTAGCTGAATACAAGCATTTTGGGAAAGCGGCCACAGCGCTGCACATGACGCAGCCCAATGTTAGCTTGCATATTAAGCAGTTAGAGCAAAGCACTCGAGTCAAGTTGATTGACCGTAATCCCTTTCGATTAACGCAAGCGGGATTTCGCCTGTTAGAGAGCAGTCAGAAGACGTTAATGGAGCTGCAAATTTGTCAGGCGGATCTCAATGCGATTAATGATCTTAGTCAAGGCACATTGACCATTGCCGCCAGCGACATTATCTCGCGGTTATTGTTGATCCAGCCGTTTCAGCTTTTTAAGGCGGAGTTTCCGGGAATAGATTTCTCACTGCTCAACACAACCTCATCACAAGCCTCTGAATTGGTGAAAAATGCCGAGGCAGATTTAGGGTTTGTGATTGCGCAGAAGGAAAGTCAGCCACTGCATTTTACTGAGCTACAACAGATTAAATGGTGTGCAATCGGAGATAATTTACAGCAATGGCAGCAGGCAAAACCCTCTGTGGATACGCCCTTAGCCGAGCAACCGACGTTGATTTTATTAGGACACGATACGCGAACCCGCGAATTGTTAGATCCCGCATTGCCGTCGCTGAACTTATCGAATTACAGAATAATGGAAGTCGGCAGTGTTGACGCGCAAATCGATTGGGCAGAGGCGGGATTTGGTGTGGCTATCGTACCGGAATTTTCGGTTTACACTAAGGCGAATCTCACCACTAAAGTCACTCCTCTACCGCAATTCCCTACAACGAGTTTAGGTTATATTGTGCGCCAGAATCAGATCCTGTCGAAGGCTATTAAGCAACTGTTATATTGGGTGAATCAAGAGATCATTCGCTCGCAGCGGTAATCTATCATTCGCTCGTAGTAATAGGCGATTAGTCAGCGACTAAGAGCAGTTTGTCGTATTGGCCTGTGGCTTTTAGCTGTGATAAGCCAGCGTCGAGTTGGCTTGCTAAGGTTTGTGCTTGCGGATTTCCTTTCGAGAAGGCCAAAAAAATATCGCTGCTGTGGTTAGCAAATGCAGGAATAATCTCATCATCTACCCCCATTTTTTTCAGGTTTTCCTTGGCGACTAAGTCGAACATCAAGGCGGCATCTATGCGACCAATCAATAATAAATTGATCAGCTGTTGTTGGTTGGCGACGGTGACGATATTGAGCTGTTGCTGTTTAACTAATTTGGGAAATTCATCGCCATATTCATAGCTTTTAATCACGCCGATAACGGTGCCTTTAGGTAGCGCCCATTTATTGTCTGCAAGAATAGGTTTTTGTTTCTTTTGATAAAAAGAAGCCGTGGCGATAAATAATGGGGTGTTTCCAAAGATGAAGCGTTGCTCAGTACTGTTCTCGCGGGTGACGTTAAACACCCCATCAACTGCACCTTTTTCCGCCATCATTAAGGCGCGGGAGTAGGGCACAACTAAGCTATTCACTTCAATATGCGACTGTTTAAATGCGGCTTGGATTAAACGATGGGAAATACCTTGACCAAACTGATTGGCGAAAGGTGGCCAACTGTCTTCTGCGGCTAAGGTTATGGCTTGAGGTTGCGATTCTGCTGGTATTGCATTGCTTTCTTTAGCGAGTGCCATGTTGCAAATAATGGATACGAGCAATAAAACGATGCTAAGTATCAATGCTGACGGCAAATTTAATGCCTGCTGCATCCTGAGCCTCATTCTGTTCCCTGCACGCATTTTGCTTCCATCTCCCCGCTTAATATATGGCTTTTATAGCATAAAGAATTATATCTAGACTAATGATTTGAATATTAATTACTGATAGTTAGTCCTTTTGTGATGTTTATAGGATATTTCAACAACCTCAGTTTACTGTGTGCGGGTCTATTATTTTTATGTACTGTGTTTAAGGGGAATTTTACGTTGGGCAACACATGAACTGGCTTAGCTTTCTTGCTAAGTAGAAGAAATTGAAATGGATAATCTGCCATCAAACGAATCGCTAAATTGTTTAGTGAGGTTCGTTTGATGGTGATGTGTGTTGATCTTAGCTGCGCTATTTGACCTTAGTGGCTTGCATAGTAATCCAAGTCTTATAGGGCTGATACTTGTCATAACACCAATGGAATAGGGTGCTGTAGAAGAAGAAAAAGATCAAAAAAACCGCTTCTAAGCCCATGGCTGCCAACCAACCTATCTGTAGAAACCAGGCGATGGTCGGTATGCTAATGAAAATAAGTCCCCCTTCAAATCCAAAGGTATGCAGTATTCGGGTTTTTAAAGTGCGTTGCTCTCGATTTGCGCCAAATACCCTGTCGAATCCTAGGTTGTAGAAGTAGTTCCATACCACGGTATAAAGACTCAAAGCGATACCAACTATGACAAGTTCACTGGTTCCTTTGCCTGATATAAGGGCAGAAACGGGGATAATAATAGCGAGTGCAATCGCTTCAAAGAGTAAGGCGTTAAAGATACGTTCTGTCGTTTTCATGGCTATTTCCCATTCATTTAATGTGACTATGGCCATAATTTTATCTAGTATGGGGATAAGTTATAGTTAGGTAGTATCGGTAAAAGCGATATGTTTAGTCTCGAACAACTCGAAGCCTTTATGGAAACCGTAGAATCTGGTTCATTTTCAAATGCTGCAAGGCAACTTAAGAAAGCACAATCCGTGATTAGCCAGCATGTGATGAATCTTGAAATTGACTGTGGGGTTGAGTTATTTGACCGTTCGGGTCGTTATCCGGTATTAACGGCCGAAGGTAGTAAATTACTGCCCTACGCAAGAGCGACGATTCTTCAACATCGTAGGCTCAAATATACCGCCTTATCGCTCTTCAGTAGTCAATCTTCAGAAGTGTGCCTTGCGATGGATGAAGGCATTCCGATACAGAGAATATCTGAAATTATTCGGTTGTTAGAAGGTGATTTCCCTAATATTGAACTCGAGTTTCTCAGTGCCTCAAGCATAGATATTATCGACATGGTGCATTCGGGAAGAGCATCTACAGGATTGATTTTTAGTGAATTATCTATGCCAAGTAGTATAGATTTTGAGAGTGTTGGGGTGATTCAATTCGATCTTTATGTGGCGAGTTCGCATCCCTTAGCAAAATCAGTTGCACCGAACATGGACTCATTGCGACTGTATCGACAATTACTCATCCGCTCACGGAATACTAAAACCAGTAGTTTTCAGCAGGCGTTCAGTCCTGATGTTTGGTATGCCGATAACTATTACGTGTTATTGGAGCTCGCATTACAGGGCCATGGTTGGTGTCTGTTGCCCGAGCACATGGCGTCCAGTTCAGTTTTATCGGGTAATTTAACTCGCGTCCCCATAGAATTTGAGCAGATAGGCTGGTATGCAAACGTCGATGTGATCCAGCATCAAGATAAAAGTAGCCTGCCATTATTGAAACGACTCAGACAACTGTTTAGAGAACTCTTAGTTGGACAGAAATAAATGGTTGGACAGAAATAAAGCAAAGCATAAATAAAACCCCAGTTAAGTGAGTACTCTACTGGGGTTTAGTTTTTGTGGATCAGGATTGGTGAATCAGGATTAATTATTACGCGGAAAGTTAGCCAGCACTAGTTCGGCCACTTTGCGCAGTTCATTCGGGCAAATTCCACTGGTCGCTTGTACGGCCATACCTTGCAATACAGTGCCTATATAACGGGCAAGCAGCAAGGGATCGGCGTCAGCGGGCAAATCACCTTCATCTTTGGCGCGTTGCAGTCGTTCGCACAGGGCTATTTCTCCGTCACGGCGACGATTAATCAAAGTATCTTTAATCGCTTGTCCTGCTTCACTACAGGTGAGTGCCCCTTGAACAATCAAACATCCCTGTGGATGGCTTTTATCCACCAAAGAGCTTGCCGCACCTAGTAGCATTGACTCGATAACCTGATAGGCGGTTTTTTGTTCAAGTGCCGGGTAGAAAAACGCACAGGGGCGTTGTTCATATAATTCTATCGCCTTGAGAAATAACTGTTCTTTATTACCGAAAGCGGCATAAAGGCTAGGTTTATTAATGCCCATAGCTTGGGTGAGATCGGTTAACGATGTACCTTCAAAACCTTTGAGCCAGAAGACTTCTAAGGCTTTTGCTAATGCATCGTCAGTGTCAAAAGCTCGTGGGCGACCAACACAGGGCGTCTGGGTGACGGTTGACATCATTAGGCTCCTCAATTCTCAATTGCCCCTAGGATAGACATGGGTTTAGTCCCTGTCCAGCCACACTTGCCACCGATGACGGACTTAGGGGGATATGTCTACTTAGTCATTCAAGGTGTCACCTAAGTTCAGCATGTTATCTGCGTTAGTCAGTGTTTGCTTCAATATTCATCAAAATGCTTTGCAGTTCAAACTCGTAGCCTTTTGCCTCTGGACGCATTGCCTGCCTAGGGTAAGTGCACACTTTTAATTAAATACCGATCGGTACATAAATTTGTTGACAGCATCATTTTACGCTATATATTACCGTCCAGTACAGAATATTTTTTACCAGTCGGTATTTAATTGGTTTGGTTTGTAACACAGCTGCATGTGTGTGGTTCGAACAGCGTGAAATGCCCGCCACTTTGAGGATAGTAATATGATGAGTAACAAACCTTTACGAATAATGATGTTAACGGCTGTGGCTGCTTTCGTCCTTTCAGCTTGTGGTGAGCAAACTGCGCAGCAGGGACCTGCACCGAGTGCGCCTAAGGTGGATGTCGCTCAGGTATTACATGAGCGAGTCACCGAATGGGATGAGTTTACCGGTCGTTTACAGGCGCCAGAAAGTGTCACCCTTATCCCGCGGGTGTCGGGTTATATAGACTCAGTAAATTTTAAAGAAGGCGCCTTAGTGAAAAAAGGCGAAGTGTTATTTCGCATCGATCCAAGCGTGTTTGAAGTGGAAGTGGCCCGGTTAAAAGCAGATCTTGCTAGCGCACTCTCTGCAGAGCAACTGGCCACTAATGATTTTGAACGAGCACATAAGTTATTTGACCAAAAGGCGGTCTCGGCCGAATTACTCGATACCCGTGAGTCGAATAAACGTCAGACTGCAGCCGCAGTCGCTTCGGTGAAAGCAGCACTCATGCGCGCCGAGCTTGATTTAGCTTATACCCAAGTGCAAGCGCCGATTGATGGCCGCGTATCCTACGCTAACGTCACTGCGGGTAACTATGTCACCGCAGGGCAGAGTGTGCTGACCAGCTTAGTCTCTACCGCCAGCATGTATGCCTATTTTGATGTGGACGAGCAAACCTACCTTAAATACGTGAAGTTAACCGCGCAGAACAAACGTAACGATCCCCGTGCTGGCGATAATCCTGTTTACATGGCTTTAGCCAATGAGCGCGATTATCACCATATTGGCATGGTCGACTTTGTGGATAATGCGATGGATAAGCAGACGGGTACTATTCGAGTTCGTGCGACTTTTAACAATGAAGACAATAACCTATTGCCAGGCTTGTTTGCGCGTCTTCGTACTGCGGGCAGTGGCGCCTATGAGGGGATCTTGATTGACGATAAAGCGGTTGGCACAGATCTCAATAATAAGTTTGTGCTGGTCGTCGCTCATGATGGCACGGTCGAATATCGCGGTGTGACCTTAGGCGAAAAAGTCCAAGGACTGCGCATTGTAACCCAAGGCTTGATGGCCGATGACAAGATCGTCGTTAATGGTATGCAACGCGTACGTCCTAAGATGCAAATTGAGCCAAACATAGTGGACATGGTCGACAGCGACAAGCTCGAGGCACTGCGCCAAGCCCAGTTAATACTCGATAAAAATCAAGAGCATTTGACGGCGCAAGCGGTCGAAACGGCGAGCCGCGGTTAAGGAATAACACACTATGTTGTCGCAATTTTTCATTAAAAGACCGATATTTGCAGCCGTACTGTCATTGCTGTTTCTTATCACGGGGGCGATTGCCGTTTGGCAGTTGCCTATTACCGAATATCCAGAGGTAGTGCCACCAACGGTAGTGGTCACTGCTAATTATCCTGGCGCAAATCCTAAAGTGATTGCCGAAACTGTGGCTTCACCGTTGGAGCAGGAAATTAACGGCGTCGAAGACATGTTGTACATGTCATCGCAGGCGACGTCCGATGGACGTATGACCTTGACCATCACCTTTGCGATTGGCACGGATGTGGATAAGGCACAAACCCAAGTGCAGAGCCGAGTCGATCGCGCTATGCCCCGTCTGCCGCAGGAAGTACAACGTCTTGGTATTGTTACTGAAAAATCATCGCCAGACTTGACCATGGTGGTGCATTTGTTATCGCCGGATAACCGTTACGACATGTTGTATCTGTCTAACTATGCGGCGCTAAACGTCAAAGACGAGTTAGCACGAATTAATGGTGTCGGCGCGGTACGTTTGTTTGGCGCCGGCGAATACAGTCTGAGAATTTGGCTTGACCCGAATAAAGTCTCGGCGCTGGGTTTATCGCCCGCAGACATTATTGCCGCCGTGCGTGAGCAAAACCAACAGGCAGCAGCGGGCAGTTTAGGCGCGCAGCCCAGTGGCAGTGCTGACTTTCAACTTTTGATTAACGTTAAAGGTCGTTTAACTGAACTGTCTGAATTTGAAGATATCATTATCAAAGTTGGTCAGAATGCTGAGGTGATCCGCCTTAAAGATGTCGCGCGGGTCGAACTCGGGGCAACGAGTTATGCGCTGCGCTCTTTACTCGATAATAAGGATGCGGTCGCTATTCCTGTATTCCAAGCATCGGGCTCTAATGCGATTCAGATTTCCGACGATGTACGCGCCAAAATGGCAGAGCTGTCTAAAGGATTCCCTGAAGGACTCGAATACGAAATCGTTTACGACCCAACAGTGTTCGTGCGTGGCTCGATTGAAGCTGTGGTAAAAACCCTGCTCGAAGCCGTGTTGCTGGTGGTGTTAGTGGTGGTGCTATTCCTGCAAACTTGGCGCGCATCGATTATTCCGCTGGTGGCCGTGCCTGTGTCTTTGGTCGGTACCTTTGCCTTTATGCATCTGCTTGGTTTCTCGTTAAATGCCTTGTCGCTATTTGGGCTGGTGCTCGCCATCGGGATTGTGGTTGACGATGCCATCGTCGTGGTCGAAAACGTCGAGCGTAATATTGCCGCAGGATTAAGCCCAGTAGAGGCAACGCAAAAGGCGATGAAGGAAGTGACTGGCCCGATTGTGGCAACCACCTTAGTGCTGGCGGCGGTGTTTATTCCAACGGCCTTTATGAGCGGTTTAACCGGGCAGTTCTATAAACAGTTTGCCTTGACTATTACTATCTCGACCTTTATCTCGGCGATTAACTCACTCACTTTGAGTCCGGCATTATCGGCGCTGTTACTCAAGAGCCATGATGCACCTAAGGACGGCTTAACGCGTCTAATGGATAAGTTGTTTGGTGCTTGGTTATTTGTGCCTTTTAATCGCTTATTTAACCGTGCATCCGATGGTTATGGCTGGTTAGTGCGTAAGGTGATCCGTTTTGGCGGCATTATTGGTCTAGTGTATTTAGGCATGGTGGCGTTAACGGGTGTGCAATTTGCCAATACACCAACGGGTTATGTGCCCGGCCAAGATAAACAGTATTTAGTGGCCTTTGCTCAGTTGCCCGATGCGGCATCCCTTGAACGTACGGATAGTGTGATTAAGAAGATGTCTGAGATTGCGCTAAATCACCCCGGAGTCGCGCACTCGATTGCCTTCCCTGGCCTTAGCATCAACGGTTTTACCAATAGTCCTAACTCTGGCGTGGTGTTTGTCGCGCTCGATGATTTTGACTCGCGTACCAGTCCTGAACTGTCGGCGAATGCCATTGCAGGACAATTGAATCAGCAATTTGCTGCTATTCAAGACGCGTTTATTGCCATCTTCCCGCCGCCACCTGTGCAAGGCCTCGGCACTATAGGAGGGTTCCGTCTGCAAATTCAAGACAGAGCCAACCTTGGTTATGAGGCCTTGTATCAGGTGACCCAACAAGTGATGTACAAGGCGTGGGCCGATCCTCAGTTAGCTGGCGTTTTCTCTAGCTATCAAGTGAACGTGCCACAACTTGAACTGGATATCGATCGGACTAAAGCGAAACAGCAAGCAGTGTCGCTCGATCAAATTTTCCAGACATTACAAACCTATATGGGCTCGACCTATGTCAACGACTTCAATCGTTTCGGTCGAACCTATCAGGTGAATATGCAAGCCGACGAGGCGTTCCGTCAAAGTCCGCAGCAGATAAGTCAGCTAAAGGTGCCGAATCTGAATGGTGACATGATCCCGCTAGGTTCGTTCATCAACGTCAGCCAAAGTTCAGGCCCAGACAGAGTGATGCACTATAACGGTTTCACGACCGCTGAAATCAACGGTGGTCCAGCGCTAGGAGTGAGCACTGGCCAAGCGCAGGCGGCGATTGAGAAAATTTTGGCTGAAACCTTACCTAATGGTATGACTTATGAGTGGACCGAGCTGACCTATCAGCAAATTCTCGCGGGCAATACGGGTCTTTTGGTTTTCCCGCTGGTGATCATCTTAGTGTTTATGGTGCTAGCCGCCCAGTACGAGAGCTTAAGCTTGCCATTGGCGATTATCTTAATCATCCCAATGACCTTACTTTCAGCCCTCAGTGGTGTGCTGATTTATGGCGGGGATAATAATATCTTCACCCAAATTGGCCTGATAGTGCTGGTGGGGCTGGCGACTAAGAACGCTATCTTGATTGTCGAGTTTGCAAAGGAGAAACAAGACCATGGTATGGCACCTATGGAGGCGATATTAGAGGCAGCAAGATTACGTTTACGTCCTATCTTGATGACATCTATCGCCTTTATCATGGGAGTGGTGCCTATGGTGTTCTCCACTGGCGCGGGCGCCGAGATGCGCCAAGCCATGGGCGTGGCAGTATTCGCCGGTATGATAGGGGTGACTGTATTTGGTCTTATCCTAACGCCGCTGTTTTACTATGCCTTAGCAAAGAGAGGCGGTAAAAAAGCCGATGAGCATAAAGAGATAACAGTCGGTTAAGCTTGTTTTCTATTTGAAAAACACATGAAAGGTCTACATTGAGTAGGCCTTTTTTGTTTATTCACGGCGAGAGCGATTAGATTTGACTATCTTTAGCTGGGGTTAATTAACATTAGGTCAATTGATACTTAGTGATGGTATTCCTCGCCAGGTTAAAACTAAAACCAGAAATGAGGAATATCGTTGGTATTTTCTGGATCATCAATAAGAAACAATGAATAACTATTACCAGACCATTCTGTTAGCTTATAACTTATTGCCACTTGAGCGCGTCATTATCACAGAATGATTAGAATGGTTACTGTTTTACGACTTTTCTATATAATTTGATGATTATTCAATACATTAGTAATGTACAATGCTAGATGAATCTAGATCGTTTTTTTACGCAGAACTCAGCTAAGGTACTTGTTGGCCTTGCATCACTATGCCCGAGGTAACGGATGATTCTATATCGCGTTTTATATGCGTTAGTACTTTGCGTTTTGATCTATTTCACGCCTCAAGTCATGGCTGCTGAACTCAATATTAATGTAGTAGATCTGCAACAACAGGCCATTGCCGATACTGTCGTGGAGCTGATCCCTGCAGTGATGCCTGATAATGCAATACCTGTCGAGCATTATGAAATGTCGCAAAAAAATCGAACCTTTATTCCCTTTGTGCTGGCGGTGCCTAAAGGTGCAAAGGTTGATTTTCCCAACTTAGATCGTACTCGCCACCATGTATATTCTTTTTCAGAAGCTAAACCTTTCGAACTTAAATTGTATGTGGGTCAGGCCGAAGCGCCGATTCAGTTTGATAAACCCGGTTTGGTCGCGCTTGGCTGTAATATTCACGATTATATGCAGGCATTTATCTATGTGGCAGATAGCCCTATTGTCGCTGTGACGGACGAAAAAGGTGAGATCCAGTTTAAGGGACTTACCGCCGGTCAATATAAAGTTAAGCGCTGGCATCCATGGCAGAAGGCGGCATCAGAGCCAACGGATTTACTGATAGTTAATGGTCCTAATCAACTTAGTCTGTCCTTAGACATTGAGCGTCAAGCTAAACCGTCGGCTCCGCCGTCGGGATTTGGTCACTACGATTCTGAAGGTAAGCCATTACATGCTAAATAGTTTTCGCGCTCGGCTGATTTTAGTTTTCTTTATTGTGCTGACGTTAGTGCAATTTGCCACAGCATTTTCTGTGTTGACAGCGACCGAAAAAGATAACTTTTTACAGCAACAGAAAAGCCTCGATATTGGCGCGAATGTGTTTCTCGAAGTGTTATCGAATCGCGGTATTCAGCTCAGTCAAAGTTTGTCCGTACTCAGTGCCGATTTTGGTTTTAAGCGCGCGATTGCTACTGGTGAGCAAGAAACCATTGAGTCAGTGTTATCTAATCATGGATCTCGTATTGGTGCCGACGCCGCTGTATTGCTATCACCTAAAGGGGAGCTCTTGACCTCGAGTTTGCCCGGACTCACTCAGGATGATATTCAATCCTTATTTAATATGACCACCAGCAATCATAATGCGTTAGCTATCCTTAATTTTGATCATGCTAGCTATCAGTTTGTGCTGCAGCCGGTGAAGGCGCCGACCTTAATTGCTTGGGTTGGCATGGGTTTTTTATTGGATGAGAAGGTCGCCCAACAAGCTAAAGCTATTACGGGCATCGATGTGAGTTTTGTCAATCAGGCAACGGGCCGCACTGAAATCGCTTCAACCTTATCAGATAATGAAAAGTTAAGCGTAATTGAGCAGGCGAGCTTATTGCCTAGCTTGCTGAAAATGCCTAGTGAAAGTATTCCCGTAGATCATCTGTCTATGGGCATCAAACTTTATGATCACAACGGCAGCCAATTAGCGCTACTACATCAATCAAACCTTAAGTGGCAGCAAAGTTATCAGCAACTACGCAATAATATGCTGCTGATTTTTGCTTTGACCTTAGCACTGGCGATTGCGATTGCGATTTGGTTGTCGGGCAGTTTGACTGAACCCGTGCATCAACTTGTGAATTATGCCCGCAAAATCGGTCAAGGTAAGCAGCCTGCCAATATTCAAGGTGCGCCAGCAGAACTGCGGGTGTTGGCCAAAAGTTTGTCCTTAATGCGCGATGATATTGAAGCGCGGGAAAAGGATTTAGTCTATCAATCCCGCCACGACAGTTTGACGGGATTACTCAATCGTTTTGCGGCAAAACAGCATTTGGCGGATCTTAACGATAAGTTATCCGGTGCTATGGTGTTGTTAGATATTAAACATTTCCGCCATATCAACGATATTATTGGTTTTGCCAACGCCGATACTTTATTACTGCTTTTTGCTCGCCGCCTAGAGCAATTAGCACCGACACCGGATTTACTGGCGCGTTTAGACGGTGACTCATTTTTACTTCTGTATAGTCAAGGCATTCGCCCCGAGCACTTGTTGAAATCATTGGATATGCTGGAGTCTCCCTTTCCAATCCAAGGCTCAAACATTTCTCTTACCGTGCGGGCGGGATTACTTGAAATCGATGGTAATGGTGCTGATATCGATGTGTTAGTGCGCCGCGCCGAAATTGCCCTCAATCAAGCCTGTCTCGAAGAGCAACGCATCGTCAGTTATCGTCAAGGCGCCGATGAAAAGTATCAGCGTGAGCTGACGATTATCCGTGATTTACCTATAGGTTTAGCGCAAAACCAACTGTATTTAGTGTTCCAACCTAAAGTGGATTTACGCCTAAACCAGTGCACTGGCGCCGAGGCATTGATCCGCTGGCAACATCCTACGCTTGGGTTTGTTCCGCCCGATGAATTTATTCAACTGGCTGAAAACTCTGGCAACATTGATATTGTTAGCCAGTGGGTATTGAAGCAGGCTATTAAACAATTAGTCGCATGGCAGCAGCGGGGTATGGCGCTGAAACTGGCTATTAACCTGTCGGCCCATGATTTAGTCGATACTCGCTTACCAAATCAAATCGCCATTTTACTGAAAGATAATAATCTGCCAAGCGGTGCACTCTGTATCGAAGTCACTGAAGGCGCCGTGATGAAAGATGCACAGACAGTGGTGAGTGTATTACAGCGATTCCGTGACATGGGCGTGTCTGTTGCCATTGATGATTTTGGTACAGGTCATTCATCATTAGCCTATTTGAAAATTTTACCCGTTAATGAAGTGAAAATTGATCGCAGCTTTATCAAAGACATGCTCACGGATAGCCAAGATGTGATGATAGTCGATACGAGTATTAAATTGATCCATGGCTTAGGTTTTACCGTAGTAGCCGAAGGCGTTGAAGAACAAGAAGGTGTTGAGATATTGCGCAATCTTGATTGCGATATCATTCAAGGTTACGTGTTTTCGAAACCCTTAAAAGCGGCTGAATTTGATCTGTGGTTCGAGGCGTTTAACCATCCAAATACCTCTGATACATAAGCGCGTTTACTCAAGTCAATATGCAAAGACGCTAGACTAACGATTCATCGTCGACAGAATTAGAGCGGAGCATCAAGTGAACATTTCCATAAATGCATTGAAGTTGAATTCATTAACTTGGACTTATGTTAAGGCTTTGTCTTGCCTATTTTTACTATTGGGCACTGTTCCTACGTTTGCTGAAGGTAGCCGTGTGGTCGCGACTGGCGGCGGGACGATGATTGAAGGCAGTGCTGGCGGTGGCATAGTGCCATGGGCCGTGATCAACGGTTATGGCAGTAGCGGTGAATGGTCGGCAACGACGATGGCGACCGGTGTCTATGTCGATGATTTTACGCTGAAAGTGATCGGCGCTTCTTTGAGTTTTGATAATCGATTCGAGCTGAGCGTTGCGCGGCAAACCTTTGATTTAGATACTATGGGCGGCGAGTTAGGCCAAGATATCTTCGGCGTAAAATACAAGCTTGCCGGAGAGCTACTTTATACGGGTATGCCGCAAATTACCTTAGGTGCCCAGTATAAAAGAGTCGATGACTTTGCGATTCCTCAGGCGGTTGGGGCGCGGGATGATTGGGGTTTAGATTTGTATGTTGCTGCCAGCAAAGTATTTTTTGATGCGGTAGCGGGACGAAATGTATTACTCAATGGGACCGTGCGCGCGACCAAGGCGAATCAAACGGGTTTATTGGGTTTTGGTACCCAAGCCAATCATGATTACCAGTTTGTGTTCGAAGCCTCTGCCGCGGTATTGCTGACGGATAATGTGGCACTGGGTATCGAATATCGCCAGAAACCCGATGAGTTAGCTTTTGCCCGTGAGGATGATTGGCAAGATGTGTTTTTAGCGTGGTTTATCAATAAGCATCTTTCCGTGGTGACGGCCTATGCGAATTTGGGCAGCATTGCAGGGTTTGAAGAGCAACGGGGTTGGTACCTGTCGGTGGAGGGGGCGTTATGAGGCGTTTACGGGTGAAGTTATTACCTTTCGTCGCAGTATTTTTTTTCACTGGCTGTGCGGTGCAAACGACCGAAACCTCAGCATCACAAAATCACTTGAGTCGCCAAACCGCAAGCCAGCAAACCTTATACCAAGATTTAGGTGGTAACGCAGGCGTATCGGCGATAGTCGATGGTTTGCTGGCACGTATTGCCACAGATCCACGCATAGTGCATCACTTTCAAGAGACAGATATTGCGTTATTTCGTGAGCGTGCCATTGAACATTTCTGTCTGGTTGCCGATGGCGGCTGCGTGTATCACGGCGAAAGTATGCAGCACAGTCATAGAGGATTGAATATTACTCAAGCGGATTTCGATGCCTTAGTCGGCCATTTGATTGAATCGATGAAAGAGCAACATATTCCGCTATCTACCCGTAATGCCTTTCTAAAACGTCTCGCCCCTATGTATACGGATATTACCTATCAGTGACTTGCTTCATCTTTAAAGTAGAAGCTCAATATAGCGTCTCGACATTGTGGGGCGAAAGAGTGAATGAGTCAGATACGGTTAGCGTGATGGATAGGCGCATTCTGTCTTGTGACTAGAGCAATAACGCCTCATCTATGGGATGAAATTGAGAGGCTGCATCCCTTAAGGATTTAGCCGTCAGGGTAGGGACGCCATAGACTTGGGTTTCAACGCCATATTTTTGATGGATTTTTTGCAGCAATAAATCGAAATCGCCATCACCAGACAATAAGATCACTGTATCCACTTCACTCGCCGCTTCCATAATATCTATGGTGATCCCCACGTCCCAATCGCCTTTGGCTGAGCCATCGCTACGCTGAATAAACGGTTTTAACTTCACCTCAAAACCTATGTGCTTTAGTGCGTCTTGAAATTTCAATTGCCCATCGTCGCCCTTATGGATGGCATAAGCCACGGCCAAGGCTATGTCACCCTCATAACCTAAGTGTTGCCACAGTTTACGATAATTAAATTGGCGACCATAGGCTTCGCGGCAGGTGTAATAGATGTTTTGTACATCGACAAATAAAGCGATTTTTTTCAAGGCGTTTTCCAGCGGCTAGGGGAGTAAGGGCACTATAGCATATCGAAGCAATAGGGTTTTCAAGGATGTTAGAGTGTTGGGTTCAGCCGTCGAGATTGTGAACCCACAGCGTATGTTAGCTTCTATGGTATTTTTGATATTCGCCCGGTGACATGCCGCTGAGTTTTTTAAAGTAACGCCCCATATGACTTTGATTGGCAAAGCCATTATTGAGGGCGATCTCGGTCAATGATTGCGTTGAATGACTCAAGCTTTGTTTGACCTTTTCAATGCGCACTTGCAGCAAATACTCCTGCGGCGTCATCGCAAATTGGCATTTAAACATGCGACAAAAATGGTACTCGCTCAGTTGGGCAAGCTCGGCCAACTCAGACAAGTAAATCTGCCGATGGGAATGGCAATGAATAAACTCTTTAATTGCTTTAGCCACTTTAGGTGCGAGTCCGCCCTTAATTGGCCCCACCGACAAATTAAAGCCTGAGCTTTGCAGCAAAGTCACTAGCACAGTGTCGGTTACTTGTTCCATCATTAGATGGTGATCCCTCGTCTGCCAATCGAGCCCCGCAACTTGGTGCCGAAACAGCGCCTCCAATCTCGGATTATCGACAAAGGTCAACTCAGGTAAACGCACTTGGCGTGGATCTTTATCAAAGACTCGCACCGCCAATTTTTTAAGATGTTCATCGCTAAAATACAAATGCATAAACTGCTGCGGTTGTCCCAGTTGCCAATGGCTTTGGCAGCCTTGGGGCATAAGGCAAAACTTACTGGGCGCGCCATAGTCGGCCTTGATATCGGTTCTGTGGGTTTCGTAGCCGCCATCCAGATACATGCTCAGCGTATGTTGTGCATCGTTTTGGTAATACAGACGCTCGCCCGCATTTTGATAATTAGTGTGCCACTACAGAGCCCAAGATAAATCCTCCGTAATCGCTTGTTTACGAATACAGGTTTTGGCGGATTTATCAAAACTGATGTATTTGGGCTCCATGGGTTCCTAGTGATCTCACTGGCTAAGCATTTTGTCTTTCCAAATTATCGCACTTATGGGCGTGGCTCAACGTCCGCTCGCGATTAAAACCGCAATATCGTGTTATGGCCAACAAGATGGTGACATAAGGACGAAAGCCATCGCTGTATAGTTTGCCTCATTAAGCATTTTATGAAGGTGTAGGAGACTCATTATGGCTGCTGTGATGTATTTGCTGATGATTTTTGTGTGGGGTTTTTCGTGGATTGCCATTAAGTGGCAGCACGGTGAGGTGGCGACGGAAGTCTCGATTTTCTATCGGTTTGCGATTGCGAGTCTCTTGATGTTCACCATTGGCTTTGCCTTTAACAAGCTGCAAGCGGTAAAGCTTAGGCAGCATCCTTGGTTTGCGCTACAAGGCGTGTGTCTATTTTGTTTGAACTTTATCGCGTTTTATACCGCAACCCATTATATCGCCAGCGGTTTAACGGCGGTGATTATGGCCACTGCCCCTATTTTTAATGCGATACATGGCCGCATTTTTTACGGTACGCCCACCAGTCGTAATTTTTGGTTAGGCGTCGGTGTCGGTCTGGGGGGCATTAGCTTACTCTTTGGTGCCGATTTGCTCGCGACTCAGTGGTCACAAAATTTAGTGTGGGGCTTATTGTTTTCGCTGCTAGGTACGTGGTTTTTCTCGATTGGTAACATGATCAGTATGCGCAACTCGCGCGATAATGTGTCGCCCTTTACTTCAACAGCGTATGCCATGTGCTATGGCAGTGCGGCGTTATTGCTCATCATTTGGTTTAAAGATTTAAGTTTTAGTTTACCGCTGACAACCAGCTATCTTGGCAGCTTGTTCTACTTAGCCGTTATCGCCTCTGTGGTTGGCTTTACCGCTTATTTGATCTTGGTTGAGCGAATTGGCGCTAATGCCGCTGCGTATCTGTTGGTGATTACCCCTGTGGTGGCACTGAGCGTATCGAGCGTGTTTGAGGATTATCAGTGGACTTGGTATTCAAGCGCGGGACTTTTGCTGGTCGCGCTCGGAAACATGTTAACGCGCCGTCAAAAACCGCTTGCTTGGTTTAAGTCTTCTGCCACGCCAGCTTTGAAAGCCTAACGTCGCAGCTAGCGTCATGAAAGTGCATATGAGGCAAGGCTCGATTCGACGATTGTAAGTCAGTCGAGCCAGTACTTATTTGAAATATTGTGCTGGAGTAGTGCCGGTATATTGCTTAAAAAAGCTGATAAAGGCACTGTCGCTGGAAAATTGTAAATTAAAGCCCACCTGCGCCACCGAGGTTCCCGTTGCTAATTGTTCTATGGCCGCAAGTAAGCGCCATTGCTGGCGCCAGGCTTGATAAGCCATGCCCGTTTGTGCGCTAAAAATGCGGCTAATTGTGCGTTCACTGGCTCCGATTTCTACTGCCATATCCTTAAGATTGGCTGGCGGTTTCTGATGTTGCAGTAGTTGCGCAAGCCAGGTTGTTAAACGTTTATCCTGTGGGAGGGGTAAAGCCAGATTTTCTTCCATGGCATTGCCCAATTCTTCGCAGAGCAGCGAAAAAGCATTGTGTTGACTGCTTCTTGGTTTGTCCCAAGGCCAAAACGACATAGTGTCGATTAAGGCTTTGAGTAGTGGGTTTACATGGAAAATAGTGACCTTATCGGGCAATGAGCTGACGGTTTCTGGCTCAAAGTAGAGTGAGCGATAGGCGACGACATTATGCATTCTGACGCTGTGCTCGACACCTGCTGGCAGCCAAGCGGCTCGCGTCGGCGGTAATACCACCTGAGTCTGGGTTAGGGTGAATGTCATGCATCCTGCTGGAGCATAAAGCAGTTGTGCCTTCCTGTGGTGATGCATTCCCGAGTCGTGTTCGCCCATATTGGCGGCAATGCCAATAACCAGATTATCCAGCAGATCTGGATTAAATAGTTGTTCGGGTTGAATAAAGGCCATCTTGTCCTATTTTTGATGTTTTTTGTCTAAGTGTTGTTAATTGTCACATTTGGATTTTATCTATACTGCGCCATCTTTGACAAGTATGGAGTGACATTTCGGTAAACCAACTCATTTGTTGGAGTGCTGAAATGGACTAAAAATCATGAATATAAAACCCCCTTTAGGGCTCGCTGTGCTGCTAATGATGTTTCCGCAAATTATGGAAACCATCTATAGCCCAGCGTTACCTAATATTGCAGAACACTTTGCGGTGTCGATTGCTGGCGCATCGCAAACCTTATCTGTGTACTTTATTGCCTTTGCTATCGGCGTATTTTGCTGGGGCCGCTTAGCCGACATTATTGGTCGCCGGAAAGCTATGCTCGCGGGATTAGTGTGTTATGCCATTGGCTCAGCGTTAGCCTTGATGGTGAGCGATTTTAGCCTGTTGTTGCTGGCCCGCGTATTGTCGGCTTTTGGTGCGGCAGTGGGTTCTGTGATTACCCAAACTATGATGCGTGACAGTTATAGCGGCGAAGAATT
Source organism: Shewanella sp. SM55 (assembly GCF_025654025.1). Classification (NCBI taxonomy): domain Bacteria; kingdom Pseudomonadati; phylum Pseudomonadota; class Gammaproteobacteria; order Alteromonadales; family Shewanellaceae; genus Shewanella; species Shewanella sp. SM55. The sequence goes on along the minus strand of NZ_JAKKRS010000002.1, from coordinate 435,485 downwards.
AGCCAAAGTCTTTTCTGTGATGGGAATGTCACTTGGGATAAGCCCTGTCATCGGATTGCTATTGGGCAGTATCTTCAGTGCGTATTGGGGATATCAAGGTGTGTTTGCCGCACTCATGGTCTCTGCAATTGTGCTGCTGTTTTTGTCGGTAAAATCCTTACCCGAAACCAAACCCACACATACTCAGAAAATCGCGATAGGCGAGTTAGCGATTAAGATGCTTACCGACAGCGAGATTATTAAGAGCAGCTTGTTGGTGGCGGCGTTTAACCTAATGTGGTTTAGCTACTTTTCACTGGCGCCATTTATGTTTGAGGCGCAAGGGTTATCGACGCTCGCCTTCGGTTCCAGTGGCTTACTGTTAGGCTTTGGTGCTTTCCTTGGTAGTTATGTTAATAAAATAATGCTCGGTCGAGGCCACACCAGCGCACGACAGGTTCGCTTAGCCAGTGCTATTGCACTTGTCGGTGGATTGGGGATTTGGCTGATCCAATCGACCATTATAGGGCTGGATAATGTTTACTTTTTAGCCCCTATGCTATTGATTGTAATGGCTTACGGTATCGCAATTCCGAACATACTAAGCTCGGCTCTGGCAAACTACCGCACCTATGCGGGCTCTGCTGGCGCACTCTTCGGACTATTTTATTATATTCTGTTGGGGCTAGGTTTAGGCGGCGCGGGAATCATCCACCATTTAGGTATTGTGATTACGTTAAGTGCACTGCTTTGCGTTGGCTTAGGTTTACTTTTAGGCTTAGCCAATAAAGCAAAAAACGCTTAAGACGCAAATAAAAAAGCCAAGATAGTAAGTACCTTGGCTTTTTTTATGTAATTTCTACATTTTGTGTAGACGTGAAAAGCTAGGCTTTAGGTGCGAGTTCCTGCTGTTTTGCCGCCTCTTGTGCCGCTAACTCTTGTGCTTTAATCGCCGCTTCGAGCTTAGCTTCAACATAACCAGGAGAGTGCGTTGTGGCCGAGATTAATCGATACATGGCGGGGATCACCAGTAAGGTCACAAAGGTCGCAAACGCCATTCCGAAGAACACTACAGTACCTACAGCGATACGGCTTTCTGAGCCTGCGCCCGTCGAGAAAATTAGCGGTACAGCGCCCACTAAGGTGGTGAAGGCTGTCATTAGGATTGGCCGTAAACGACGGGATGACGCATCGATAATAGCTTTATCGAGTTCAAAGCCGCGGTCGCGCAATTGGTTGGCAAATTCGACGATAAGGATACCGTTTTTAGTCACCATACCAATTAACATGATCATGCCTATCTGGCTGTAGATGTTGATCCCTTGGCTGGTGATCAGTAGTCCTAAGAAACCACCGAATACGCCCATAGGCACAGTAAACATCACCACTAACGGGTTGATAAAGCTCTCAAACTGTGCGGCTAATACTAAGTAGGCAACCAGTAAAGCTAAACCAAATACGATAAAGATACTGCTTTGGTTTTCTTTAAAATCTTTGGATTCGCCCGTGTAACCAATCGAAATATCCTTAGGTAATAATTCAATGGCTTTAGCGTCAAGGAACTTTAAGCCTTCACCTAAGGTGTAACCTTCACTGACGTTAGCCTTGAGGGTGATCGATTTTTGCTTATTGGTGTGGCTTAATCTTTGTGCCGAGGCAATTTCTTCTATATGGGTGACAGTATCGAGAGTGACTAATTCACCCTTAGCTGACCGCATGTAGATTTGGCTCAGGTCACCGACATTGTTGAAACTGTTTTCATCACCGCGTAAATACACATCGTATTCTTCACCTCGATCAACAAAGGTCGTTTCGGTGCGTCCACCCAGCATGACTTCTAAGGTTTCCGATACTTGGTCGACACTGATCCCCAGTTCTGCGGCGCGCTCTTTATCGACAGTAACAATGAGTTCTGGCGTTGTTTCTGCGTAGTCTAAGTCAGCCCCTTCCATCATAGGGCTAGCGTTAGCCTCTTCTTTCAATATCTGCGCCCACTTAAACAGTTCGGCATAGTCCGAACCACCAAGTACAAATTGCACGGGTTCGCTCGATTGCCCTCTAAAGCCTGGCATCATAGGGCGAACCATTACATCTGGAATATCCTTTAAGGCATTGCTAATAATTCCAAGGGCTTGCTGCGCTGTCACATCGCGGTGTTCCCAATCTTCTAGCTGCATGATGACAAAGCCAGTTTGATCGCCAGCACGGCCACCAAAGGCGGGAGCTTGTACGCTGAAGGATCGCAGCACACCTTTACCTAGCAAGGGCATTAGCCTGTCTTCGACTATGTCCATGTTGGCTGTCATACGGTTATAACTGGTGCCTTCGGCGCCTTTAATAAAGGCGAACAACACGCCGCGGTCTTCCTGCGGCGCGAGCTGTGTCGGTACTTGTTGCATTAACCAAGCACTGCCGCCGATACAAGCGAGGATGACTAGCGGTGCGAGTAGACGAAATTTAATCGCTCGTGTCACGGCGACACGATAAACGCTTTCCATGCGAGCAAAGCCGCTGTCGACCCAACGATTAAAGCGATTCGGTTTGACGTTGGCTTTGAGTAATTTACTGCTCAGTACAGGCGTAAGTGTGAGTGCCACTAAGGAGGAGAACAGCACTGACACCGCCAGCATCACGGAAAACTCGGTAAATAGTAGCCCGACCATGCCCTCCATAAATGAAATTGGGAGGAATACCATCACCAGCACCGCCGTAGTGGCGATAACGGCAAAGCCCACTTCGCGAGTACCTTTGTAGGCGGCGAGTAAGGGCTCTTCGCCTTTTTCGATATGGTGGAAAATGTTCTCGACCACCACAATCGCATCATCGACCACTAGACCGATGGAGAGGATTAATGCCATCAATGTCAGTAGATTAATCGAATAACCTAGCATGTTGGCGGCGATAAATGCCGAGATCAAAGATACTGGAACCGTCACCGCTGGGATTAACGTTGCTCGCGCTTGTCCAATGAAGATATACAGCACGAGTACGACCAAGGCGCCCGTGACATAAAGTGTGCTATACACTTCGTTAATCGAGCGGTCGATAAATACGGTCGAGTCGAAGTCGACCACTAGGCTAGTGCCTTCGGGCAGGAAGTCTTGTACGCGATCAACTTCTTTATGCACTTCTTTGGCAACGAGCAGAGGGTTGGCATCGGACTGGGCAATAATGCCTAAACTGATGTTAACTATGCCGTCGCTTTTGAAGGTCGAGTTTTCGTTTTGTGCCCCAACAGCCACATCCGCCACATCTTTTAAGTAGATAGCCGTGCCATCGCTGGCGGTACGCACCACAAGATAGTCAAAATCCTTCGGCGTGTAGTACAAGCGTTTGGTACGCACCGACATCACTGTGGTGTCGTTGCGCACTTGGCCGCCGGGCGTTTCTATGTTCTCTTTACGCAGGGCGTTAATAATATCCGTTGCGGTAACATTACGTCCTGCCATTTGTTCGGGTCTGAGCTTGACGTACATGACCTTATACAAGCCGCCGGAAATGCTGATAGAACTCACGCCGCTGATTAAGCTGAATTTGTCCTCGAGTACTCGCTGGGCGTAGTCCGTTAATTGAGTGCGGTCCATCACACTCGAGCTTAAGTTCACATAGACTGAGGGTTCGCCGGAGCCATTGTCTTTTGAGACGACGGGGTCTTTTGCATCTTCTGGGAGTCTGCGTTGGGCGCGGGCCACAGCATCACGCACATCGCTGACTCCTTCGGTTAAGTTCCAACCGAGTAGGAATTTAACTGTGATACGCGAGCTACCGTTACGTGTGGTCGAGGTGATTTCGTCAATACCACTGATCCCTGTTAGCTCATCTTCTAAAGTCTTAGTGATCTGGCTTTCCATAATCGCCGCCGATGCACCCGAGTAACTGGTGCTGATGGTGACCACAGGGCTTTCGACGTCGGGCATTTCTCGTATCGACAGTTTAGTGAACGACACTATGCCGAATACACATAGCAGTAAGCTTAAAACGATGGCAACGACAGGGCGTTTAACCGAAACATCGGATAACCACATTATTTCGTCTCCGTTGCTTTAGGACCTGAAAGCTCTGTCGCACGGGCTGAAGCTTTATCATCGAGCGTGACTTCATTGATTTGCAGGCCATCGCGCATATTGACTAAGCCCTGTACCACGACTTTGTCACCTATGTTTAAACCGCTTTCGATTAAGACTTGGTTATCGATACGTGCCCCGAGTGTCACTTCTGTGCGGTGGGCAATGTGGTCGGCGCTAACTACGTATACGTAACGTTTAGTTCCTGAATATTCAAGAGCTTGTACTGGCACCATAGGTGCTGAAATCGCAGGGAAGGTGATGGTTGACGACATCATCATGCCTGGTTTTAAGCGTTTCTTCGGATTATCGAATAGCACTCGTACTTTGAGGTTTAAGGTTTCCTCATTGACGCGGGGATCGATAGCCACCATTTTGCCAGTAAAGATTTCATTCGGCCAAGCGCGACTGGTGGCTGATACTTGCATACCAATACTCAGTTGCGATAGGAAATGCTCAGGCACTTGTAAGTCGAGGCGCATGCTGGACAAATCATCTAGCGACATCAACTCAGTGCCCATGCTGACCATCTTGCCTTCGCTGAAATTAATCAGGCCAGTATTACCTGCAAAAGGCGCTATCAGCGAGTGGTAATGTAAATCTGCTTGGGCGGAAGATAAGCGTGCTTGGGCGATATCAACACTGGCTTTTTGTGCGTCAATCTCGGTTTGGGTAATGGCGTTACGGCTGATCAGTTTTTCAAATTCTTTGAGTTTACGTTTTTCATCATTGAGGAAAGCATTGGCCTCGGCGACGGCGGCTTGGGCTTTCATATCATCGAGTTCGATCAGTAACTGGCCTTTTTTCACCGCTTGGTTTGAGGTCACTGCGACTTGTTTAATCTTACCTGTGACTTGCGGTGCAATGATCACTGCACGTTCAGCCGCGAGTTTGCCGATAAGAGAGATAGATTGCGCTAATGGATATTCAATCACTTCACCCGTGACCACAGGAACGGTACGCATAAGATGTGGCGCGTTTTCGGGTTTAGCCGCTTGAAGGACATCACTAAAACTCACCGCTGTGGCGATAATCGCAAGCAGGGCAATGGCAATAATGGTTTTTTTCATTGTAATTATTATCTCGCGCAAAGGCAGTTTAAAAAGGTAATCGCTCTAATGGCGCTATTCTAGTGAATAACGTACGCCAGTTGGGTAAAAGTTTGTAAAGGTAAGCGAACGAAAATGAAAGAAATTGTGTTTTTTGAGCATTGAGCACAATTCAACGAGAGTTTTGCTGTTTTTTTGTGCTGTTATTGCTTTTTAAAAGCTGGACGGACTTTAGGGATGGACTTCAGTTCGCGTTTTTTCAATCGGCGCTTGAGTCGTTTCAACCTGAGGGTATTGGCTTAAAATTGCCGCTAATCGTCCATCGCGGCGCATACTCTCTAAACCTTGATTAAAATCTGTCACTAACTGCGGATGATCCGCCACAGCCAAAGAGATCCCTAAATGAAATACCTCAGTCGCTATGGGTTGGCCGACTTGCTCAAAGGCCCCCTCATATTCATTTGGTCCTTTTTTAATTAAATACCTCGCTAAGTTATGGCCAATCAAGACTAAGTCAATACGCTTTAAAAACAGCTTTTTGAGATTCACCTCATCCGAATTTCCTTCCTCTGTGGTGAGCCCCGCGGCGAAGATTTCTGGCGGATTAGCGTAACCGCGACCTATACCGATAGTGAAAGGTTTAAGATCTGAAAGTTGACTGAAACTCAGCGGTGAATCTTTACGTTTATAAAACACAATTTGTACGGGTTGGATAGGCGCAGAATATTGGGCCCATTGCTCGCGCTCTTTACGATACCAGAGCCCAATGATGCCATCAGCTTGGCCAGTTTTAACGAGTAAAGCCGCGCGGGCGAAGGGATAAAACTTGAGGCTGGCAGTGTAACCTTTGCGTTTAAAAGCTTCTTTGACGACTTGCGCAACGCCGCCCTGTTCAGGTAAAGCATCGGCATAAAAAGGAGGATAGTTAGTGGCGACTAATTGGAGTTCCCTGCCCGCAAATGCAGGGGGATAGAAGCTGAATAGAAACAAGCAAAAGCTAGATAATGTGAGTAATTTCTTCCCCATTTCTACTCCAGCACTTAGGTGAGTCGCACTTGGCTTGAGTATAGTCAGAGTTAATTAAAACAGGCGAACTTATGGATATTAAGATGGGTGCATGTTGAGCGCCATACGATTGAGCGTTGTGCCGATTGAGTACCATGGTGGGCGCCCATTTTACCCTTGCTCATTCATGCCTTATTTGCCCCAGCGAATTTATGGATTAAGGCGCTAGCTCATTCACGTATTGGGGCAAAAGATATTAGTGAGGCAGGTTATAGCGAAACCTGCTCACCCTGATACAAACCTCGGCGGAGTTTGCCAGCGTCGATAAGTAACAGCTCACCGGATTTACCATTCTTAATGCTGCTATCTATCGCAATGATTTTATTATGATAAAGCCCAAGTACTTGTTCCTGCGATGTGTGCCCTACGACGATATGATCGACCTTGAAATAGCTCAGTATGCTATCGATATCCGACTCTTTCAGTTCATCTTTAAAGTAGCCACGATACCAAGTTGGACCATTGGTAAAAAACAAAAAGTTGAGTAAATCGTCTTGCTTCAAATCGGCTTTTTTATCATCTAAATGCTGACGAAATAATTGGTTAGCATCGCTGATATTTAATTTACGCTCGACCCATTCAGGGCTGATGCCGCCGTGCATAAACAAGATATTATTGATTTTGACTAAGGTATGTTTGCTGCGAAGCCATTGGCCTATTTCGGTGTCTTTGTTGTAGAGCGCATCGTAGCTGCGTTTGAGTAAATCTGCCGAGACTTGATAGCGTTCGTTGACGTAGCGTAAGTCGCCGCGAAACACCATTTGCTCGTGATTGCCCATGAGTAGATGTAAGCGTCCGCCCGCAGCTTGGGCTTCTTGGTCTAAGGTATATAAAAACCACAATACTTCATTGACTTGATGACCACGGTCAAACATGTCGCCCGTCATCACCATATGACCATCACCAAAGGCCCAGTGGTTATCTTTGTCGATAATCTGATGGGCTTTTAGCAAGTTAATCATTACATCAAACTGACCGTGTACATCGCTAAGGGCGACAATTTTGCTGACATGGGTGAAGGTATCTGGCTCAACCGTGACAGTTTGTGTATGAAGGTGCGGTTGGGGTAATTCACCGCAACTGGCAGGGCGAGTTAACTGCGCCTTCGCAATCCTTGTTTGTTTAAGCTCGCTTTGGCAAATCCAATAGGCTATGTCTTTTTGAGCATCATCTAAAAATACATAAGGGCCATCGGTGACGCTGTTTTCTTGAACTTTTAGTTCTAGCTCGGCTTCACTTGCATTGGCCGTCAGTGAGATAAACGCAAGTGAGGTAAAGGGGAGTGCGGTGACAAGCCATAACAGGGGCGTGAATTTTCTCTGTTGCTTGAGTATCCATTGGCTGGCTCGGCTAAGTCGCGTCATAGATAGCGTGATTGGGTGAGCCCCGACTGGCATCGAATTGATTTGCATTAGACCGCATCCTTGTTCTTGTTTTAGTTATTCATTTTTTAATTTTAAACAGTTGAGTTGATGAGTCTTAGAACGTGCAGCTTGACGAATTCAATTTCAAGCGCTTAATCCAAACGCTTAATCGCAAGTACCTAATCTTAAGTACTTAATGTCAAGTGCTCAACCTATTGAAAACACTAAATCATACGGATAAGGCTTAACATCGGCAAGTCGTGGGGCGGGCTAAATTAAACTTGCCCGCCTCATTGTTCAGTTATTCCATCATTGCATGTCTATAGTGCATGACTGTCTTTACATGGTATTGGCAGTTACATGGCATTGACGACGGTATAACTATCAACAAACTGCTCGAAACTGACGATTTTGCCGCTGTGTATCTTCCATAAATGGGCGACTCGAGCGGTAAAATGTTTGCCCGTTTTGACATAAGTACCTGAATAAGTACCGAAGGCAAAAACCTTATCACCTTGGGCGACATAGTCTTCGATATCGACACGATAGTTATTCCATTCTTTTTCGAGGCGGGTGAACACATTGGCGGCTATCGCACTAAAACCTATGTAAGTGCCCGCATAGGGAAAACCTGCCGCCTCTGTCCAGCGTGCGTCACTCGCTAAGGCAAGCTGAAGATTTTTGGCGTTCTCGGCTGAGCTACTTCCCTCATAGGTGCTTTTTACCAGTGCAAGATTCGCATCAGCCTGTCTTGTTGTTTCGAGAAGATTTAACTGAGCAGGCTCACTCACTAAAGAGCTTGTTGGAACACCATTAAGCGTTGGCATGATTACGACTCAAACTGTGTTTCAAGATGGTTTAACCACTGGGCGGGTTGGCCATAAAAGCGGTTGATATTAATGGCGGTGATGTTGCCGTCATCATCCTCTATAGCCATTGAAGGAAAGCCTTGGGCACCCATCAGATTCAGTAATGCTCTAGATTCAACAATATGCTCATATAGCTTGTCTTCACCTTGGGCATAATGTTGCGCAAAGCCTATAGGGTCGAGCCCAAGTTCAGCGGCTAACCTTGCAAGATTACCTTCATCACTGGCGCTGTGACCATCACGGTAATGGGCCAGTTGTACTGAGTGTAGATAGGCCAAACTGTCGCCACCCATAGCATCGACTGCGAGCATGGCTTTAATCGGAGGCGCCGAGTCGAGTACGATTGTGGTATCGCGCAGCAGACCATCAAAATAGTTTTCCCCAAAAGGTTGTCCGGTTAGCTCGGCAATACGCAGATCGTGGGGCATAACATAATCGCGCCAGTTAGCATCGATTTGTTTACGTCTTGGGCCCGTGAGCATACCGCCGCCGTGGAGCTTAATGGTAAAGCCTGCTTTTGCGGCGGCATCGAGTAAAGGCGCTGCGGCATAACACCAACCACATAAAGGGTCGATAATGGCGTGCAGAGTGCGCTCTTTGGCCGTTGCTGTGCTGCTGGTTGTGCTAGTTGGATGGGTTGTTGGCTGAGTCATAGTTAAACCTTTTGGCTTAAGTTCGTCGCGACATTAGCGACTTAAGCCCTTTGAGAACATCGATTAAAATAGTTAGGTTGGTACCGTTATTTAGCTAAAAATGGCACGCAATCGCTCACGTGCCTGTCTTTAACTATTTGCACTTAAATGCTTGTATCTAATCGCCGAGATAGATATGGCTGGGCTTACATAGGCCAGGTCATTTCACCCATGTAAACTTTGGCGCTGATCTCAAGTCCTGCATCAGCTGGCATTTGTGGGTATAGTGCCAGCATCTTTTGGATTAATTCGGCTGAATCTTTCGAGGCTTTTGCCGCGATTTCAAAGGCTTTTACATATTCACGGGTAAAATCGATGGCGTGGGTATTAAATCGCGCTTCGCCTAAATAGTGCCCTGGGATCACTGTGGTCGGCAGCAGTTTTTCCATTGCATCTAAATGGGTTAACCATTCCTGACGCTCAGAGGCAGTTTGAGTGTCAGCCATCCAAACATGCGTTTTATCAAATACTTCCACGCCACCTGTAATAGTTTTTGCCGATGGCACCCACAGGAAAGTGTGTTTAGGGTGTTTATCATTAAAACCTTTGATAATCACTTGCTCGCCGTCGATAGTAAAAGTGTCACTGTGAATCGCCTTAGGTAACACTAATTCGCTTGGCGCATTATCTTTTAAAATCGGCCCCCAGTAGGCGAGTTTGCCTTCCATTGAGGCTTTAATAGCATCGACAGTGGTTTGAGTCGCGACGATTTGTGCATCGGGGAAATTCTTTTTAATCACGGCTAAGCCGAAATAGAAATCAGGATCGCTATGGCTGATATACACCTGAGTCAGCTTTTTACCGCTGGCCTTAATGGTGTCGACCAATTTTTGGGCATCGTTATTTTGAAATTGTGCATCGACTAGCATCATTTCGTGTTCGCCGCTGATAAAGCTCGATGACACGGCAAAGATGCTGTTTTCGCCCGGATTAAAATGACTCACTTGTAATGGCGCAGCATTGACCGCGCTAAGTCCCGCCAGCAACAAGGTGGCGGCTAGGCTGATTTTAGACGAGGCCTTCAATGTGGCGTTAACTGTGTTACGTATTGCATAGGTCGATGTGTTCATTTGGGGCTCACTTATAGTCACAGGGTGAAAGAGTAAAAGGTTCGATTTAGCATTCATTGATTTGCAGCTGCTGCAAAAGTGAGTTAAGTATAGGTTGCAATAATCAATAGATAAATGCGAGTATCTGCCCATGTTTGTTGCATTAATCGGACGAATAGCTGCGTGTACTATTGCATTCTTAATTACTAGTTACTTAGTTATGTGGGTACGCGAGTATGTCATTGAGCCTTCGAATGATTGAAAGTGAGTGATTGAACGAGAGTGGAGATAAATCATGGACAGACTCGAAGCGGCTAAGGTGTTTGTGACTATTGTTGAACGCGGCAGCATGATCAGCGCCGCCAATGCCTTAGATATGTCGCGTTCTATGGTGACCCGTTACTTGAGCGAAATGGAAGAATGGTCTGGTGCTAGGTTGTTGCATCGCTCGACGCGTAGCCTCAGCTTAACGCCAGCGGGTGAGCAAGTGCTGGACTATTGCCATCGGCTGCTCGAACTGGCTAACGAAGTGCCGGCGGTCAGTCATGCCGCTGTGGCGATTCCGCGAGGCTTATTGCGTATTAGCTGCTCCCAGTTTTTGGCGCATCAGATTTTAGCGCCCGTGGTACAGCAATATTTAGCCAGTTATCCGCAGGCGAGCGTGAATTTCCACGTGAGCAGCCAAACCGTCGATTTAGTCGCCGAGCGTATTGATCTGGCTATTCGCATCACCAATGAACTCGATCCCAATCTTATCGCTAGGCGCTTAGGGGAGTGTGAGTCTGTGGTGTGCGCCGCACCGAGTTATCTTGCCGCGCGCGCCGCCGTGCTGCATCCCGAGGATTTAACTCAGCATAACTGTTTAACCTATTCTTATTTTGGCGATGTGATGTGGCGCTTTTATAAAACCGATGTAGGGGCGAAACAGGCTCAAGCGCTGAACTCCGATCCTAAGTCAAACCAAGGTCAAGTATTTAACGTGCCTGTGAATGGTAATTTCAGCGCCAATGATTCTATGGTGGTGCTCAATGCCACGCTGGCTGGTGAGGGAATTGCTATGCAGCCAGTTTGGGCGGCGAAACCCTATTTAGACTCGGGTCAGCTAGTGCCTTTATTAACTGAGTTTAAACCTCAGTCCCTCGGTGTGTATGGCGTGTATCAATCCCGCAAACACATGCAACCTGCACTTAGGGTGATGATGGACATGCTGGTGGCCTACTTTGCCAGCTTGAATTGAAATAGTGTCAGTTTGAAATAGCACCTTTGAAATAGCGCCAAAGTCTACGGCACTCATAGCGTAACTGAATGCCATAAAAAAGGAGCTTAACCCTTTCGAGCTAAACTCCTCAGATTTACACTTGTCTAGATTCTAGATTCTAGATTCTAGATTTACTTTATCATGCGCTTGTATTTCAAGCGGTGTGGCTCAACCACATCGGCGCCATAGGTGTTTTTCAACCATGCCGAGTATTCTGTGTAGTTACCTTCGTAGAAGTTCACTTGGCCTTCGTCACGGTAATCCAGAATGTGGGTCGCGATACGGTCGAGGAACCAACGGTCATGCGAAATCACCATAGCGCAACCGGGGAATTCCAGAATCGCTTCTTCCAGTGCGCGCAGGGTTTCAACGTCTAAATCGTTGGTGGGTTCGTCGAGGAGTAATACGTTACCGCCCGCTTGCAGCAGTTTGGCTAAATGCACGCGGTTACGTTCACCACCAGATAAAGTACCGATGACTTTTTGCTGATCGCCACCACGGAAATTGAAGCGGCCTACATAGGCACGGCTCGGGATTTCCATGTTGTTGATACGCATGATGTCTTGACCACCGGAGATTTCTTCCCAAATGGTGTTCTTATCATTCATCGAATCGCGGAACTGCTCAACCGAGGCCAGTTGCACTGTATCACCCAGCTCAATGCTGCCGCTGTCTGGCTTTTCAGCGCCGGATAACATGCGGAACAGGGTCGATTTACCCGCGCCGTTGGCACCGATAATGCCGACGATCGCGCCCTTAGGCACAGAGAACGACAGGTTGTCGATCAATACGCGGTCACCGTAAGATTTGGTCAGGTTATTCACTTCAATAACCTTGTCACCTAAACGTGGTCCTGGCGGAATAAACAGCTCGTTGGTTTCGTTACGTTTTTGGTAATCGTTAGTGTTCAGTTCTTCAAAGCGTGCCATACGGGCTTTGCCTTTAGACTGGCGGCCTTTCGCGCCTTGACGTACCCATTCCAATTCTTTGGCAATGGTCTTTTGGCGAGCGCTTTCGGTAGCCGATTCTTGCTTTAGACGGGCATCTTTCTGCTCAAGCCATGAAGAATAGTTACCTTCCCACGGAATACCTTCACCGCGGTCGAGTTCTAAAATCCAGCCAGCGGCATTGTCGAGGAAGTACCTGTCATGGGTAATCGCGACCACAGTACCAGCATATTCCTGCAGGAAGTGCTCAAGCCAAGCCACAGATTCAGCATCCAAGTGGTTGGTTGGTTCGTCCAGTAACAGCATTTCTGGTTTTTCAAGCAGCAAGCGACAAATCGCCACGCGGCGACGTTCACCACCGGATAATACTTCGATTTTCTCATCCCAATCTGGCAGACGCAGGGCGTTGGCGGCGCGCTCAAGGACGTACTCTAAGTTATGGGCATCTTGGGCTTGAATAATGGCTTCGAGTTCGCCTTGCTCTTTTGCAAGGGCGTCGAAATCGGCATCCGGCTCGGCGTAGGCTGCGTAAACGGCATCGAGGCGAGTCAGGGCATTTTTTGCCTCTGCTACCGCTTCTTCAATCGCTTCACGTACGGTTTGATTCGGATCGAGTTTAGGTTCCTGCGGCAGGTAACCGATTTTCAATCCCGGCATTGGGCGCGCTTCGCCTTCAATTTCGGTGTCGATACCCGCCATAATGCGCAGTAGTGTCGACTTACCTGAACCGTTGAGGCCGAGTACGCCAATTTTGGCGCCGGGGAAAAAGCTTAAAGAAATATCTTTAAGGATCTGCTTCTTAGGCGGAACAATTTTACCCACCCGCAGCATGCTGTAAACAAACTGAGCCATTTTTCTCTATCTTAAGTGACTAATGATGCGGCTAATTCTACTCGATTGCGCGCCGAACTCAACTCGACAATGAGCCAAGTTCAAGCACTCTCTGCAGGAATTTCATGTTTCAAATACTGGGATTGTGACCGCGTTCCGAGTAGAATACCGCGCAACCCTACCTATAAGAATTGGCAGCTGGAGTAAGCAATGCTGAAAAAAGATATGAATATCGCAGATTATGATCCGGAACTGTTTAACGCAATTCAGAATGAAACTCTGCGTCAAGAAGAGCATATTGAGCTGATTGCTTCTGAAAACTACACCAGTCCACGCGTGATGGAAGCGCAAGGTTCACAGTTAACCAATAAGTACGCTGAAGGCTATCCAGGCAAGCGTTACTATGGTGGTTGTGAGTATGTGGACGTAGTTGAAACCTTAGCGATTGAACGTGCGAAAGAACTGTTTGGCGCAACTTACGCTAACGTACAACCTCATTCAGGTTCACAGGCAAACAGCGCGGTTTACATGGCATTGTTAAAACCTGGCGATACCGTACTGGGCATGAACTTAGCCCACGGTGGTCACTTGACCCACGGTTCACCGGTTAACTTCTCTGGCAAACTGTACAACATCATTCCTTATGGTATCGACGAGTCTGGCAAAATTGACTATGACGAGATGGAGCGTATTGCCTTAGAACATAAGCCTAAGATGATGATCGGCGGTTTCTCTGCCTATTCAGGTATCGTTGATTGGGCAAAAATGCGTGAAATCGCAGACAAAATCGGTGCTTATTTATTTGTCGACATGGCGCACGTTGCCGGTCTTATTGCTGCGGGCGTTTATCCAAACCCAGTACCACACGCGCACGTTGTGACATCTACGACCCACAAAACCTTAGCGGGTCCCCGTGGTGGCGTGATCCTATCTGCTGCTGACGATGAAGACTTGTACAAAAAGTTGAACTCTGCGGTATTCCCAGGCGGTCAAGGTGGCCCATTGATGCACGTTATCGCAGGTAAAGCGGTTGCGTTCAAAGAAGCCCTAGAGCCAGAATTTAAAGTGTACCAACAGCAAGTGGTTAATAACGCTAAAGCTATGGTTGAAGTGTTCCTTGAGCGCGGTTACAAAATCGTCTCTGGCGGAACCAGCAACCACTTAATGCTAGTTGACCTGATTGGTCGTGACTTAACGGGTAAAGAAGCCGATGCCGCTTTAGGTAGCGCTAACATTACTGTGAACAAAAACTCAGTGCCAAATGACCCACGTTCACCCTTTGTGACCTCAGGTGTGCGTATCGGTACGCCAGCCATTACGCGTCGCGGCTTTAAAGAAGCGGAATCGAAAGAGCTGACGGGCTGGATTTGTGACATCCTTGATGATGCGAACAATCCTGCTGTGATTGAACGTGTGAAAGGCCAAGTATTGGCACTTTGCGCACGTTTCCCTGTTTACGGCTAATTTGCCTATGCATCTACGCTTAGTAGATGAAGGGCCGAGATTGACCGCCGACAGACTTGATACTTATCACATCAGGTATTTAGCATCAGGCACTTAACATCAGGTATTTAGCATCAGGCACTTAACATCAGGTATTTAGCATCAGGCACTTAACATTAGGTTGTTAAGCTCAGGTAGTTAACCTCAGCCCATAAATAGGATAAAATCTCATGGCCGCATCTCGCGGCCATTTTTATTGGTAAAATCTTAGGTTTAAATCCATTGCGTTTGACTGAGATTTAACAGGTAAAGCCATTAACGCTTTACCACCATTCACTGGCAGGAGGCTCAATGCATTGTCCATTTTGTAGCGCGACAGATACTAAAGTCATCGATTCCCGATTAGTGGCAGAAGGCCACCAAGTGCGCCGTCGCCGAGAATGCACCGAATGTCATGAAAGATTTACCACCTTCGAAGGCGCCGAATTAGTTATGCCTAGGGTGATTAAGCGCGATGGTTCACGCCAACCCTTTGATGAAGAAAAACTCCAAGGTGGCATGTTGCGCGCCGTTGAAAAACGCCCCGTATCTATGGATGAAATAGAGCAAGCACTCAGCAAAATCAAGTCTACTCTGCGCGCCACTGGCGAGCGGGAAGTGCCGTCAGAAATGGTGGGTAACTTAATGATGGAGCAATTGATGAGCCTAGATAAAGTCGCCTACATTCGTTTCGCTTCTGTGTACCGCGCCTTTGAAGACGTGTCTGAATTTGGCGAAGCCATCGCCAAGCTGCAAAAGTAGTCATTGAGTTTTGTCGCCGACAAGGCAGACGTGTACGAGCGATTGGCGTGAAAGCACAAATTTAAAAGACAGGTTTGTAAGACTGGTGAAAGCCGAAACCTTTAACAACAGGGTTGAACATGAGCTTGAACATAAGTTGGTCCGTACTCGATACCCAAATGATGAGCCGCGCGATTCAATTGGCGCGCAAAGGCTTTTACACCACAAGACCCAATCCCTGTGTGGGCTGCGTTATCGTTAAAGATAATCAAATCATCGGTGAAGGTTATCATCAAAAAGCGGGTGAACCCCACGCCGAAGTGCATGCGCTACGTATGGCTGGCGAACGCGCCCGCGGCGCAACGGCCTATGTCACTTTAGAGCCCTGCAGCCATTATGGCCGCACGCCGCCCTGCGCCTTGGCGCTGATCAATATTGGCGTTAAACGTGTAGTAGTGGCGGTGGAAGATCCTAATCCGCAAGTAGGTGGTCGTGGCATTCAAATGCTGCGCGACGCCGGCATTGAAGTGGATGTGGGATTACATCGCGATGAAGCCTATGCCTTGAATTTAGGCTTTATGAAGCGTATGGAATCAGGTTTACCCAGAGTCACTGTCAAATTGGCTGCGAGTCTTGATGGTAAAACCGCGCTGTCTAACGGTGTGTCTAAATGGATAACTAGTCCAGAATCTCGCCGCGACGTGCAGCGATTACGTTTACGTTCTTGTGCACTGGTCACGGGAATTGAAACCATACTGGCGGACGATCCCTCACTCAATGTGCGTTATCAGGAACTTGGCAGCTTAAAAGACAGTGTAACCGAGGCGCAATTACTGCAGCCATTAAGAGTCATACTCGATAGTCACGCCCGTTTGCCGTTATCTGCTGCATGTTTGGCTATTGTATCGCCGATACTCTTGGTCTCGACCGTGGCTTATCCCGCAGAGTTTCAAGCACAATTGCCCTCCCATGTGAGTTGCCTCCTGTTACCTGCAATTGAAGGTCGCGTCTCATTGCCTGAACTATTAAGCTATTTAGGCCAAAGCTGTAATCACGTGTTGGTGGAAGCGGGTGCAACCTTAGCGGGCGCATTTTTAGCAGAGGGGCTGGCCGATGAGTTAGTGCTATATCAAGCGATGAAAATCCTCGGTGGGCATGGGCGTAATTTGCTGCAATTGCCCGATTATCAAACCATGGCACACATTCCTGCACTCACTTTGGTCGATGAGCGCAAATTAGGGCCAGATACCCGTTTAACCTTGAGCGTTAAGCTTGATACCTCTTTATCTAAATCGAATTGGAGCAAGATAACCGTTTAACCTTGAGTCTTATGCCTTATTACTTCTTTATTTAATTAAGTGAGTTAACCATGTTTACTGGGATTATTGAAGCCGTTGGCACCCTGCGCAAACTGGAGCGTAAAGGCGATGATATTCGCCTTACCGTCGCGAGCGGCAAACTGGATTTAACCGATGTGCGTTTAGGCGACAGTATTGCCACCAATGGCGTATGCTTAACGGTTGTGCAGCAACTAGCCGACGGTTATGTGGCTGATGTTTCAGCCGAAACAGTGAGTCTAACCGGGTTTGCCAACTATAAAGTGGGCACTAAGGTGAATCTTGAAAAGGCCGTTACTCCCACCACGCGTTTAGGTGGCCATATGGTCAGCGGCCATGTGGACGGTATTGCAACGGTTGAGCAACGCTTAGTGCGTGGGCAAGCCATCGAGTTTTGGTTAGCCGCACCCGCAGAGCTTGGGCGTTACATAGCCCACAAAGGTTCCATTACCATTGACGGCGTGAGTCTGACGGTGAACGAAGTGGACGGCAGTCGATTCCGCTTGACCATAGTGCCCCATACCGCAGGTGAAACCACCTTAATCGACCTGCAAGCGGGCGATAAGGTGAATATCGAAGTAGATTTAATCGCCCGTTATCTTGAACGCTTGATGAATTATGATGGCAAGGACAGCAAGAGCGGTGGCGTCACCATGGAAATGTTAGCCCGTGCCGGCTTTGTGCGTTAGTGCACAGGAGCAGATTATTTAACTTAAGCTTATCGGCAGCTTAGGTTATTTAGGTATAGAATTTCATAATAACAGCAAAATCATAAGGTCCTACAATGGCGCTGCACAGTATAGAAGAGATCATCGAAGATATTCGTCAAGGCAAAATGGTTATTTTGATGGATGACGAAGACAGAGAAAACGAAGGTGATTTGATCATGGCGGCCGAAATGGTCACGCCAGAAGCGATTAACTTTATGGCGAAATATGGCCGTGGGCTGATTTGCCAGACCATGACTAAAGCCCGTTGCCAGCAGTTAAACTTGCCTTTAATGGTGACGAATAATAACGCCCAGTTCTCGACTAACTTTACGGTTTCTATTGAAGCGGCGGAAGGTGTGACTACCGGTATTTCGGCCCACGATCGCGCTGTAACGGTGAAAGCGGCTGTGGCTAAAGAGGCTAAAGCGTCTGATTTAGTGCAACCAGGGCATATCTTCCCGTTAATGGCACAGGACGGCGGCGTATTAACCCGCGCAGGCCACACTGAAGCTGGCTGTGATTTAGCCCGTCTTGCGGGACTTGAGCCATCGGGCGTTATCGTTGAAATTTTGAACGAAGACGGCACTATGGCACGTCGCCCAGATTTGGAGATTTTCTCCGAGTTGCATGGCATCAAAATCGGCACTATCGCGGCTTTAATCGAGTATCGCAACACCAAAGAAACCACGGTTGTGCGTGAAGCTAAATGCAAATTACCGACCCGTTTCGGTGAGTTCGACATGGTGACCTTCAGAGACACTATCGACAATCAACTGCACTTTGCCTTAGTCAAAGGTGAGGTGAAAGAAGATTGTTTGGTGCGCGTGCATTTGCAAAATACCTTCAACGATTTACTCCACTCAGAGCGCGATCAGCAACGCAGCTGGCCACTCGAAAAGGCGATGGAGCGTATTTCTGCAGAAGGTGGTGTATTGGTTTTACTCGGTAATCAAGAACATCCCTGTGAAATCCTTTCTAAGGTGAAAGCCTTTGAAGCTGAAGATCAAGGCCAAGCGCCTGCTTCTGCAAAATGGCAGGGGACGTCGCGCCGTGTGGGTGTGGGTTCGCAAATTCTCGCCAGCCTTGGTGTGACTAAGATGCGCCTGCTCAGCTCGCCTAAACGCTACCACTCACTTTCAGGCTTTGGCCTTGAAGTGACTGAGTATGTGGCGGACTGAAACCCAAAGTTACACTGAAGTAAAATTAACAATTTCTGATAATTTGCATAGGGCTCTGGGCAATTGGCTGTGATATCATGTCGCCACTTTTCGCCCCGAGCTGGGTGCTTTAGCTAAATTAGGTAAGATAATGAACGTAGTTCAAGGTAATATCGAAGCGAAAAATGCCAAAGTTGCGATTGTAATTTCGCGTTTCAACAGCTTTTTAGTTGAGAGCTTGCTTGAAGGTGCACTTGACACGCTGAAACGTTTTGGCCAAGTCAGCGACGACAATATCACTGTTGTCCGTGTACCAGGTGCGGTTGAGTTGCCGCTAGCTGCGCGTCGCGTAGCTGCCAGTGGTAAATTCGACGGTATTATCGCATTAGGTGCGGTGATCCGTGGTGGTACTCCTCATTTTGATTTTGTTGCAGGCGAATGTAATAAAGGTCTAGCTCAAGTTGCTTTAGAATTTGATCTGCCTGTTGCTTTCGGTGTTTTGACCACTGATACCATTGAACAAGCGATTGAACGTTCAGGTACCAAAGCGGGTAACAAAGGCGGCGAAGCTGCTCTAAGCCTGCTTGAAATGGTCAATGTTCTGCAAGAACTTGAACAACAGTTGTTATAGTAGGAAAAATAATGAAGCCTTCTGAGCGCCGCAAGGCCCGCCGTTTAGCCGTTCAAGCCATTTATTCATGGCAACTAAGCGGGAATAATATTGCCGATGTCGAGCATGAGTTTTTAACTGAACAAAGTCTCGACGGTGTTGATGTAGCTTATTTTCGTGAGCTATTTTCAGGCGTTGCAACGAAGAAAACCCAATTGGATGAGCTGATCATCCCGCATCTGGAACGCCCGATTGATGAAGTGTCTCCAGTAGAGAAAGCCATAGTTCGTTTAGCGACCTATGAGCTGACTTTCCGTAAAGATGTGCCATATAAGGTCGCGATTAACGAAGCGATTGAGTTGGCAAAAGCTTTCGGTGCGGACGAGAGTCATAAGTTTGTGAACGGACTGCTCGACAAACTGGTTGCACGCAAGTAATAAAGACAAACGGTATCTTAGGATACCGTTTTTCATTGCTAACAAAGGTGGCCGATGTAAGTCGTGCCAAACTGTACAGTGAAAGAATTCCAATTAATTGAATGTTATTTTAGCAACCGCGGCCCCACTCGCCGTGATGTGAAGCTTGGCATCGGTGACGATTGCGCTTTAGTGCAACCTGCAGAAAACAAGTCGATTGCTATCTCCTGTGACACCTTAGTCGAAAATGTCCATTTCTTCCCCGATATGCCTCCCGCTGCCTTAGGTTACAAAGCTTTAGCGGTAAATTTATCTGATCTGGCTGCCATGGGCGCTGAACCCGCGTGGATGACGCTTGCCTTGACGCTACCCGAAGTCGATGAAACTTGGCTCAGTGGTTTTAGCGAAGGTTTATTTGAAGCGGCCGATTACTATGGCATCGCCTTAATTGGCGGCGATACGACTCGTGGCCCACGGGCGATTAATATCACAGTGCACGGCCAAGTCCCACAGGGTAAGGCACTCACTCGTCATGGTGCTAAAGCGGGTGATTGGATTTATGTCACGGGCACGCTCGGAGATTCGGCCTTAGGTCTGGATATCATTCGAGGCGCGCAACAGGCTAGAGCCGAGCATAAAGAATTCCTGATTAATCGCCATTATCGTCCAACACCAAGAGTTTTAGCGGGCCAAGCTTTGCGTTCGCTTGCCTCCAGTGCTATCGACCTTTCCGACGGGTTTATCTCGGATATCGGTCATGTGCTTAAGGCTTCGGCAGTCGGTGCTGTGGTGGACGTTAATTGCATCCCGCTTTCACGCGCGATGCAAGATACCGTCAGCGAGGAGCATGCCTTAGGTTATGCGCTAACTGGGGGCGAAGATTATGAACTGCTGTTCACCGTTCCTGAGGCGCAAAAAGGCGCGCTTGAGACGGCATTAAGCCATGCAGGAGCAAAGTTTGTTCGCGTAGGACAAATTTGTGCAGGCAGTAAGCTCAAGTTGCAACTCAATGGTGAGCCGTTTACGCCGCCGTATCACGGTTTCGAGCATTTTTAAGCGAAGAGCATGTTAATGAAATGGTTGTCAAAGGATCAGGTGCTAACGCGCCTGTCATTAAAAAATCCTGTCCACTTTTTGGCACTCGGTTTTGGTAGCGGACTCGCCGCTAAAGCGCCTGGTACTTTCGGTACCTTAGCAGCCATTCCCCTCTATTTATTGATGGCGCCATTACCGCTCACTTGGTATATCGGCTTAACTTTATTGAGCGCATTTGCGGGATTTTATATCTGCGGTAAAGCCGCTCAAGATATGGGGGTACACGATCACGGTGCGATTGTGTGGGATGAAGTGGTTGGGCTACTGATCACTATGATAGCGGCACCAGCAGGTTGGGGTTGGTTGTTAGTCGGCTTTGGTCTATTTCGCTTTTTCGACATCATCAAACCTTGGCCTATTCGATGGCTCGATGCCAAAGTTCATGGTGGCTTTGGCATTATGATTG
Organism: Shewanella sp. SM55; assembly: GCF_025654025.1. NCBI lineage: Bacteria > Pseudomonadati > Pseudomonadota > Gammaproteobacteria > Alteromonadales > Shewanellaceae > Shewanella > Shewanella sp. SM55. The sequence goes on along the minus strand of NZ_JAKKRS010000002.1, from coordinate 414,364 downwards.
ACGATGTGTTAGCGGGCGTGTTTTCATTTATTTGTCTGCAAGGGCTAGTCTGGTGTGTTAGCTAACATTATCGTTAACCTAACATGATAGTTAACCCGGCATGTTAGTTAACATCTCCAACAACTAACCCTTAGTTTTTGATATGGCCCCTTAGCTTGTGATCTAGAGTGTGTAGATTCAAGCGTTTAGCTACCTCATTCGTTATCTAAACCATACTACTATTGCAGCAGTTCCCTTGCGTTCGCGAGGGTATTGCTGGTGATAGTATCGCCACCTAACAGTCTTGCAAGCTCTTGGATACGCTGCTCACGATCGAGCGATTTCATTGTGGTCTCAGTACTGCCTGCCTTATTAAATTTATCGACGAACATGTGTTGATGACCATTGCCCGCAACTTGCGGCAAGTGAGTCACGCACAGTACTTGGGTCGATTCCCCTAAGCTGCGTAACATGCGGCCCACCACTGCTGCGGTGGGGCCGGAAATCCCGACATCCACCTCATCGAAAATTAATGTCGGTGTGGCAACTTTCTTCGCGGTAATCACTTGGATCCCTAGCCCTATCCGTGAGAGCTCACCGCCAGACGCGACTTTCGAAATCGGTTGCAAAGGTTGGCCAGGGTTAGTGGTTACCATAAATTCGATATTGTCACTGCCATTGGCTGACATTTGCTCGGGGTGGAAATTGACTTCGATCGTAAATTTACCCTTAGGCATATTCAGTTCGTGGATTGACTGAGTCACCAGTTTGTCGAGTTCTTTAGCATAGCGGGCACGGCTTTGGCTGAGCTTTTGCGCATTGCTAAGATAAGCGGCTCTACTTGCCTCGACTTGAATCTGAATTTCTTCAAGTTTACTTTCATCACTGTCTAAGGTGCTTAGCTCAGCCTTTAATGCTAAATGATGCTCGGCCAGTTTATTCGGGCTAACATGATGCTTACGCGCCAGTTGCATGGCTTTTGATAGCCGTTCTTCTAAATAGGCAAAGTGGGTTGGATCGAGTTCAAGTTTACTCAAATAGTGCTGTAATTCGCCTGCACTTTCTTGCACTTGGATTAAGGCATCATTGAGCATAGTGTTGATATTGCTTAATGCGGGATCGTAGCTTTGCAGATCTTCGGCGAGGGAAACGACTCGGTTGAGTAGCGACTCTATATTGTTCTCTTCGCCCTCTGTGAGTATATCTAAGCTCGCCTGACAGGTATCAATCAACTCAGTGCCATTAGCCAGACGTTTGTGCTCTTGCTCAATCTCATCGAACTCATCAACTTTAAGATCAAACTCATCGAGTTCTTCTACTTGATATTGCACTAATTGCTTACGGGCAATACGTTCATGCTGGGAGGCTTCGAGTTGTTTTAGATCGGCCTCAATTTGCTTGCAGCGTTGAAAGCTAGCGGCAACCGTATCTATAAGCAATCTGTGGTTGGCATAACTGTCGAGCAGGGTGAGTTGATGTTCACTTTTTAACATTGCATGGTGCGCATGTTGACCGTGAATACCGATAAGCAACTGACCCAGTAATTTTAGCTGCGTCAGCGGCACTGGATTCCCATTGATGTAGGCGCGTGAACGGCCATCGCTACCAATAGTCCGACGTAGAATGCACTCATCATCGAGTTCAAGATCGTTATCTTCTAACCAACGTTTTGCCAGTGGAATATCATCCAAGGAAAAGCGGGCGCTGACCTCGGTTTTATTGGCTCCGGGACGAACACTGCTGGCATCGGCGCGATTGCCTAGGCATAGGCCTAGCGCATCGATGGCAATCGATTTACCTGCACCGGTTTCACCTGTGATGCTGGTCATACCGGGGCGAAAATCCAGTTCTAAAAAACGGACGATAGCGAAGTTATTAATGCTGAGTTGGCAAAGCATAGTGAATTCCTGTCGAAAAACATACCAAACCACTGTATTGATAAACAGTATATACTGATTTTATATACAGTAAAGTGGCTTGGGTGAATAATCGGCATTAGTGGCAGTAAATATTTTTAATTAACTGATTATGCATAGGTTCTTACTAAGCTTTCTAAGATAGGTAAACTGAAGAAAGTGACTAAGGTGCCAAATAGAATGCCTTGAGCACTGGTAGAAGCCTGAGTGTTATAACGCTGGGCAAGTAAGTACACGCTAGCCGCGGTGGGCAGTGCGCTCAAGATCACGCCCATGATCAGGTAGTCACCATTTACGCCAAAACGCTTAAGCATAAAGTAGACGAGTGTCGGTTGGATAGCCAGCTTGAAGAGGTTGATAAGGCTCAATTCGATAAAATTCTTGGGGCTAAATACGCTGCTATCTTTCTGGTAGCGCATTGCTTTGGCGAGTACCATGCCGATAGCAAATAGGGCGCAGGGGCTTGAGGTATTGCCTATTTGCTGGATCATTAGCGCCAGCCCTGACGGCAGTTTTATCTCTAGCGCCGAAATGCCGACGCCAATTAAGCTACCAATAACGATAGGGTTTTTACCTACCGCCATCGCCATTATGACTAAGGCGTGGTGTTGTCTTTGGGTGTTAGTGGCCAGTTCCATCGAGACTAAGGCGACGGCAAACATCAGCACGGATAATAAGCTGGCAATCGCGGCGGCGACTAAGGCACTTTGTTGCTGCGGAAAGAGGATGATGAGCAGTGGAATACCAATAAATGCCGTATTACCAAAGGTGGCATTGAGGGCTCGAATAGCGGCAACCGCATGCTGTTTAGGGTTAGCGATCAGCGATAGCCCAAGGCAGACAAGATAAGTGATTACCATAGCTGTGCTGTAGCCTGCAATAAATCCCCATTGCAAAATCTCGTCAATCGGCTGCTGGGCGAGGGCGATAAGCATGATCGCAGGGAACGCAATATAGTAGACATATTGGTTTAGCACTTGATCCGTATCGACGGGCAAGAGTTTTAGTTTTTGCACTAGTGTACCGAGCAACATGATCCCGAAGACGGCAAACAGAGGGGTTAAAATGGTCATTTCCCTCACTCATCCTTACGATTAAATTTGAATAAACTCGCCCACCGTCGTCATTTTACTGTTGCTATGATTCTTGGTGGCCAGAGTTACAGCACTTGCTTCTTTTTATGTCACTTTAGAGCCAGATTTAGCGCCAGCGCAGTAAAACTCGCCACAAAATAACATACCATTTCAATCTAAGGCTATTGCGCTATGGTCGTATAAGTGAATAATTCAATGTTTAAAACACAATCACTTAGTGAATTTAGCGTTTTAACGTCAATACCCAATATGTGAAATTAGGATATGCAATGAGTGATGATTTAGGCGCTGAACTACAACTTGTCTATCTTTTTGTGCATTTAGTCAATGCGGGCAGTTTTTCGCAGGCGGCGAAAGAGCTCGATATGCCCATCGCCACTGTGAGCCGCAAGTTAGCGAAGTTGGAAGAGAAGCTCGATAAACAGCTTTTTATGCGCAGCACCCGCAAGTTGCGACTGACAGAGGAAGGGCTGGCGCTCTTTCAACGCTACCAGAGTGTGGTTGCTCAATTTGATGAACTAAGTGGTTTAGGCAGTGATAAACCCGAGGGAACTTTGCGCATCGCCGCGCCGATTTCGATTATTTCCATTGTGTTTATTCAAGCATTGAATGAGTTTGGCCGTTTGTATCCTGATATCCGTTTGCACATTTCCCAGAGTAATGAGTTAGTGGATTTGATCGACAAAGGCATAGATGTGGCGATTGTTGGCGGTGCTCAGCCTGATTCTTCTTGGGTGTCGAGTACCTTAGGCGAGCTCGACTATTGCCTGTTTGCCACACCAGAATATTTGGCTCAGGCACCTAAACTTGAGCATCCCGATGATCTTGAAGCCCATCAACTGATAAAAGTCTGGCCGCTGTTTAATTGGCATTTAAAGCATCCAAGCGGCGAGTCTTTTTATTTTAATGGCCCGACTAAGCTCACCCTCACGGATTTACACGGAGCGATTCAGGCGACCTTAGGCCATGGCGGGATCTTGTATGGTCCTGAACTATTTGTAAAACAGCAGATTAAAGAGGGAAAACTCAAAGTATTACTGCCTGAATGGATTGGCGAACAGAGGCGAATTTCGATTTTATATCATCAGCGCAGCCAGCAGCCGCTAAAGGTAAGAGTCTTTATTGAGTTTATGCAGTCAAAGGCGCCAGAGTTATTCTCTATGCGTTGATTTAACCGAGTTATTCTTTAATAAGGGAACTGATTTTTAGCGTCTTTTAGGTTTTACGGTGTTTTTGCTCATGGTGTTTTGAGTTTGTTTTGCGTCTTGCAGGCTGGAGCGTGTCGCGGGCAGTATGCCGAGTTCTAAGAAGTATCCCACTAAACGCCGTAGTTCAAATAAAGAACCGATACGCTGTTGATCTTTGATGGTCAGTTTCCAACTGTCGGTTCGTCCTTCGCTATTGGTTAAGATAAATCCTTGATAAACAATCTTTCTCATTGGAATAACTCAATCTTTATTGATGCTATTTATAGCAACTGGATATCTTTGACGGGATTCGTTGGTGAGGGTGTAAAACGATGATCCCTTTCTTATTCTGCATGGATAATAGGTGCTTGAGTAACCCCAAGCACCCCCATCAATTAAGCGACGCTGATACCGATATTTGATACGCCAGCTTCGATAATGTCTTTGCGTAAGCCTTTGACCAGTTCCGCTGTGATCTTCGGATTTTCTTCAATAATTTCCAGCAGAGAATTTTGTAATTCTTTCTCTTCTTCCATGACTTCATGGGCGAAAACGAAATCATCTAATGCTTCATCCACCAAATCGACATCGCTGATCGCTTCGATGTAGTTAGCCACTGTGCTGGATGATAATTTGCTGATATTGACTATGTCTTCTTCAATTTTGCCTTGAATCGCACCCAGTAAGGTCGATATGGCGACCACAGCATCCATGGCAGGATAGACGCCATAGGCTTCAAAATCAGCAGGATCTGGGGTGTTATCTTCCAGGCGTTGCAGATGCACATCGACATTGAATTTGAGCTTGGAGTCGTACTGGGATTGCCACAACAGTTCTAATGCGGTACTCAACACAGTAGGATCGCCAAACTCACAGACTTCGGAAAACAGTTGATAGTTGGGCAACATACGTTGGCAAAGTGCAGTGGCAAAGAGTTGTTTTTGTGGCAGTGTTAACGCCTTGAGACGTTTAAAGAAGCCCGTTTTTTTGGTCATCTGTTATTTCCGCTGATAGCTGTGATATCACTTGATTTGCCGCAGATTCTACCTTAGTTAACTCATCAAGTAACTCTAGTATTTCGGGTTCGAGATCTTCAACCGATGTTTCACGTTTTAGTGCCGATTCAATTTCTTGGCATAACCTTTGGGTTGTTGGCACGCCGCAGTAGCAGCTCGCACCATGCAGCTTATGGATAGTACTGAGCATGATTGGGTGATCGTTTTGACTTAGCGCCGTTTGAATCGTCGCCACGGTTTGCGGCAATGAGTCGAGCAACATTCTGAGCATATCTAAGGCGAGATCGGCCTTGTGATTGGCTTGGGTTAAGCATAAATCCCAGTTCAGCGTATGCAGGTCAAAATGGGTGAACTTAGGTCGAGTGATCCAGCGATGAATAATGTCTTTGAGCGCCGCTTCATCAATAGGTTTAGGTAAATATCCGTCCATACCACTGCCTAAAATCAGTTCGCGTTCTTCGGCAATGGCATGGGCTGTCACGGCAATTATCGGCGTGTTGCGGTTCATCGAGCCTTGGCGAATTTGCTTCGTGGCGCTAATGCCATCTGTGCCAGGCATTTGGATATCCATAAAGATCAAGTCGAAGGTGCGAGTCTTCGCCTGTTTAACTGCCTCATCACCGCAGTTGACGGCAACCACAGTCGTCACTAATTCGCTGAGTAAAGTATCAATCAGTTTTAAGTTGGCAAAGTTATCATCTACCGCTAGCACGGTTAAGGATTGGCGAGCTACCGGTGTGGATATTGTCGCAGGGGCTATGATGTCGTACTCCATCGGTGGATAGAGTAAGTTGCGCGCAAGCTGATGCTCACTGACGGGCAGAGACAAGACCACATCGGCATTCGGGCGAATAAATTGGGTTAAGGCATCCTGTTCTTGACAATCGTATAGCACTATAAGGCAATCTGTTTTGGTCTTCGCTAAGTTTAGTGTACTTACCAGTTGTGCTGAATCGCTAAACCCATGGCAACTCAAGAGAACATAGTCGTATGGCGCTTCAGCCGTGGTGAGCGTAGTCAACAAGCTTGGGATATGCTGATGATGGGTGACTTTTGTATCCCATTGATTCAATTGGCGGCTTAATACTGCGTGGGTGAGTACTCGCGGTTCGTAAAACAGTATAGTTTTGTCTTTGAGTTTTTCGAGCGGCAGTGAGTCACCGATTTGGAATTGACCTAAGCCGAGCGGCAAACTGAACCAGAAGTTTGAGCCTTTTTCTGGGGATGAAGTAAAGCCGATTTGGCCGCCCATTTGATTCACTAAACGTTTAGTGATCACTAAACCTAAGCCGGTGCCACCAAAGCGGCGCGAAATCGACGAGTCTGCTTGGCCAAAGGCTTGGAATAAAAAGTCCTGTTGGCTTTCATCGATACCAATACCTGTGTCGACCACATCACAGCGCAGTACCACTTGTTCATCCGACTGGCTCTGCAGTTCGATTTTGACCATCACGCTGCCAGAGTCAGTGAATTTAATCGCGTTACCAACCAAGTTATTGATGATTTGGCATACGCGCATGGCATCGCCATTGACATTGTCGGGCACGTTGGGGGCGATATCGACGACGAGTTCTAGGCCTTTGGCCTGGGCGCTGCCGGAGATCAAGGTAATAGTATCGCTTATGGTTTCCCTAAGGCCGAAGGGCATGTTTTCTAACACCATTTTACCGGCTTCGAGTTTAGAAAAGTCGAGAATGTCGTTGATGATACCCAGCAGGTTAGTGGCGCTGCGTTCTATGGTCTTGATGTAATCGACTTGGCTCGAATGCAATGGTGTTTTGACTAATTGCCGCGCAAAACCGATAACACCATTGAGTGGCGTACGTAACTCGTGGGACATATTCGCTAAGAATTCAGATTTAATTCGGCTGGCTTCTAGGGCGCGTTTTTTAGCTAAATCCAGCTCGACGTTTTGGATTTCAATCTGCTCTAAGGTTTCCCGCAGATCCGACGTTGCTTGGTCGATATTTTGCTGCATCTCATCATGGTATTCTGACAACGAACCTGCCATGGCATTGATGCCGCGTTTGAGTAAGTCCAGCTCACCAATCAAGTTGCCATCTAAGCGGGCGTCTAATTTACCTTCACGGATTTTAGCGACGACGCGCACCATTTCAGTAATGGGCTGAGTGACGTTTTTCACTAGCCGGAAAGTAAATAGCAGGTTTAACTGCACGCCGATCAACACGATAATAAAGGCGGCGACTGCGGCTCTATGTTGCTCTAACAAGGCGCGTTCTTTATTGATTATTATCGAGATATAACCTAAAAGATGACCATCATCTGTCTGGATATCGTAATTAGCGGGAGCAGCAATGGGGCCTGTGGCAAAAATGGGCGTCCGTAAAATAAGGCTGTCGTCCACATGTTCAATTTCGGTTTTATGCAGCGTGTTGAGGGCTTCTTTGTAGCGCATAATCTCAAAGTCTTTGTGATAGTGGGAGGTCACAAAGAGTTGATTATTAGCATCGAAAATCGCGATGGATTTTACTAAGGTGGATTTGTTGAGCTGCGCCGCCGCGAGTAAGCGTTTGGTCGCCTCGCGATCATTCGCCACTAAGCCGATCTCACTGGCAATCGACAGGGGCTCTATAATATTGCTGCCCTGTTCGACGAGCGTATCTTCGAGCTCATAAAAACGGTTTATGGTAAAGTAGCTGCCCAGAAGGATACCGACCAAGATTGTTGGCGCGAGCGCCAGCACAAGAACCCAAGAACGTAGGCTGTATTTGGTCATGTTGTTGACAGGGTTCATAGCAGCGGCGGTGTTTCCTGTGACAGAGACTAAGATAATTTTATAAGACTGCCAGAAAGAGGGCGGTCTTTGCCAGTATTTTATTGATTTAGAGGCCGAAATGGCGCAATTTTTTAAAGCAAAACCAAATAGTTCCAAACAGTTGTCGGCTAAGTTATCGCTGAGCGTAGAACAGCTCGATCACTTAGGTGCTGGTATAGCACAACATCAAGGTAAAGTCGTGTTTATCCCTGGCGCTTTGCCCGATGAAACCGTGACGGTACAGCTCACCGAGCAAAAGAAAAATTATGCCCGTGCCAAGTTGATTAAAGTCGATTCATCAAGTCCTGAGCGCGTCGAGCCTGAGTGTCCACACTACCACACCTGCGGCGGCTGCGACTTACAGCATATGTCATTATCGGGTCAGCGTGAGCATAAAGAAGCCGCGTTGCTGGATATTATGGCTAAGTTTGCTGGCACTGAAGGCGGTGCTTTATCGCCCGCACTCACGGGGGAAGGTTGGCATTATCGTCGCCGCGCCCGTCTTGCAACTTTATTTGATAAAAATACCAAGCACTTAAGTTTAGGCTTTCGCGCCGCCAGTAGCAGTAATGTGGTGCCAATCAGTCAATGTCTGGTGTTAGCTAAGCCGTTATCGGACTTGATCGTACCCTTTGCTAAGTTGCTGAACCAATTGTCGGCTAAAGCCAGCTTAGGTCATCTTGAGTTAATTGCCGCCGATAATGGTCACTTCGCTGTGCTGCGTATCACTAAGGCGCTAAACGATAAAGATCTCGCTAAGTTGTCAGTCTTTGCTGAGCTGCATCAGATCCATATTTGTCTGCAGGACAACGAAGGGCAATTCCAAGGCGTCGGCGCTGAGTTAGTGTTACCTGTTTATCAATTGCTAGATGAAAATGCGCAGTCGGATGCGGTGAGCTTAAGTTTCACCCCTGGTAACTTTGTGCAAGTGAACGGACAGATTAACAAGGCCATGGTCGCTCAAGCGATGGATTGGTTAGCGCCAGCACCTGATGAGCGCATTTTGGATTTGTTCTGCGGCATGGGTAATTTCAGTTTGCCCTTAGCGAAAATGGGCGCGGATGTGATTGGCGTCGAAGGGGTTGCCGAAATGGTGACTCAGGCACGGGTGAACGCGAAAGCTAACAATCTGGATAAACTGACCTTTTACCACGGCGATTTAAGTGCGGATTTATCCCTTGAGCCTTGGATGGGCAAGATTGATAAATTACTGCTTGATCCCGCTCGTGCGGGGGCATTTGAAAGCTTGCAATGGCTAAAGAAAATGAAGCCGCGCAAAGTCGTGTATGTATCTTGTAATCCTGCGAGCTTGGCTCGCGATAGCGCTGTACTGTTAGAGCGCGGTTACCGATTACAGCAATTGGGACTTATCGACATGTTCCCACAAACACACCATATCGAAGCCATGGCACTGTTTGAATTAACCAAGTAATTTGCGCTGGCAAAGTAAGCAAAGCGTTTGAATAACGTAAAAAATGTGATTATTACGTCGGTTGGGTTTGACAAGTTCGCGCCAATGCTGAAGATAGGAGAGCTGAAGTGGTGCCCACTTTCTCTCTGAGCACGGATAAGGAAATAAATTAGATGGTCTCTGTTCGCGAAGCGCACTTTAATGATCCCGATTTTCACTTAGAAGATTGGGTAGCTCGCTATGTCGGTCATGCCGATGAAGCGCAGATGCTGCTCTCTTTGATAGGGCAGATTGACGCCTTACCAGCCAAGAGTCCTGCGGCGAAGAGAGAACTGCTCGAACGTGCTCGAGAGATGATCGAAATCCTCGCACCGCTAAACATGGACATTGAAACCCTGCAGGCGGCAATTTTGTTTGTGGTGCTCGATGCTGGGTTATTGACCGAAGAAGCCATCCAAGAGAAATTTGGTGAGCCGCTGGCGCGTTTAGTCGCGAGTGTCGTGACCATGAACGCGATTGGCGCCTTGAAAATCAATCCTAATAGTCGTTCAACCGAGCCGCAAATCGACAATATCCGCCGCATGTTATTGGCTATGGTTGAAGATGTGCGCGCTGTGGTGATTAAGCTTGCCGAGCGTGTGTGTTTACTACGGGCGGTGAAAAATGCCGACGAAGAAACTCGCGTGCTGCTGGCCCGTGAAATTGCCGATATTTACGCGCCGCTGGCTAACCGTTTGGGTATTGGTCAATTAAAGTGGGAGCTGGAAGATATTTCTTTCCGCTACCTGCATCCAGATACCTATAAAGACATTGCTAAGCAATTAGATGGCAAACGACTGGATCGTGAAGTTTTTATCGACAAGTTTGTCAGTCAGTTGCAACAAAGATTAGATGAAGATCAAATTCGCGCTAAGGTCTACGGCCGGCCGAAACATATCTACAGTATTTGGCGCAAGATGAAGGGCAAGCACCTCAAATTTGATGAGTTGTTTGACGTGCGCGCCGTGCGTATCGTGACTGAACGTCTGCAGGATTGTTATGGCGCGTTAGGTGTGGTGCATACGCTTTGGCACCATATTCCTCGGGAATTTGACGACTATGTCGCTAACCCAAAACCTAACGGTTATCAATCGATTCATACGGTGGTGGTGGGGCCTGAGGGCAAAACCGTTGAAATTCAAATTCGTACCCAAGACATGCATGAAGATGCAGAGCTGGGTGTGGCCGCGCACTGGAAATACAAAGAAGGCAATCATTCCGGTAAGCAAAGCGGCTACGAAGAAAAAATTAACTGGCTGCGTAAAATTCTGCAATGGCAGGAAGACGTGGTCGAAAGTGGCAACTTGGTCGAAGAAGTGCGCAGCCAAGTGTTTGAAGACAGAGTCTATGTGTTCACCCCAAGCGGTGAAGTTGTCGACTTGCCACTGGGCTCAACCGTGCTCGACTTTGCCTATTACATTCACTCCCAAGTGGGACATAAATGTATTGGTGCTAAGGTCGATGGCCGTATTGTGCCGTTCACCTATCAGGTTGAAACGGGCGAGCGTATCGAGATCATCACCTCGAAACAGCCCAACCCTAAGCGTGACTGGCTTAACCCTAACTTAGGTTATATCCGTACCTCGCGGGCGCGTTCGAAAATTCAGCATTGGTTTAAGCAGCAGGACAGAGACAAGAATATTGTCGCCGGCAAAGAAATGCTCGAATCCGAACTGGCGCGGGTGAGCCTTAAAATTAAAGACGCGGCCATTGCGGTCGAGCGCTTTAATATGGCGAGCATGGATGACTTACTGGCGGCAATTGGCGGCGGTGATGTGCGTCTGCATCAAGTGGTTAACCATATTCAAAGCCGTCTGCGACTCGACGAAGTGTCAGAAGAAGATGCCGTCGAAGAATTAGTCAAGAAAGGCCAACATAAGCCGACCTCCAGTGGCCGTGGTCAGGTTGAAGTCAACGGTGTGGGTAACTTGCTTAACCATATCGCCCGTTGTTGTCAGCCAGTTCCCGGCGATGAGATCTTAGGTTTTATCACTAAGGGCCGTGGCATTTCTGTGCATCGCGCTGATTGTGAACAAGTTAAAGAGTTAATGCGGGTTCACCCAGAGCGCGGTGTCGATGTGGTCTGGGGCGAAAATTACTCCGGCGGTTATCGCATGCGTCTGCGGGTATTAGCGCACGATCGCAGTGGTTTATTGCGCGACTTAACCTCAGTGCTGGCGGCCGAAAAATCCAATGTACTGGCCATGAGTTCGTCATCGGATACTAAAAACCAGACCGCCGCGATTGAGTTGGAACTGGAGCTTTATAACCTCGATGGTTTATCGCGAGTGTTATCGAAACTGACCCAAGTCGATAGTGTGATCGAGGCAAGACGACTTTAGGTTTTGCAACGCCTTTCGAAGCAGTAAGTATCTAGAAGCCATCTAGAAGCTAGAAAGAAAGTAATTAAGGATTAGGGCGGCAGGGTGAATTTCACCTGCCGCCTTTTCATTTGGCTTATTTTTTATGGAAATTGAGCTGCATGACTTGTTAGTTCAGCTGCGGTGTTCTTAGTGTTAGCCTGACATCACCCATACAGGTGTGCCATGGCATTCACTCTCCGACACTGTGGATAGAAGCCTAGTGATTCTAAGCTTATGAACGAGCTATGGAGGGCGAATATTTCGAGTGAACCAAAGTAATTAAGAAAGGGACTCCTTGCACCCACTTGATTTTGGAGATGACGCATAGATCGTCATGTCCACAAGCAGAAAAAGGTGATGAGGATGGCCCAATCCACGTCAGGAATCGCTGTTGGGCAATTCACTTCTACCTTGTCAGCCAGCATTCTCCTCATGGTCATTCATACACCCTGCTTTATTTGTCTTTTACATAAGCAAGGCTTTATCCGGCAATCCCAAAGGCGATGGCGCTCACAGATAACAAAACTATTAATACCAAGCCAACATCCAACACGTTAGGCAGTTTGAAGTAATAAAGCACATCATCAATTTTCCCAAGGATGGTCAACACCAGAAAGTTCGACTGTGGAATGACCTGAAGTTGCGGCTCAAAAACCTTTACCGCAAGCTTGCCACTCTCGACCGCGGCCTCAATGCTCCACACATCCGCCGTCGTTTGGGTGTGAGCGCCTGCTAGAACAAGGTTGGATATTGATGTCTTTTGTTGTGGCATATATTGCTGGGTGTGGGTCGAATTCACCCATTTGGGCTGCGCCGATGTTATGCCTTCGGGAGAAAACGCCCATTCATGCCAAACTTTGATTTTTACAATGGAAAAATCTTGCCAGCTTTTGCCGCCGTTAGCCTTTTTCACCAGTTCATCTAGGGCATCACACTGCTTTAATTGAAATAACACTTCATCAAGGAATTGCTCCTCAGTGCATTGTTCCAAACAAAGGCCATGAACTGGGCCTAGGGTTGTTGAAACATAAGCGGTGACAGTCCACAGTGATTGGATCTCTTCTCCCAGATAACTCGACTCTCCCCACGCTTGTTCCTGAGCAAAAAGTGTCAGGTTAAAAGCGGAGTCTGAAATAACCAGCGCGCATCGCTTTCGCGGCCAAGACATTTTTTCTTTGAAGCCAATTCTAAAGGACACTTGGGTATGCGGCCCCTGTTGTACCAAGGATTTAAAAAGATTGAGTTGCGGTTGATTTTGAAGAAGCGGGGTTCTGTCTAGAATATCTGCCGCAGAAAAGGGATTCAGTGCGAGGACATAGATATCGGCCTGAACGGTTTCGCCATTGTCCAGTTCTGCTGCTGTTATGCGGTTATTTTCAAAACTCAAACGATGAAGTGGGGTCTGCCAATAAAACTCAACCTGCTTTTGCTTCAGGTCATCGACCCACTTATCAAACCAAACCTCACTGCTGGGCCCGTTCAGAAGCAGCCATCCCGTACGGGCCTTGTGTTCCCATGACCCGCCTTCACTGTCTGCTTGATGACGATAGCAATACTTAGTGACCAATTGCTTACGGAAAAAATGCGCCACATGATGGAAAGAAACATGACACCAGTCAGAGCCCACCCAAGGGCCAAAAGTGGAACTCCAGGTACTCAGTGTTGAAGCTGCTAAATAAGGTCGCCAAGCTTCTTTAGCGTTGATGTTGCTGTACTTTTGGCTACTTCGCGTATTTGAACACCATGCTTTTCCCATCAGCCAACACCAAAGCCATTTTTCTTTGGTCGTCATACTAAACAGGTTCTCCAAATCGACATTGCTGGAGTGAGAGTCACCAAAGTGAGCCGAACCTGAGTTAGGCGCCAAGCCGAATACGACTGGCCGAGAAAGAATGTTGTCATAGAGACTGGAATGCTCATCAAAGGGGATCTCCTTGATGAGTTCGAAAAAATTGTTATACCAAGGGCCCATTCCATGCCAAGAGTATTCAGAAGGCATACCCTGATCTTCTTTTCTTCTGGCACTTCTAAAAAAACCACCTGCATCCGCATTCGCCTCGAATATCTTCACTTTATACCCAAGTTTTGCAAATTCATGCGCTGCCGTTAGCCCGGCAATACCACTACCAAAAATAGCGACACTTTTCGCTTCTGTAGATGATTCTGTGGATTTAGAGATAGCTTCAACTAACATTTAGCACCTCTTAACATGATCGTCGTTTGTGTCTAACGTGCTTTTAGGGGGGATTTTATGCTTTCATGTTTCTTGTCATCCAGCCAATAACTGGGGCGACCATAATGATGGTAAATATGCATTTCTGTCTTACGGTCCACTGGCACCGTTGGGTTATACGGCGGAGCGTCTTTCACTGCCTGTCGTGTCAGATTGACAGACGCCTTGGCATCGGGCCAACTCACATCTTCGATCCAATCAGCAGGAATCAGCACTTGATGACCTAGCCACCAGTTACTCGTATTCACTATCAGGTATCGAATGGCCCAAGTTTCTTCATCGATAAGCAGGTCCTGTATGTGGCCAATGTCACCATCGGTCGCATGAATGCGGTAGTCGATTACTGCCTGACAACTACGCAGATGAATGTCGTCATCTTGGTGTTGCTCGGCTTTAGTTTGTGCATTAGTCTTAGCCACTTCTGGATGTTCGACATCAGGTGGAGACGCTAAGCCGACATAGCCCGTTAACATCATATTCGGATACACACCCCCGCCCCACATCCCGTCACCGCCCCAATAATAGGGATAGCCGTAGTACTCAAGTAAGCGAATTTCTTGCTGTCGAGAGACAGGTTTTTGGGTGCTGATGTCGGGGCTGTTCTCGACTTGAACTTTTGTGATAGAGACGGGCAGCAGTTTGTCCACCCAATTAGCTTGGCCTATCGAGATAGGCGAAATCAGTACTTTTCTACTGGAAAGCCAAGTGCCAGTGTCAACAACGAGATAGCGAATGCACCAAGTTTCGTCATCGAAATAGACATCTTTAACATGACCAATGTTGCCATCTGTAGCACTGATGACATAGTCCTCCATATTCTTAACTGTGCGTAACATAAGCACTGTCTCCTTCGAATGTTTGTTTTCCTAGAGGGTCGATATACCTATGTAGTATGCAAAAGCGGCGACGCTGTCCGTACGCTATCTAACGTCAGTATCATTTTTATGGAAGTGACGAACTGCCAGATGCCTAAGTCGCCGAGTTCGCAGCCAAATCCAAACTATTAGTGGGTGCGTGAACACACTGACCGCCAATTAAAAAATGAATTTTAGCGGCAGATCTGGCGGCTGGTGTTAGTACAGCTTAGCCACATAGCGCTGGCTGATACCGTGTCTCAGGAGATGAGTTATTTCAGTGTCGCTTGCAGGGTAATCTCTTCAACACCAGCAAGGGCCTTCGATACTGGGCAGTCACACTTTGCCGCAGCCGCAATCTCTTGGAATTTCGCTTCGTCGATGCCCGCAACCTCTGCGCTCATCGTCAACGCGATGCGGTCTATAACAAAACCTTCGCCTTGTTTAGCGAGACGCACACTTGCCTTGGTATCGATATTGGCGGTGATAAACCCTGCCTTGTCGCAGGCGAATGAAAACGCCATCGTAAAACACGCGGCATGGGCGGCAGCTAGTATCTCTTCAGGGTTCGTGCCACGACGGTCATCCTCGAAGCGGCTACCGAAGCCGTAAGGATATTGCTTCAGTGCACCGGTCTCGGTACTTATTTTACCTTGGCCTTTCTTACCTTGACCTTGCCATTGGATAGTTGCGATTTTTTCAATCATGGTGTGTCTCCTAAATATCAAAATTGCTCAAGAAGGGTTTCATTTTCGACGCTAATGATTGGGCAAATTGAGACGACTTATATTGCCAACCTATGCCAGTCTGGACTTGACCATAGGTATCCGTCTGTACGGTATGCAACAGTAGATCAGGCCACCCATTTTAAATTAGCGACCTAATGTACTTTCGGTTTGCCTACAACCTGTTCTGGCTAAAGTGGTTTGAATGAGAGTCATCAAAAGTAGCTGGACTGCATCTGAGGCAAAAAACGTGCTAATTCATTTAAAAATGGTGTATTTCAGACATGCTAACTCCCACCCATTATACGAATGGGCAGTGACTGGGGTGATCGCTATTTAAGGTTGGGTGTCTATGTTCTTTAGTCTCAACTTCCTAGCTATAGTCCAGCAAGATCCATAAACGGTGATTCATCAAACACACTGAGCGACTTTAGTAGGCTTAGTTTTTACGCCAACGTTCCATTTTATCAACTAGTCCAGAATACCGAACTGATACAATGTAAATTGATGGCAATATGAAAATAATTACACAGCCGAGTTCGACTATTGCCTTTTTAAGTTCAGAAAATTCGAGAACATAAGTGGTATCCCATAACTTCTGCATAAAAAACACTGCGAACAATGCAAGAGGAATTGTAAGGAAATAGTGCATAACTAAACTAAATGTGCTTTTTGTCTTTGCAATGATTTTTATTTGGATACGACAATGAATTTCTACAATCAGCGTAGAAATCATAGTAAAAATGAACATCATAATTATAAGATTAATCATAGCTACTTATACTCATAACTTTAAAATGTGAGACTAAAACGAAGCAAAATTTGCGGACGCTCAGGCTTAATGTGTGTAGTTCATTTACGGACACTTGGTATCATTACTAATTTTAGGTCAACTAGTGAACACTCGACGAAGCTATCTTTCTGTCTCGAAATACACTATGGGCAAGTGTGCAAGCGGCAATATTACGAACTGGCTCTAGGGAGGGCTAACTCGAAAATAGATAAATATATGACTGTCGCTGCTTTTCTACTTTTTACTTTCCTGCTTTCCTGCTTTCCTGCTTTCCTGCTTTCCTGCTTTTCCCAATCCCTAGTTCAGGTTAATCAACAACGCCATGTTAATTGATCATGAATATGGCTCATGTTCTATGTGAAATAAAACCGTTTTTGTTCATGTGCCGAACCACGTATAAATGACTCCAAGCGAAATATTAGACAAGCTTGAAGTTGCACCCTAGCTGAGCCATCAGGACTTAAGTCATCGGCACTTAAGTTAAATAGAACCTCAGACAGAACACGAATAATGTCGGGTCTAGAAGCTAGAAGCGCAGGGCATAAACTCAGGTTTGAAATCAGGCAATGGGATACTGGATCACTATGAATAAGCATTTTACATTTACGATTAACAGCATTTGTCTTGATGAAAATTATCATCCCTCAGACAAGACGCGTATCACGACCAACTTTGCTAATTTGGCCAGAGGAAGTGATCGCCAAGCGAACTTACGCAACGCGTTAAAGATGATTGATAACAGTTTTAATGCCTTAGCGCACTGGGATAACCCTAAAGGCGATCGTTATACTGTCGAGCTTGAAATTATCTCCGTTAATTTGGATATTGACGGCAGTGGCCAAACCTTCCCATCGATTGAAGTATTGAAAACCAATATTATTGATCATAAAACCAATAAACGTATTGAAGGCATTGTCGGCAATAACTTTTCATCTTACGTACGCGATTATGACTTTAGTGTATTACTGGCAGAACATAATAAGGGCCAAGCCAAATTTAGTATTCCAGATGATTTTGGTGGACTACATGGCAAGCTATTTCAGTCTTTTGTTAATTCTGATGCTTACAAACAGAATTTTAATAAACCACCGGTTATCTGCCTCAGTGTGTCGGATAATAAAACCTACCATAGAATTGAGAATCAGCATCCCGTATTAGGGGTTGAATATCAGCCAAATGAATCGTCTTTAACTGAGCAATATTTCAAAAAAATGGGCTTACAGGTGCGCTATTTTATGCCACCAAATAGTGTGGCGCCTTTAGCTTTTTATTTCTTTGGTGATTTACTCAATGATTACACCCATCTTGAGTTGATAAGCACCATCAGCACTATGGGAACTTTTCAAAAAATCTATCGCCCTGAGATTTATAATGCCAATGCTGTTGCAGGGAAATGCTATCAACCTAATTTGAAAAATCTGGATCATTCACTGACTCAAATTGTTTATGATCGAGCTGAACGTAGCCAATTGGCGAATGAGCAAGGCAAATTTGCAGCGGAGCACTTTATCAAACCCTATCAAACGTTTTTTGAACAATGGTCTGCTAATTACCTTTAGTCGCTCTGCGCCTAATTGTCACGCTCATTAATTAATCCAATACGGCATCATTATTATGACAACACGACTTAATAAAACATCGCTTAACCAGACACTGTTACCGACTTCAACTGCGGGCAGTTTGCCTAAACCTTTATGGCTTGCAGAGCCTGAAACACTTTGGTCTCCATGGAAATTGCAAGGAGAGGAATTAATTACCGGTAAACACGATGCACTGCGTTTGTCATTACAGGATCAACAGCTAGCAGGGATTGATATTGTCAGTGATGGCGAGCAAACGCGGCAACATTTTGTCACTACCTTTATTGAGCACCTCAACGGCGTTGATTTTTCAAAACGTAAAATCGTTAAAATTCGTGATCGCTATGATGCGAGCGTGCCCACGGTTGTTGGCCCTGTGAGTCGCCAAAAGTCGGTGTTTGTTGAAGATGCCAAATTTTTACGCAAGCAAACTACGCAACCGATTAAATGGGCTCTGCCCGGCCCTATGACCATGATAGATACGCTTTTTGATGACCATTATAAAAGTCGCGAAAAGCTCGCTTGGGAATTTGCCAAAATTCTTAATGAGGAAGCCAAAGAATTAGAAGCTGCGGGTGTTGATATTATCCAATTTGATGAGCCTGCCTTTAATGTGTTTTTTGATGAGGTAAACGATTGGGGTATTGCGTGTTTAGAAAGAGCCATTGAAGGGCTTAAATGCGAAACGGCGGTGCATATTTGTTATGGTTACGGCATCAAAGCCAATACCGATTGGAAAAAAACCTTGGGCTCAGAGTGGCGCCAATATGAAGAAGTGTTTCCTAAACTGCAAAAGTCTAATATCGATATTATCTCGCTAGAATGTCACAACTCCCATGTGCCAATGGAGCTACTTGAACTCATTCGCGGTAAGAAAGTCATGGTCGGCGCGATTGATGTCGCCACCGACACGATTGAAACCGCAGAGGAAGTGGCTGACACCCTACGAAAAGCCCTTAAATTTGTCGATGCCGACAAGCTCTATCCTTGTACCAACTGTGGCATGACGCCTTTATCCCATCAAGTCGCAAGAGGCAAACTCAACGCCTTAAGTGCAGGCGCAGAGATCGTCAGAAAAGAACTCTTGGCATTAAGATAAGACGCGTTAAGTGTTGCTGTCTGTTTTACAGCAGCATGTTTTATAGCAGCATGAGTCTAGCTTTGTTGAAAAGGTATCGACGTCGGTATTAAAAAAACGGGATTGGCATTCTGATGCCAATCCCGTTTTCATTTTTAAGCTCATACATTTAGTGCTTGGGCTTATGCATTGTCTTAGCGCTTATTGGCCAAGCTTTGGTGTGCGCGGCGGGATCATGCGCCTGTCACCTGTCGACTCAAATGCACCTGCAAATTTAAGCAGGTTATTATCGTCATAGGCGCGGCCTGCAAAGGTCAAACCGACTGGCATACCAATATCGGCCATCACGCCCATAGGTACAGTCACAGTTGGTACCCCTAAGTGACGAATTGCGAGGTTACCGTTAGCGACCCAAACTCCGTTGCTCCAAGCGATATCGGCTGAAGCCGGATTCACATGGGCATCGGCAGGGCCCACATCTGCCACGGTTGGGAACAGCACGGCATCAAGCTTTAGCTCGTCCATCCAGTCTTCGAGATCTAGCTTACGCGTCTTCTCTAAGCCACGCAGACCATCGGGAATGCTGTCGATCTGGTCATAGGATTTAAGACCACGCTTAGCCATGTTGACGTACTCTTCCATGCCTGCCGCTAAGTCACCTTCACGGTTAGGCAGGGTGCCTAAGTCGTGTGGGAAAATCAGATAGCCGTTAACATTTTCAAGCTTGTTGAGTTTAGGGTCATTGTTAGCACGCAGGAATTCATCGAACGCCCAACCTGAGAGTTCCCATAATTCATCATGGAGGAATTGAGGCGAGACGATACCGCGGTTAAACACTGTCGGCGCACCTGGGCGGTCGCCTTCACAATTTGATACCAGCGGAAAATCAACTTCAATCACTTCGGCGCCGGCAGTTTCTAAGGCTTTGCGTGCCGCTTCCCATAGATCGATAACCGATTGGCGGGTATGAATACGTTGACCCGTTGGGCCACCGATACCTGGATTTTCGCTAGTGCCCGCCAATTCATCTTTATTGATGTACATGCGCGGCACGCCAAAACGCTTACCTTTGAGCATATCGGCGCTAGCGGCCAGCGCCAGATAAGATTCTGGGCGAACTGTCGATGCTTTAGGGATTTGGACCCAAGGTTGCAGACGCCAGAGATCGCCACGGGTGATAGGATCGTCGGCCACAATAACATCCAGCACTTCAAGCATATCGGCCATAGTGCGGGTATAAGGCACGACCACATCCATGGTCGGGGTTAACGGCCAGTTACCACGCACGGAAATCACGCCGCGAGACGGAGTATAGGCACATAAACCGTTATTGGACGCAGGACCTCGACCGCTCGACCAAGTTTCTTCGGCAAGACCGAAAGCCGAATAACTTGCCGCTGTACCTGTGCCCGCCCCATTAGAAGAGCCCGAAGCAAACGGTGCAGTAAGATAATCAGCATTGTACGGGCTTTCAGCGCGGCCATAGTGACCACGCTGCATGCCGCCATTGGCCATAGGTGGCATATTGGTTTTGCCTAGGCAAATGGCACCCGCGGCGCGTAGGCGCTCAACGGCAAAGGCATCGTACTGGGCCACTAAATCTTTAAATGCTGGGCTGCCAGACGCCGCCGTCAGTCCCTTCACCAAATAGCTATCCTTGGCGGTATACGTAATACCCTCAAGTGGGCTCAGTGTTTCACCACGGGCGCGGCGCGCATCTGACGCCTCGGCTTCTTTGAGCGCATTGGGATTGTGGACTACTAACGCATTAAGCTTGGTCTTTGTCGCAGGGCCGTCATAAGCCTCAACCCGTGCGAGATAAGACTTCACCAGCTCCACTGCGGTGGTGCGGCCTGATTCGAGTGCTGCACGCAGCTCGGCAATAGAAACTTCAGTGACTTCAAACATCTTATGCCCTCCCGCAGAAAGCCAATTGTGGTGTAATAACAGTGACATCAATCGTCATGCTGTTCTCCTTGGGTTACTTTCCAGCAGGGATTTGCTGAGTAATACAATGGATATTGCCGCCACCTAATAAAATCTCACGGGCTGGCACACCCACAATTTCATGCTCGGGGAAGATTTCCTGTAGTTTTTCGGCTGCGATATCATCGGTTGCAGGATCAAGCAACGGGAATACGATGCGATTATTGGTGATTAAAAAGTTCACATAAGAACCGGCTAAACGCTCACCCGCCGTGCGTGGCACGCCAGTGCCTTCAGCCACACCTTTTGATTCTTCTTCGGTGCAATACAGCGGCCCCGGTTGTGGCAACAGATGGATTTTTAACTTACGGCCTTTGGCATCTACGGTATTTTGCAACACCTCTAGCGCCGCTTTTGAGCGTGGATACTGGGGATCAGTCTCATCATCGGTCCAGTGCAGAATGACTTCACCAGGACGGGCGAAACAGCACATATTGTCGATATGACCATCGGTCTCATCCATGTACACGCCATCTTGCAACCAGATAAACTGCTTAACATTCAAATAGTCACGCAGTAAGTCTTCAATCTGTTCTTTTGTCAGTTCAGGGTTACGGTTGGCGTTGAGTAAACATTCTGCACTTGTCATACAGGTGCCTTCACCATCGACATGGATGGAGCCACCTTCGAGGATCAGCGGCGCGCTGTAACGGGCAAATCCATGTTGCTTAAGCATTTGCTGTGCGACTTGCTCGTCCTTATCCCATGGGAAGTACAAACCACCGTTATGGCCGCCCCAAGCATTAAAACCCCAGTCAACACCACGGCATTCGCCATTGTCATTCACAACTACGGTTGGCCCAGTATCGCGAGCCCAGCAATCGTTACTGTCCATTTCAACCAAGGTAACGTGGGATGGCATTACCGTTTTGGCTTCGGCTAAAAAGGCTTTAGGAACACCCATATACACGGGCGTTGCACCACCAATGGCATCGGCCACTTTAGCAAAGGTTGCTTGAGCATAAGCCCCAGCAGAGCGCCAATTATCGGGACGATATGGCCAAATCATCCATACGGCTTGCTGCGCCGCCCATTCGGCGGGCATATAAAAACCATCTTGTGATGGCTTAGTCGTTAACGGCGTGGCATCCACATTCGCGTTTGTCATGAATTTTGTCTCCAGTAATGCTCAAATCTATAAGGGAGTACGCCCCATTTTGGGCGACAGAATAGAAATACACCTAACATAATCAAATAAATCGAATGACCGTATTTATCACGCTGCGCTCATTACGAGCATTTATCACATGCATTCATCACATGTATAGTTAGGCCGAAATTGTTAGGTCTTCACTCAGTGAGTTTTAGCTTCATTGAAATATTGCTGCGTATCTTATCATTTAAGATGGCTTGCGCTAAATACTTGTATGCAGGACATAGATGAGAATTTGTTGGGTCGTTAAATCGTCGATTTATTGCTCTTTGGGTGAATTTCACCACTACATGGCGCGAATGCACTTTTAGTTAAAATAAGACCTATTAAATAAGAATCCTAAGATCTGATCTCAGCATCAAAATAGCGCTTTTATTTTACCTCGCTTATCATCGCGTTATTATAGCCTTTTACTAACAAGCACTGCTGAGGCGTATTCTTTTTGTTCATCCTCAGTATTTAGCCTGTTTTAGCATTTATCTTTAAAGGAGGTAAGCATGACTTCCCACACTGCGCCATTAACTTCATTTTCAACCACGGAACCTTCTACAACGGGATTTTCTATAACAGATGTTGAGCCGCTGCTTAACATTATGGAAAAACTGCGTGATCCGCACACGGGTTGCCCGTGGGATAAAGCACAAACCTTTCAAACCATAGTGCCTTTTACTTTAGAGGAAGCCTATGAAGTTGCCGATACCATAGAGCGTTTAGCCTGGGATGAGTTGCCCGATGAACTTGGGGATTTATTATTTCAAATCGTATTTTATTGTCAGCTCGGTAAAGAGCAGGGGCTGTTTGATTTTGCCACAGTGATTGAGAAAATCAGCGACAAGTTGACCCGCCGTCATCCCCATGTGTTTGGCGAACAAAATCCGCAAATAGGCGATAGTGCCCAAGCAATGAAAGCCAATTGGGAGGCGATAAAAGCGACTGAGCGTGAACAAAAGGCCCAGCAAGTGGCGGGTAAAACCCAAACTGATACAGTGGTTTCTGCGTTAGACAATATTCCGCGTACCCAACCTGCGCTGTCGCGCTCAATCAAAATTCAGCAAAGGGTGGCGCGAGTCGGTTTCGATTGGGCCGAACTTGAGCCCGTGGTCGCTAAAATCCACGAAGAAATCGATGAAGTCTTGCATGAAGTGAACCAAGACGAGCAAGACCAAGCGAAAGTGCAGTCCGAAATGGGCGATTTGCTGTTTGCCGTGGTGAATTTAGCTCGACATCTTAAGGTCGATCCAGAACAAGCGTTGCGCCAAGCCAATCTTAAATTTGAACGCCGTTTTCGCGGCGTTGAGCAGTTAGCCAGTGACAGCGGTAAAAGCATGGAAGAGCACACATTAATGGAGCTCGATGCCTATTGGGACCAAGTAAAAGCGACAGAGACGAGATAAACGGCAAATTATCCCGATTGGTGTTTGTCGAATCGCGCCGCCTTTGGTATACTACTGCCCCGTCCTAGTGCTTTCTTACAAGCACGTATTTTCAAACTCATTTTCTCAGGTTCAGCATGACTACAAGGTATATCTTCGTTACTGGTGGCGTTGTTTCATCACTAGGTAAAGGCATTGCAGCAGCATCATTAGCTGCAATTTTAGAGGCCCGCGGTCTCAATGTAACCATCATGAAACTGGACCCTTACATTAACGTTGATCCGGGTACCATGAGCCCAACCCAACATGGCGAAGTATTTGTTACTGAAGACGGTGCAGAAACAGATCTCGACTTGGGTCACTACGAGCGTTTCATCCGTACTAAGATGAATCGCCGTAATAACTTCACTACCGGTCGTATTTACGAAGAAGTATTACGTAAAGAACGTCGTGGCGATTATTTGGGCGCAACCATTCAGGTTATACCACACATCACTAATGCGATTAAAGAAAAAGTATTAGCAGGTGGCGAAGGCCATGATGTCGCTATCGTCGAAATCGGCGGTACTGTGGGTGATATCGAATCCTTGCCGTTCCTAGAGTCTATCCGTCAGCTCGGTGTTGAGCTGGGTCGTGATCGTACTCTGTTCATGCATTTAACCTTAGTGCCTTTCTTAGGTGCTGCAGGCGAAGTGAAAACTAAGCCAACTCAACACTCAGTGAAAGAGCTGCGTTCTATCGGTATTGCACCAGATGTGCTGGTTTGCCGTGGTGATCGTGCGATTCCTGCTAATGAAAAAGCCAAAATTTCGCTGTTCTGTAACGTCGAAGAGCGTGCGGTTATTTCATTAAAAGATGTTGATAGTATTTATAAAATTCCAGCTTTGTTACGTTCACAAGGTTTGGATGACTTAGTGGTTAAGCGTTTCGGTTTAGAATGCCGTGAAGCGGATCTGTCTGAGTGGGAAAATGTGATTTATCAAGAAGCTAATCCAAACGGCGAAGTCGTTATTGGTATGGTGGGTAAATACATTGAACTGCCAGATGCCTATAAGTCAGTCAACGAAGCATTAAAACACGCAGGCCTTAAAAACCGCGTATCAGTGACCATCAAGTATATTGATTCACAAACCGTAGAAGCTAAAGGCGAAGAAGTCTTACAGGGCTTAGACGGTATCTTAGTACCAGGCGGTTTTGGCGAGCGTGGTGTTGAAGGTAAGATACTGGCGGCAAAATTTGCCCGTGAAAACAATTTACCGTATTTCGGTATTTGTTTAGGTATGCAAGTTGCCTTGATTGAATTTGCGCGTAATGTTGCAGGTATGGCTGATGCACATTCAACTGAATTCAATAAAGAAACACCGTTCCCAGTGGTGGGTTTGATCACTGAATGGATTGACGAAGAAGGTAATGTTGAGCAGCGCCATGAGGCGTCTGACTTAGGTGGCACTATGCGTTTAGGCGCTCAATTGTGTCATTTACTCGAGGGTTCAAAAGCGGCTCAAGCCTACAAAGGCAACAGCTGTGTAGAACGTCACCGTCACCGTTACGAAGTGAACAACAAATACAGAGAGCGTTTAGAGCAAGCTGGCATGATCTTCAGCGGTTTGTCTTCTGATCGTAAACTGGTGGAAATGATCGAATTAAAAGATCACCCATGGTTTGTTGCAGGTCAATTCCATCCTGAATTCACCTCAACTCCGCGCGATGGTCACCCATTGTTCGAAGGGTTTATTGCTGCGGCAAGTGCGCATCAAAAACGTGATCTGAAGTAAGAATATTTGAGGCCGGACCCGCGACAGTGGGGCCGGCCTTTTGTTACACTCATCAGACTTGAAACATAAGAACTTAATACCTCTGGGTATAAACAGCATGCGTACTAGTTGCATCTGTATGGACGCAAACCGTAAATGGAATTTTGTTATTTTCCGCGGTATGTGACTTCCATTTATTCCCATAGGTATTGGTTTTTTCTTTTATCTTTAAACTTAAATCGAGGGTGTTATGGCTAAGATTATTAACGTGATTGGTCGCGAGATTATGGATTCTCGTGGTAACCCAACTGTTGAAGCCGAAGTGCATTTAGAAGGTGGTTTTGTGGGTATGGCTGCGGCGCCTTCTGGCGCATCTACCGGTAGCCGCGAAGCGTTAGAATTACGTGATGGCGATAAGAGCCGTTATTTAGGCAAAGGCGTATTAACCGCTGTTGCTAACGTAAACGGTGTCATCCGCGCTGCATTATTAGGCAAAGATGCGACGGCACAAGCTGAGCTTGATCAAATCATGATCGACTTAGATGGCACAGAAAACAAAGACAAGTTAGGCGCAAACGCGATTCTGGCTGTGTCTTTAGCGGCTGCTAAAGCAGCTGCAGCATCTAAAGGTATTCCTTTATACGCGCATATCGCTGAATTAAACGGTACACCAGGCCAATATTCTATGCCTGTGCCTATGATGAACATCTTAAACGGTGGCGAGCACGCGGATAACAACGTTGATATCCAAGAATTCATGGTGCAACCTGTTGGCGCGAAAACTTTCCGTGAAGCACTGCGCATGGGCGCTGAAATTTTCCATACGCTGAAAAAAGTATTGCACGACAAAGGCCTAAGCACTTCTGTGGGTGACGAAGGTGGTTTTGCACCTAACTTAGCGTCAAACGCTGATGCGTTAGCCATTATCAAAGAAGCGGTTGAACTGGCTGGTTACAAGTTAGGTACTGATGTGACGTTAGCGCTGGATTGCGCTGCATCTGAATTCTACAAAGACGGCAAATACGATTTAGCGGGCGAAGGCAAAGTCTTCGACTCGAATGGTTTCTCTGATTTCTTAAAATCATTGGCTGACCAATACCCAATCGTGTCTATCGAAGATGGCTTAGACGAATCAGATTGGGATGGTTGGGCTTACCAAACTCAAATCATGGGCGACAAGATCCAATTAGTGGGCGACGATTTATTCGTTACTAACACTAAAATCTTAACCCGTGGTATTGAAAACGGTATTGCTAACTCAATCCTTATCAAGTTTAACCAAATTGGTTCATTGACTGAGACTTTAGCGGCTATTCGTATGGCGAAAGAAGCGGGTTATACCGCCGTGATTTCACACCGTAGTGGTGAGACTGAAGATTCAACCATTGCTGACTTAGCCGTGGGTACTGCTGCTGGTCAAATCAAAACCGGTTCACTGTGTCGTTCTGACCGTGTCGCTAAATACAACCAATTGCTGCGCATCGAAGAGCAATTAGGTGAAAAAGCCCCATACCGTGGTTTGAAAGAGATCAAAGGTCAGGCGTAATTTAATATTTGATGTAAAAAGGCCACCACTTGGTGGCCTTTTTTGTTGTACTATCTGCTGTATATTTTTTTAATCCAAGATACTGACGCTAATTCCTCCATGAAATTTTTTGTCATTGCACTCATAGTGCTACTCGGTGTACTGCAATTCCGTCTTTGGTCGGGAGGTAATAGTCTTCCTGAATATTTCGTTCTGCAAAAACAAATTGCCGCCCAGCAAGAAGGTAACGCCAAACTCAATGAGCGTAACCAAGTGCTGAAGGAAGAAATCATCGATCTGAAAAGTGGTACAGAAGCCATCGAAGAGCGCGCACGTAACGAACTTGGCATGGTTAAAGAAGGCGAGACCTTCTATCGCGTCGTGGGTGGTGAGCGCTCGGTATCGAGTCCATCTCAGTAATATGGAGTTAGGATGACAGAGCTAGGACATTTAGATCTTGGATTAAATGAACAATCCAATCCCGATAGCCAATCTGATCTGGTAACACAAATTGAATTGCAGCGCCAAGCTGAGCATGTCACTCAAGCTGTGGTTGCCATCGTTCCAGCTGCGGGCATAGGTAGCCGTATGGGCGCCGACAGACCTAAGCAATATCTTGAGGTGTGCGGCCAGAGTATTCTTGCTCATACCTTAGATAAGCTCTTGTCCCATCCGCACATTTCTCAAGTGATCGTCGCCTTACATTCGAACGATACTATCTTCGATACCTTGCCACAGGCCGTGCACCCCAAATTGATTACAGTATTAGGTGGCGGTGAGCGCGCTGATTCTGTGTTGGCGGCGCTGCAAATTGCGCCCGAGCACAGTTGGGCCTTAGTGCATGATGCGGCAAGACCTTGTTTAACCGCGACAGATATCGACAAGTTACTCGCATCCAGAGTGCAATTTCCCCAAGGTGCTATTTTGGCAATGCCTGTACGCGATACCATGAAGCGCGCGAATAAACAGGGTGAAATCAGTGCCACTGTGTGTCGCGATAATTTATGGCATGCATTGACGCCGCAGTTATTTCCAGCGCAGCAATTAAAAAATTACCTCAATGCGGCTCTGGCTGCAGGTGCGGTAGTCACAGATGAGGCTTCGGCGATGGAATGGGCGGGGATATCACCCGGACTCGTTTCGGGCCGTGCTGATAATATAAAAGTAACGCATCCCGACGATTTAGGGCTAGCCGAACTGTTTTTGATGCGTGCCGTTAAATAGTCATAATCAAAGTAAAATAATACGTTAGGAATATTAAATGAAAATCCGTATCGGCCATGGTTTCGATGTGCATAAATTTGGTGCGGCGCGGCCATTGATCCTTTGTGGCGTGGAAGTACCCTATGAAACAGGCCTAGTCGCACATTCAGATGGTGATGTGGTACTGCATGCGATTTCCGATGCCATCCTCGGTGCTTTAGCGCTCGGTGACATAGGAAAACATTTCCCCGATACCGATGCCGCCTATAAGGGTGCCGATAGCCGCGTATTGCTGCGTCATTGCTATGCTTTAGCGAGGGAGAAAGGCTTTTTGCTCGGCAATCTTGACGTCACTATCATAGCCCAAGCTCCTAAAATGGCACCGCACATAGAGGCAATGCGCCAGATATTAGCCGCTGATTTAACCGCGGAACTTGACGATATTAATGTCAAAGCGACCACGACTGAACAACTTGGATTTACCGGGCGTAAAGAAGGTATTGCGGTAGAAGCCGTGGTACTTATGGCCCGCAAACACGATTAACTTAAGAGTAAAAAAGTCCCATGAGCGAATTACATTATCTGTATGGTAAGCCTTTAGGTACAGCAGATCTAAGAACCCAAAATAGCGATTTTATCGTGAAAGAGATTTTGCCTTTTAGCCCGACGGGTGAAGGTGAACATCATATGCTGCATGTACGCAAAGAAGGGCTAAATACAGTACAAGTCGCTGAAATGATCGCTAAGTTTGCTAAGGTGCATCCAAAGGAAGTGACCTACGCTGGGCAAAAAGATAAAAATGCCATCACAGAACAATGGTTCGGTGTGCGTATTCCTGGTAAAGAAACGCCTACTTGGAAGGAGCTCAATAGCGATCGTTTGACCATATTGTCGAGCAGCCGCCACAGCAAGAAACTGCGAATTGGTGCCTTAGTCGGTAACCGCTTTATTCTTACCCTGAGAAATGTCACCCAAGTGGAAGACATTATCAGTCGTATCGAAAAGGTCGCTCAAGTGGGCGTGCCCAATTACTTTGGTGAGCAGCGCTTTGGTCACGATGGCAAAAACTTAGTCTTTGGTCGCCAAATGATGGCGGGTAAAAAAGTCAAAGACAGAAATAAGCGCAGCATGTATTTGTCTGCCGTGCGCTCAAATCTGTTTAACACTGTGGTGTCATATCGTTTAGCCAACCATGGCACTAAGCCTTTAGCGGGTGATTGTGTGATGTTAGCGGGCAGCAAAAGCTTCTTCGTGACGCCTGAATGGGATCTCATCGTATTGAAGCGTTTGATTGAAAAAGACATTCAACTTTCTGCACCATTGTGGGGGCGCGGCATGATGTTACCCCAAGGTGAAGCTGCTGCGGTGGAAACCTTAGCTATGAGTGAGTTAGCTGACGATTGCTATGGTTTAGAGCACGCCGGATTAGAGCAAGAACGCCGTCCGTTATTGCTTGAGCCCCAAGGCCTTAAATACGAACAAACCGCCGATGGCTTAGTGCTGGAGTTTGTGTTGCCTGCGGGCAGTTTTGCAACATCGTTATTGAGAGAGTTGGTTAATTATCAAGATGTTAAAGAGCAGCAATGGCAAGCGACATTGGTGCAGGAGCCTGCGCTTGAGGTAATTAACGCTAACGTAGTGGCTAACACTGATACTGTTAAGACTGAAGCAGAGTCATGATCCGTATCCTTGTTAGCAATGACGATGGGATTAATGCTCCAGGTATCAAAGCCTTATCTGAGGCTTTGGCTGAAATAGCGACTGTGCTGACTGTTGGGCCGGATCGAAATTGCTCTGGTGCGAGCAACTCATTAACCTTGACTAATCCATTAAGAATTAATAGGTTAGATAATGGCTATATTTCCGTTCACGGTACACCGACAGATTGCGTTCATTTGGCTATCCGAGAATTATGTGATGGCGAACCTGATATGGTGGTGTCTGGCATCAATGCGGGGGCAAATATGGGTGATGACACCTTATATTCGGGGACAGTTGCCGCCGCGATGGAAGGACGCTTTTTAGGTTTTCCTGCAATAGCGATTTCGCTTAATGGCCGTAAATTCGAACATTATCAATCGGCTGCTGTTTATGCTCGGCGGATAGTTCAAGGTTTGTTGGCCCAGCCTTTGGCAAAAGATCAGATCTTAAATGTGAATGTGCCTGACTTGCCACTTGATCAAATTAAAGGCATCAAAGTGACTCGCCTCGGCGCTCGTCATAAGGCCGAAGGCATAGTGCGAACGCAAGATCCTGCCGGACGTGAAATCTTCTGGCTTGGTCCACCGGGACAAGAGCAGGATGCCACAGAGGGCACTGATTTTCATGCTATTGCCAATGGCTATGTTTCAATTACGCCCTTGACGGTTGATTTAACCGCCTACGGACAACTAACGGCATTGCAAAATTGGG
Organism: Shewanella sp. SM55; assembly: GCF_025654025.1. Classification (NCBI taxonomy): domain Bacteria; kingdom Pseudomonadati; phylum Pseudomonadota; class Gammaproteobacteria; order Alteromonadales; family Shewanellaceae; genus Shewanella; species Shewanella sp. SM55. The sequence goes on along the minus strand of NZ_JAKKRS010000002.1, from coordinate 383,914 downwards.
TAGATAAAATATGACTCGAGTTGCCTTAACATCGGCGGTGAATTTAGCTAAAAAGCTTCAAGATGCGGGGATCCGTAATCAAGCCGTGTTAAAGGCGATATCGCATACGCCGCGAGAAATGTTTCTTGATAATGCGCTAGCCCATAAAGCCTATGAAAATACGGCTCTGCCAATTGGACAAGGGCAAACCATTTCGCAGCCTTATATCGTTGCCCGTATGAGCGAACTCTTACTGCACAAGATGCCACAGCGAGTGTTAGAAGTGGGGACTGGATCGGGCTATCAGGCAGCCATTTTGGCTCAATTGGTGCCTCAGCTTTGTACTATTGAACGGATCAAAGGTTTACAAATTCAAGCAAGACAGCGTTTAAAACGATTAGATTTGCATAATGTGTCGTTTAAATATGGTGATGGTTGGTTGGGATGGGCTAATCGTAGTCCGTTCGATGCCATTATGGTGACTGCGGCGGCGGCGACTATACCAGAAGCTTTGCTGTCTCAGTTGGCTGATGGAGGGGTGTTAGTCTTACCTGTGGGAGAGGATACTCAGCAATTGATGCGTATTACGCGCACTGCTGACCGCTTTAGTTCTGAAACCATTGAAACGGTTAAATTTGTACCTTTAATTAATGGAGAGTTAGCTTAACCTTGTGTTGTGCTACTGTGTTAAGCGAAGTGCTTGTTTTGCACAGAAGGCGTCATTTTCTCATCATAAACAGTAATACAACCTTACCAAGGAGTTTTTATTGTTGAATGCGGGTTTACTCTTAAACCTTTGTTTTATATTTCTGCTTGTAGGCTGTAGCTTTCAGGCCAGCAGACCCGCACCCGTCGAAAATATTTCCCATAGCTACTCTAAAAATAGCAAAGGCCACATTAAATCGAATTCATATAAAGTTAAAAAAGGCGACACTCTCTACTCAATTTCTTGGGCTGCAGGGAAAGACTTTTCTGAAATAGCTAAACTTAATCAATTAGATAACCCTTATACAATTTACCCTGGACAGATTTTATATTTAACTAATGCTAAATCTAGTAACCAATCAAAATCTACGACTTTAGATGGAAATATAACGGGTAATTCAGATGCAAACTCAAGTAAAAGTGATAAAAAACAATTAGATGATAAGCTTTATCAGTCTAATGCTAAGTCAAGTAACGATATGAAAAAAACACTTGATCAGAAAGCTAAGCCCGCGTACATTGTAACAAGTTCCCAACAAAATATTAACCAACCAATGGTTCCACCCACCTCAACACTGCCAGCCAGTGTGAGTCAGTGGCAGTGGCCAGTAAGAGGGAAGTTAATCGGAACTTATTCTGCCAATGAGCAGGGAAATAAAGGTATTAAGATCGCGGGAAATCGGGGAGATATCATCAAAGCTGCTGCAGATGGGCGGGTGGTATACGCAGGAAGTGCTCTTAGGGGTTACGGTAATTTAGTGATTATTAAACATAGTGACGATTACCTTAGTGCTTATGCTCATACGGACAAGATCTTAGTCAAAGAAAAGCAACATGTCCTCGCAGGGCAGACTGTTGCAAAAATGGGCAATACAGGTGCCAATCGGGTAATGTTACATTTTGAAATTCGTTACCATGGACAGTCTGTAAACCCACTTACTTATTTACCTAAACAATGATTGTTTGGGGCCTTGTTGGCAAATGGAGGATAGGAAATTGCACTAATTCAGCAGTTTAATTAGGTTTGGGAGATTTGATCATGAGCCGCATAAATAGCACTGCCGCAGAAGCACTAGTAGATTTTTCCGTAGAAACCGTAGACTTTGATCTTGAAAAAGAAGAAGTTGCCACCGATCTAGTCCAAGAGCTAGGAATAGAACAACAGGTCCAAGATGACCTGCAAAAAAATCTTGATGCCACTCAACTTTATCTAGGTGAGATTGGTTTTTCCCCACTGCTTAGCGCAGAAGAAGAAGTTTACTTTTCCCGTAAGGCCTTAAAAGGTTGTGCAAAATCCCGTAATCGCATGATCGAAAGTAATTTACGTCTCGTCGTAAAAATTGCACGTCGTTACAATAACCGCGGCTTAGCACTGCTCGATCTTATCGAAGAGGGTAATTTAGGTCTAATTCGTGCCGTAGAAAAGTTTGACCCAGAAAGGGGGTTCCGTTTTTCAACCTATGCGACTTGGTGGATCAGACAGACGATTGAACGCGCTATCATGAATCAAACTCGTACTATTCGTTTGCCGATTCATGTTGTTAAAGAACTCAACGTATACTTGCGCACAGCCCGCGAATTAGCACAAAAACTGGATCATGAACCTACAGCGGAAGAAATTGCTGAAAAACTGCAAGTTTCTAGCTCTGATGTGAGCCGCATGCTTAAGCTGAATGAAAAAATTACCTCTGTTGATACGCCTTTGGGGGGCGATAACGAGAAAGCATTATTAGATGTACTGGCCGATGATGATAGTGTTGGCCCTGACTATAAAGTGCAAGATGAAGACATCTCTAACTCGGTGGTGAAATGGCTTAACGAGTTGAACACAAAACAAAGAGAAGTATTAGCCCGTCGTTTTGGTTTGTTAGGTTATGAACCTTCTACGCTTGAAGATGTGGGGGCTGAAATTGGTTTAACCCGTGAACGTGTTCGTCAAATCCAAGTGGAAGCATTAAAACGCTTACGTGATTTATTGGGTTCTCAAGGTTTATCTGTTGAAGCTTTATTTAGAAACTAATATCGGTCTTCTGGTGTCTTTCAGAGAAGCTATCCAGAAAATGTACTTAGTGTGAGATCACGTCATAAAGTAAAACGCCCACTATAGAGTGGGCGTTGTTATTTTTAGGCTTTTATTTAGATCACCTGATGTCTAGCTCAAGCGTTTTAGTTCATAGAGCAAATCAAGCGCCTGTTTTGGCGTTAAGTTATCGGGATTAATGCTACTTAATTTAGTCAAAGCTGGATTTTCAACCGGTTCAGGTAAAGCGAGTAAGCTTTGAATGGGCGTCCTCGTTCCTTCTGGTTGGTGATCGCGACTCTCCAATTGCTGCAATTTATGTTTCGCTGCTTTAATCACTTTGTTTGGCACGCCGGCAAGCGCCGCAACTTGTAAGCCGTAGCTTTTACTGGCGGCGCCTTCTTGTACTGCATGCATAAAGGCGATGGTATCATCGTGCTCTATGGCATCAAGGTGCACATTGTAAACACCTGCCATTAAGTCAGGTAATTGAGTTAGCTCAAAATAATGGGTGGCGAATAGGGTCATAGCCCCGACTTGCTGGGCTAAATACTCTGCTGCCGACCAAGCTAGCGATAAACCATCATAGGTGGATGTTCCACGGCCGATTTCATCCATTAACACTAAACTACTGGCAGTGGCATTGTGCAGAATGTTGGCAGTTTCAGTCATTTCTACCATAAAGGTTGAGCGGCCAGAGGCCAGATCGTCTGCTGCGCCAATACGGGTAAAGATACGATCAATCGGGCCAATCAGGGCGCGATCTGCTGGAACAAAACAACCAATATGGGCCATCAGTGTAATCAAGGCGACTTGACGCATATAGGTCGATTTACCGCCCATGTTAGGTCCAGTCACAATCAACATACGTCTTTGATTATGTAAGATTACTGGGTTAGCGATAAACGGCGTTTGGCTAACACGCTCCACCACTGGATGGCGACCTGCGTCTATTTGTACGCCGATATCTTGGCTCAGCTCTGGACAAGTATAGCCTAAGGTCTCGGCACGCTCGGCAAAGTTACTCAGTACATCAAGTTCAGCCGCAGCTCTAGCAAAGGCTTGTAACTCATGCAATTTGGGCAGAATAAGATCGAACAACTGTTCCCATAACTGCTTTTCGAGTGCCAGCGCTTTACCTTGGCTCGAGAGGACTTTTTCTTCGTATTCCTTAAGTTCGGGCGTGATATAACGCTCCATATTCTTAAGTGTTTGGCGTCGTTGATAATTGAGCGGTACTTGTGAGGATTGCAGACGGCTCACTTCGATGTAATAGCCGTGTACGCGGTTATAGCCAACTTTAAGTGTATTGATGCCAGTACGTTCTTTTTCTCTGGCTTCAAGTTGTACTAAGTAATCACTCGCTCCTTCGCTCAGGCCGCGCCATTCATCTAGTTCGCTGTTGTAGCCTTCACGGATCACTCCGCCATCGCGGATAAGCATGGGAGGATTATCGACTATCGCGCGCTCAAGTAGGGCTTGCTCAGCGGGGAACTCGCCTAAGTGTTGACGCAATTGAGTCGTGTGCGGCGCGCTCAGTGTACTTAAACTCTGTTGTAATTCAGGCAATAAGCCCAGAGCTTGACGTAAACGGGCAAAGTCTCTTGGGCGAGCGGTACGCAGCGCGAGTCTTGCCATGATACGTTCGATATCGCCAAGTGCCTTTAACTGCTCATGCAAATCTTCGTGGGCTGCGGTATCGAGGAGTTCAGTCACCGCCTGTTGGCGCGCCTTGATTTGCTTAGGATCTCGCAGAGGCTGATGGATCCAGCGTTGTAACATACGACTGCCCATAGGCGTTGCCGTGTTATCTAATACTGCGGCTAAGGTATTATCGCGGCCACCGGCAAGGTTTTGAGTTAATTCTAAATTACGGCGAGTTGCCGCATCGAGTACTATGCTATCGGTTTGATTGAAGCGGATAATGGCATTGATATGAGGCAGTGCCGTGCGCTGTGTGTCTTTGACATATTGCATCAAGCAACCCGCAGCCTGCAGTGATAAACGTGCATCTGCGATGCCAAAACCATGTAAGTCTTTCGTGCCAAACTGGGCCAGTAGTAACTTGATACTCGTATCGTAATCAAATTCCCACTCGGGGCGACGGCGTTTGCCTTTAAAACCGTTAAGTAGCCCAAGTTCACCAAAGTCTTCACTGTAGAGAATTTCAACGGGATTAGTGCGTTGCAATTCCGCTTCTAATGACTCTCGGGTGTCGAGCTCTGCAATCACAAAACGTCCGGATGAAACATCTAATGTGGCATAACCAAAACCGACTTTACCTTGATAAACCGCGGCTAACAGATTGTCTTGGCGTTCTTGTAGCAACGCTTCGTCGGTTAAGGTGCCAGGTGTGACAATTCGCACCACTTTACGTTCTACGGGCCCTTTAGATGTCGCGGGATCGCCAATCTGTTCGCAAATCGCAACTGATTGACCAATTTGAACTAATTTTGCAAGATAGCCTTCCACAGCATGGTAAGGAAGTCCCGCCATCGGAATAGGATCGCCACCACTTTTACCGCGCGCAGTGAGTGAAATGCCTAACAGCTCAGAAGCGCGTTTAGCATCGTCATAAAACAACTCGTAGAAGTCACCCATGCGATAAAACAGCAACATATCGTGATGTTCTGCTTTCATCGTCAAGTACTGACGCATCATAGGAGTATGTTTTTCTAAATCATCGGTATCAATTACATTCATTAAATCGTTATCGTCCGTTGTGACTGCCTAAAGGCGATACAGTTTGTGTGGTTAAGGGTGATTAAGCGCTATGGAAGCGGAAGACTGCTGTACAATTTTCAGCTAAAAAGACCACGCAAAATTTGTTGCGCCAATCTTAGCAATAATTTAGCGAAAATTGAGCCCTTAACGATGGATATTGATCAAAGGGAGCTATTATCTGATTTGATCTTCGCTAAAACCTTGGCCATATTAAAAATCCTATCAGCTAAAAATAATTCAGTCACAGGTCTTGATACTGTATGATTGTACAGTATACTAGTCAGCAGAATTAAGACAAAAAGCGCGGCTTTTTGAATTACCCGTTTGTAAATTGAATATCACTTTTGACAGCTTAATGCTTGTCTTGATGAGGGAACAGGAATGAAGGTCGATCCAAATAAAGAGAAAGCACTTGCTGCGGTATTGATCCAAATTGAGAAACAATTTGGTAAAGGCTCCATCATGAAGCTGGGCGAAGATCGCTCTATGGATGTTGAGACCATTTCTACCGGTTCTCTGTCTCTGGACGTTGCTTTAGGTGCTGGCGGTTTGCCAATGGGTCGTATCGTTGAGATCTATGGTCCTGAATCATCAGGTAAAACAACACTGACTTTAGAAGTGATTGCGGCAGCGCAACGTGAAGGCAAAACCTGTGCCTTTATCGATGCAGAGCATGCACTAGACCCTATTTATGCTAAAAAATTGGGCGTAGATATTGATAACCTGCTGTGTTCGCAACCGGATACCGGCGAGCAAGCGCTTGAGATTTGTGATGCTTTAACTCGTTCAGGCGCTGTTGACGTTATCGTAGTCGACTCCGTGGCGGCATTAACGCCTAAAGCTGAAATCGAAGGCGAAATTGGTGATTCTCACATGGGCCTAGCGGCGCGTATGATGAGCCAAGCCATGCGTAAACTTGCGGGTAACTTAAAGCAATCTAACACCTTACTTATCTTCATCAACCAAATCCGGATGAAGATTGGTGTGATGTTCGGTAACCCAGAAACTACAACCGGTGGTAACGCGCTGAAGTTTTATGCTTCTGTTCGTTTAGACATTCGCCGCACTGGTGCCATTAAAGACGGCGATGAAGTGGTCGGTAACGAAACTCGCGTTAAAGTGGTGAAAAACAAGGTTGCAGCGCCGTTTAAGCAGGCTGAGTTCCAAATCCTTTATGGCCAAGGTATTAACCGTACTGGTGAGTTAGTAGACTTAGGCGTAGCCCATAAGTTGATTGAAAAAGCGGGCGCTTGGTACAGCTATAAAGGTGATAAAATCGGCCAAGGTCGTGCTAATGCTGGCAAATATCTGACTGAAAACCCAGCTATTGCTGCTGAAATTGACAAGACGCTACGTGAGTTGCTTTTGAGCAATCCTAGTGCCTTGGCTGCCAAAGCTGATGATAGCATTGAGGATAATATTGATTTAGAGACAGGCGAAGTATTCTGAGTCAGTCAGCCCATCAAATTGCGGTCGCGCTGTTAGCGCGCCGCGATTATTCCCGTTTACAAATCCGCGATAAATTGCTCGAAAAAGGTGTCGAACTTAACGATATCGAACCTGTACTCGATGCTTGCGAATCCTCCGGTTTTATTAATGATGCTCGTTATGCCGAACTGTTAGTGCGTAGCCACATCAGTCGAGGTCACGGTGCAATACGCATCCGCCAAGCAATCGCACAGAAAGGCTTATCTAAAGATTGTATTGAAGCCGCTTTGGTTAATTGTGATTGTGACTGGTTTGAGCTAGCAAAAGATAAAGCCACCAAAAAGTATGGCGTTCCCCGTGTGACAGAAGTGAAGGGCTCTAAAGCTCGGGATCTCATCGCAAAGGAAAAGGCCAAACGAGTGCGTTTTTTAATGGGCCAAGGCTTTAGCTACGATCAAATCACTTACGCACTAGATTCAGATCCCAATGATCTCGATGAAGATTATTAAATTTGAAGCTAATACTGTAAAAGCTCATCTAAATATCATCAATGAGTCTTGTCCATTTCGTACTTCACATTAGACTCAAGCTTGCTTAAATATTGTCCATTCCGCGATAAACTTACGCCGTCTTTATTTGTGCTTTATCCTATCGTTTTGCTTCTAGTGACTCAGGTGTGGGCGATTCACGCTAAAATATTAAATTCCTGATGTGTATATCACCAATCAAGACTGGTCGTCCTTCCTTAGTCTGCTTATAATGCTGGGCAAATAGAAATACGGCTAGCCTAAGGCGTAGCTGGTAATGCTTACCCAATTCAGGATGATTTCATGTATCAAACTACAGCAGAGCTCAGAAGCGCTTTCCTCGAATTTTTCCGCAGCAATGGTCATCAAGTTGTGGACAGTAGTTCATTAGTGCCAGGCAACGATCCCACACTTTTATTTACCAATGCAGGCATGAACCAGTTCAAGGACGTGTTTCTTGGCATGGACAAACGCAATTATACGCGTGCGACCACTGCTCAACGTTGTGTACGCGCCGGTGGTAAACATAACGATTTGGATAACGTTGGCTACACAGCACGTCATCACACCTTTTTCGAAATGCTAGGTAACTTCAGTTTTGGAGATTATTTCAAAGAAGAAGCGATTCGTTTGGGTTGGACTTTTTTAACTGAAACGTTAAAGCTGCCGAAGGAACGTCTGTGCGTCACTATTTATCAGACAGATGATGAAGCCTTTGAAATCTGGAATAAAAAAATTGGTGTCGCTGCCGAGAACATCATACGTATCGGTGACAATAAAGGTGCTGCCTTTGCGTCAGATAACTTCTGGCAAATGGGTGATACCGGTCCTTGTGGTCCATGTACTGAGATTTTTTATGACCATGGTGATCATATTTGGGGCGGACGTCCAGGCAGTCCTGAAGAAGATGGCGACCGTTTCATCGAAATCTGGAACATCGTTTTCATGCAGTACAACCGTCAAGCATCGGGTGAAATGTTACCTTTGCCTAAGCCCTCGGTTGATACAGGCATGGGGATTGAGCGTATTGCTGCGATTATGCAGGGCGTACATTCTAACTACGAAATCGATATTTTCCGTACTTTGATTGCTAAAGCCGCAGAGGTCATTGGTGTTAGTGACTTATCTGAAAAGTCGCTGCGAGTCATTGCCGATCATATCCGTTCATGTGCATTTTTAATTGCCGATGGCGTTATGCCGTCGAACGAAGGCCGTGGTTATGTGCTGCGCCGTATTATTCGCCGCGCAGTTCGCCATGGTAACAAGTTAGGTGCGACCGAAGCTTTCTTCTACAAGCTGGTTCCGTCTTTGATTGCGGTGATGGGCGATGCAGCAAAAGGGTTAGCTGAGACTCAAGCGATTGTTGAAAAAGCACTGAAAGCGGAAGAAGAGCAATTTGCTCGTACGCTTGAACGTGGTTTAGGCATTTTAGATACTGCCTTAAACGAGTTGAAAGGTGACACCTTAGACGGTGAAACCGTATTTAAGCTGTATGACACCTATGGCTTCCCAATGGATTTGACCGCTGATGTCTGCCGTGAGCGCAACATCATTGTCGATGAAGCAGGTTTTGAAGTCGCCATGGCTGAGCAACGTAGCCGCGCACAAGCTGCCGGTAACTTTGGTGCAGATTATAACGCTGCGCTGAAAATTGATGCTGAAACTGCATTTAGTGGTTACACCGAATTAGCGGGTCAAGCTAAGGTCACCGCGATTTATCAAAATGGTGAGTCAGTGACGGCGATCAAAGCGGGTGATGAAGCCGTTGTCGTGCTCGATGTAACCCCTTTCTACGCGGAATCTGGCGGTCAAGTAGGCGATAAGGGCCAATTGGTTGCGAACGGTATTGAGTTTACGGTAAACGATACGCAAAAGTATGGTCAAGCAACGGGCCATCAAGGTGTTTTGGCTACTGGTAGCTTGAGTGTTGGCCAAGTTGTTGAAGCGAAAGTGGACAAAAAACTGCGTCACCGTACTCAGTTAAACCATTCTGTTACGCATTTACTGCATGCCGCACTGCGTCAAGTGCTCGGTACTCATGTTTCGCAAAAAGGTTCTTTGGTTGATCCTGAGCGTTTACGTTTTGACTTCTCCCATTTCGAAGGTGTAAAAGCTGCTGAATTAAAAGAAGTTGAAGAATTAGTTAACACTCAAATTCGTCGTAACCATGAGCTAAAAACCGCTGAAATGGGCATAGATGAAGCTAAAGAGAAAGGCGCTATGGCACTCTTTGGTGAGAAATATGATTCACAAGTGCGTGTTGTGACTATGGGCGATTTCTCTATCGAATTGTGTGGCGGTACACATGTCGGTCGCACTGGCGATATCGGCTTATTTAAAATCACCTCTGAAGCGGGTATTGCAGCGGGTGTACGTCGCATCGAAGCCGTGACTGGTGCTGCAGCTATGGCTTATGTGGCGCAGCAACAAGCTGAACTGGAAGAAGCTGCAGCCTTATTGAAAGGCGATGCCAACTCAGTGGTGGCTAAGTTAAAAGCGCAGCTCGATAAGATGAAGCAACTCGAAAAAGAAATGGCGCAGCTGAAAGATAAGCTCGCGGCGGCAGCGAGTGCAGACTTAGTGGGCGATGCCGTTGTAGTTAATGGTGTTAACGTACTGATCAAAAAATTAGACGGCGTTGAGGCAAGTTCACTACGCGGCTTGCAAGATGAATTAAAACAGAAATTGAAATCGGCCATTATCGTGCTTGGCACTGCGCAGGAAGGGAAAGTTAACCTGATCGCGGGTGTGAGTAACGATCTGATCGGTAAAGTCAAAGCGGGTGAGCTCGTCGCTATGGTCGCTGCACAAGTGGGCGGTAAAGGCGGTGGTCGTCCTGATATGGCTCAAGCGGGCGGTAGCCAGCCAGAAAATCTGGATGCGGCATTGGCTCAAGTATTACCTTGGATTACTGAGCGTCTAGCTTAAGAGGTTGCTGTGCCCCAAAAACGAAAGCTTAGTGGTAGCAAGCTTTTTGTGAAAAAGTTCGGCGGCACTTCGGTGGGTTCTATTGAACGTATCGAAGCGGTCGCTGAGCAGATTACAAAGTCAGCTCACAATGGTGAGCAGCAAGTCTTAGTTTTATCCGCGATGGCGGGTGAGACGAATCGCCTGTTTGCACTTGCAGCACAAATTAATCCGCGCGCCTCGGCGCGCGAGTTAGACATGCTAGTATCGACGGGTGAGCAAGTGAGTATTGCTTTGATGTCGATGGCGCTACAACGTCGCGGCATAAAAGCAAAATCCCTTACGGGCGATCAAGTGCAAATTCATACAAATAGTCAATTTGGCCGCGCCAGCATTGAGCGAGTTGATACTGAATATTTGCAGTCTTTGCTTGCCGATGGTGTTGTGCCGATCGTTGCAGGGTTTCAGGGCATCGATCCTCAAGGCGAAGTGACCACCTTAGGACGCGGTGGTTCAGATACCACTGCAGTAGCCTTAGCGGCAGCGTTAGAAGCCGATGAATGCCAGATTTTTACCGATGTGGCTGGGGTATTTACCACAGATCCGAATATTGATAGCAGTGCACGTCGCCTCGATGTGATTGGGTTTGATGTGATGCTCGAAATGGCAAAGCTCGGCGCTAAAGTATTGCATCCCGATTCTGTTGAATACGCCGAGCGTTTTCGCGTACCGCTGCGAGTATTGTCGAGCTTTGAAGCTGGGCAGGGGACGTTAATCCAGTTTGGCGACGAGTCGGAATTAACGATTGCCTCGTTAGTGCAAGGTATCGCGATTAATAAGGCACTGGCAACGCTGACGATTGAAGGGCTGTTTACCACCAGTGAACGCTATCAAGCGTTGTTAGGCTGCTTAACTCGATTGGAAATCGATGTGGAATTTATTTCTCCATTGAGGATCCATGAGGATGATCCTTCGGGTCGCGTCAGTTTTATGCTCGCTGAGGCTAAGGTCGATACTCTACTTAATGAGCTCGAAGGCTTAAGTGAAAGCCTCGCACTCGGGCCATTGATTATCGAACGTCAACGTGCAAAAGTATCTTTAGTTGGCAAAGGTTTACAGGCAAAAATGGGATTATTGACTAAGATGTTAGAAGTCTTGGGTAATGAAACTATTCATGCTAAGTTACTCACGACGTCAGAGAGTAAATTATCAACCGTTATCGATGAAAGGGACTTACACAAGGCGGTTCGGGCGTTACATCACGCTTTCGAGCTAAATAAGGTGTAATTAAATAACCGTTTGAGTATTGAATACTATTAATTTGTACTAAGCTGACCTTATAATAAGCCCATCTACCGGATGAGTGCCGTGTGTAAGCTGAATTAAGAAATAAAGGAGCTATCGAATGCTGATTTTGACTCGTCGTGTTGGCGAAACACTGATGATTGGTGATGAAGTCACAGTTACAGTGCTAGGGGTAAAAGGCAATCAAGTGCGTATTGGTGTGAATGCACCAAAAGAGGTTTCTGTTCATCGCGAAGAAATCTACCAACGCATTCAATCTGAAAAATCAGGTACACCATCGGAAGGTGGTAACTTTTAGTACCTTGTTTTGGCAAGCGTACTACGGCAACAGAAGAGTCAGTTTTTTAACTGGCTTTTTTATTTTTCAGACCGAAAGATTGGCGTAAATCAATACATTGGCTTGATATAACAGCAATGTGATTAAAAACAGTTCAAATGGAATCTGTTTCGGAAAAAGGGTTTGACTTATTTTCGTCAAACAGTAATATGTGCGCCAAGAAAACGGAGAGGTGGCCGAGTGGCCGAAGGCGCTCCCCTGCTAAGGGAGTATGGGCTTTAACTCCCATCGAGGGTTCGAATCCCTCCTTCTCCGCCATTTCTTAAAGATAGAAAACAGTGCGCGTGTAGCTCAGCTGGATAGAGTACCTGGCTACGAACCAGGCGGTCGGAGGTTCGACTCCTTCCACGCGCACCATTTTTTATTAGTGTTTGATGTAAAAGTAAATTTAGATACAAGTCGCGCGTGTAGCTCAGCTGGATAGAGTACCTGGCTACGAACCAGGCGGTCGGAGGTTCGACTCCTTCCACGCGCACCAATTTAAATTAATATGATTTAAATCGTATTAATGTTTTACCGTTTAACATGCGCGTGTAGCTCAGCTGGATAGAGTACCTGGCTACGAACCAGGCGGTCGGAGGTTCGACTCCTTCCACGCGCACCAATTTAAATTAATATGATTTAGGTCGTATTAGTGTTTTACCGTTTAACATGCGCGTGTAGCTCAGCTGGATAGAGTACCTGGCTACGAACCAGGCGGTCGGAGGTTCGACTCCTTCCACGCGCACCAATATAGTTAACGAGATACGTCTTGTTGATTTAAAGCGTTAAACGCGGAGAGGTGGCCGAGTGGCCGAAGGCGCTCCCCTGCTAAGGGAGTATGGGCTTTAACTCCCATCGAGGGTTCGAATCCCTCCTTCTCCGCCATTCTATTCTTTTAGTCGAGAAGAATAGAATAAATTTGCTAGATAAAAGTGCTTATCCTAGACTCAATCTTAATTGAATCTTAGAAGTACAAAAACGAGTTTGCGCGTGTAGCTCAGCTGGATAGAGTACCTGGCTACGAACCAGGCGGTCGGAGGTTCGACTCCTTCCACGCGCACCATATAGATAAGCCCTGCAAGCAATTGCAGGGCTTTTTTATTTTTTAATCTGTAATGGTTTAACTCATTATATTTTTACCCGCTTAGGTTTAACCTTAACTTTGCATCATCATCTTTTGCTTTACCTTAGCTATCTTCGGTGTCGCTATCTTTAGCCATTTCGTTTTAAACACTTCTCTTTCTTAGGTTCAACTCACTGAAGAATCTGCTTTTGCCTGTGTTGAGAGTCTATGACGACATTGGATACCCATGTCAGTCTCTCAGTGCTGTCTCTAGAGGTATTAGCTGTTCTTTAGTCTATATAGTGGTGTTTACTTATGTCGACAGTGATCGGCTACGTGTGAGCTCATGAGCGATAGATCACGGGGAATGATGAGGATGAATGATGAGGATGAATGGTGAGGTGGTTTCAATACTGTGCCGTAGGTTAAATGGCAGTGTTTAGAATTGACTCGGGTTCAATGCGGCATCTGGCCCAAGAGCGTAGATTAAGGCTCATAATTGCTCATAGATTGCAGCGATCTAGATACAAGAAGGGCAGCCAAGTGGCTGCCCTTCATTCAGTTAGAACCAATCATAACAAGTGAATCAGAGTAAATGAGAAGCTTAAGCTTCTAACTTAGCGAACTCAGATTTTTGCTCGTTGAGCTTGTCCATATCACGCTTGAGATCGGCCATCTTGGTGCGCTCTTTGTCGATAACGTCGGCAGGGGCTTTTGCCACGAAACCTTGGTTCGACAATTTGCCTTCGATGCGAGCGATCTCTTGGCCGAGCTTTTCAAGCTGTTTGTCGATACGGGCCATTTCGGCGGCGACATCGATTAAGCCTGCCATAGGGATCAGCAGCTCCATTTCGCCAATCAAACCTGTAGTCGACATAGGCGCAGTTTCGCCATCGGCTAAAATAGTCATGCTTTCTAAGCGGGCAAGCGTAGTGAAGAAGGTTTGGTTTGCTTCTACACGGGCTTTATCCTGCGCGCTAACACCACGAAGTAGGGCATTTAGCGGCTTAGATGGGGCAATGTTCAGTTCGGCGCGAATGTTACGAACTGCGACAATCACTTGCTTAACCCATTCTAAATCGGCCATTGCTGCGCTATCGACTTTAGCGGCATCAAATGTTGGGAACGGTGCCAGCATGATGGTATCACCAGCGACACCAGCTAACGGTTTAACGCGCTGCCAGATGGTTTCAGTGATATACGGCATCATAGGATGCATCAGGCGTTGCATCGCTTCGAGCACTGTCACTAAGGTGTGACGGGTGCCGCGCATTTGCGTTTCGCTGCCGTTTTGCAATACCGGTTTGGTTAACTCTAAGTACCAGTCACAGAACTGGTTCCAAGTGAACTCATACAGGGTATTGGCCGCTAAGTCGAAACGGTAGGCTGCCATGTGATCGTCAAAGGTCTTAACGGTTTGATTGAACAAGCCGATAATCCAGCGGTCGGCTAACGACAGCTCCATCTCGCCACCTTTGTGCTCTGGTGAGCCAGGGCCGCAATCTTGATCTTCTGTGTTCATCAGCACGTAGCGTGAGGCGTTCCACAACTTGTTACAGAAGCTACGGTAACCGTCTAAGCGCTTCATATCCCAGTTGATGTCACGACCCGTTGATGCCATGGCCGCAAGCGTAAAGCGCAGTGCATCTGTGCCGTGGGCTTCGATACCGTCGGCAAACTCTTTGCGAGTGCTCTTTTCAATCTTGGCGGCCAGTTGTGGCTGCATCATATTACCGGTACGTTTTTCAACTAAATCTTCAAGGCAGATACCGTCGATCATGTCTAATGGATCGAGTACGTTGCCCTTAGATTTTGACATCTTGTTACCCGCTTCATCGCGGATAAGACCGGTTACGTAGACGGTTTTGAACGGGACTTGTGGTTTACCGTCTTCATCTTTGATGAAGTGCATGGTCATCATGATCATACGGGCAACCCAGAAGAAGATGATGTCAAAACCTGTCACCAACACGTCGGTTGGGTGGAAGGTTTTTAAATCTTCTAAATTGTCAGGCCAACCTAAGGTTGAGAAGGTCCACAGGGCTGAGCTGAACCAAGTGTCCAGTACGTCTTCGTCTTGGCGTAATGTCATTGAGTCGGCAATATTGTGCTTAGCACGTACCTCGGCTTCGTTGCGGCCGACATAGACTTTGCCGTTTTCGTCGTACCAAGCTGGGATGCGGTGACCCCACCACAATTGGCGCGAAATACACCAGTCTTGAATGTCGCGCATCCACGAGAAGTACATGTTCTCATATTGCTGTGGTACAAATTTAATGCTGCCATTTTCAACGGCTTCGATAGCGGTTTTCGCCATTGGCGCAACAGCTACATACCATTGGTCGGTCAGCATCGGCTCGATAACCACACCGGAGCGATCACCGTAAGGCACTTTCAAGGCGTGAGGCGCGATTTTTTCGAGCAGCCCTAAAGTGTCAAATTCAGCGACGATAGCATCGCGGGCTTTAAAACGGTCAAGTCCGGCAAAGCGTTCAGGCAGGCTGCCATCGAGCGTTTTGTTAAAGGTACCGTCAGAGTTCACCACTTCGGCGCTTGCACGAATGGCGGCATCTAAGGTCAGCACGTTGAACATGGGTAGGTTGTGACGTTTACCGACTTCATAGTCGTTAAAGTCATGGGCCGGGGTGATCTTCACGCAACCTGTACCAAAGGACATGTCGACGTAATCGTCGGCCACGATAGGAATGCGGCGGTTAACAATCGGCAACAGAATAAACTTACCGACCAGCGCTTGATAGCGTTCATCATCGGGATGCACTGCAACCGCACTGTCGCCGAGCATGGTTTCTGGGCGCGTGGTAGCGACTTCTAAATAGTCTTTACCATCGGCCGTCAGTTCACCGTCGGCCAGTGGATAACGCAGGTGCCACATATGGCCCTGTTTTTCTTTGCTTTCCACTTCTAAATCAGAGATAGCCGTGTGCAGCTTTGGATCCCAGTTGACCAAACGCTTACCGCGATAAATCAACTCGTCTTCGTACAGACGTACAAACACTTCTTGCACGGCCTTGGACAAGCCTTCGTCCATAGTGAAACGCTCGCGGTCCCAATCAACAGAAGCGCCCATACGACGTAGCTGCTTAGTGATAGTGCCGCCCGATTGCGCTTTCCATTCCCACACTTTATCCATAAAGGCATCGCGACCTAGGTCATGGCGATTTTTGCCTTCTTCGGCTTCAAGCTTACGCTCAACCAACATTTGGGTGGCGATACCCGCATGGTCAGTACCGACTTGCCATAGGGTATTTTTGCCTTTCATCCGTTGGTAACGGGTTAAGGTATCCATAATGGTGTCTTGGAAGGCGTGGCCCATGTGCAAGCTGCCCGTCACGTTAGGTGGCGGGATCATAATGCAATAATTGCCTTTGGATTCATCGCCGTGTGGCTTGAAGTAACCTTGCTCTTCCCAGTTTTGGTAAAGCGTTTGCTCGATGGACTGCGGATCGTATGTTTTTTCCATGGGAACGTGTCTGTCTCAAACTAATTAAGTGGATGTGTTGCTAAGTCTTGGGTCTGTAAATTGACCCCTAAGCCGCGATACTGTCGATAACGTTCGCGAGCGACCGCTTTATGCTGATCGTCATTGGCAACAAAATCGATAATGTGGCCAAAGTTTACCGCAAATGGGGGCGCTTGGTCTGCAAGATTAATCAGAACTTGGCGACTTTTGTTGGCGCCGAGGCGATCAAAACCGATTTCAACCGGCGATCCCGTCATCGGGCCTTCACCTTTGAGGTTATGGGGTACAAAGGCACTTGGCTCAAACTGCCATAAAAGTTCATCAATTGCATGGGCTTGCTGTTTATCTTGGCAATGGATATAGACCCATTGTTGCTTCACAAAAGCCTGCTGCGCCAGTTGGCATGCCAGAAGATGCATCTCGCAAAGTGCAGGGTTCGCATTCGCGGTTGCAACAGGGGAATCAGCCTTGGTTTTGGCAGGCGATGCCACTGGCGGCATAAGATAAAACAGCACTTGAGTCATGATTTCAATGCCTTGCTTCACTTGTTTTAGTGGCGAACGAGAGCAGCAGTTTACACTAAAAGTCAGTATGGGTTAATGCTTAGGGCAAACCTTACGGTGAGGTTTTATCTATCACTGTCTGGCGGGACTTAATGGGATGCTTTAAAACCGTTGGAGATGAAGAGGGTAGAACTATAACTCTTTGAAAAATGATTCTAAAACCATTAGTTGTTCAGTTTTTTTATTTTCTTAATTTATTCAGGAAATCGATTTTCTGATTAAATTAAGAAAATAAAAAAGGCGAAGATTTTCATCTTCGCCTTTCATTTATCGAGCCTTTAACACACTAAGGCCGGATAGTTGGTTATTCGCCGAGTTCGACGCCAGCACGATTGATCAGGAACTGAGTCAATAGTGGCACTGGACGGCCCGTAGAACCTTTGTTAGCACCGCTATTCCAAGCTGTGCCTGCAACGTCTAAGTGAGCCCAGTTGTACTTTTTAGCAAAGCGCGAAAGGAAACATGCTGCTGTGATAGCTCCAGCAGGACGGCCACCTAAGTTGGTCATGTCAGCAAATGGGCTGTCGAGCATATCTTGATACTCATCCCACAATGGCATGCGCCATGCGCGGTCACCACTTTGCTCACCGGCACTTAATAGCTCGTGTGCCAGAGGGTTATGGGATGAGAACAGACCCGATGCGTGTTTACCAAGGGCAATCACACACGCACCAGTCAGGGTTGCAGTATCGATAACTAATTCAGGATCGAAACGCTCAACATAGGTTAATACGTCACATAGGACTAGACGGCCTTCCGCATCGGTATTTAACACTTCAACGGTTTGACCTGACATAGTGGTCAGAATGTCACCTGGACGGTAAGCATTACCCGATGGCATGTTTTCACAGCCAGCCAGAATACCCACAACGTTGATAGGTAACTTCATATCACAGATGGCTTTCATGGTGCCGATAACACCTGCTGCGCCGCCCATGTCGTACTTCATTTCGTCCATGGCTTCGCCAGGCTTCAATGAAATACCACCCGAGTCGAAGGTTAACCCTTTACCGACTAATACGATGGGTTTTTCTGTGCTATCGACAGCGCCCTTGTATTCCATCACAGTCATGATGGATTCATTGGCACTGGCGCGACCGACTGCAAGGTATGAGTTCATGCCCAGTTTGGCCATTTGCTCTTCACCGATAGTGGTGACATGCAGAGTGTCGTGTATTTCAGCCATTTGGCGAGCTTGAGAAGCTAAATAGGCTGGATTACAGATGTTCGGTGGCATGTTTGCTACATCGCGACATAAATGCATGCCAGCAGATACTGCCATACCATGCTCGATGGCGCGCTCACCTAAGGTTAATTCACGGCGAGTCGGGACATTGAATACTAATTTACGCAGTGGACGGCGAGTTTCACCTTTGCGGGTCTTCAGGGCATCAAAGCTATAAAGACTGCTATTAGTGGTTTCAACCGCTTGACGTACTTTCCAATACGTATCGCGTCCTTTCACGTGCAGTTCAGTTAAGAAGCAAACGGCTTCCATTGAACCCGTTTCGTTAAGGGTGTTGATTGTCTTAGTGATGATTTGTTTGTATTGGCGTTCGTCTAATTCTCGTTCTTTGCCACAACCTACTAATAATACACGTTCACTCAATACGTTAGGAACATGGTGCAGCAATAACATCTGGCCAGGTTTACCTTCCAGATCGCCGCGACGCAGTAGGTTACTGATATAACCTTCGCTAATTTTATCTAATTGCTCCGCGATACCCGACAGACGACGGGGTTCATAAACACCGACCACGATACAGGCTGAGCGTTGTTTTTCGGGGCTACCGCTCTTTACGCTAAACTCCATGAGCACTCCTAGATTCTTAAAGACAAATTTTTATATTTATTGGATAATGTCTGCTTGTCCCGAAAAGGGCCTAAGTTATTACTCCAAAGGTGATTTATTCTCGGCGCTTGAGTCACGCATTTCGTGACGTTAAGTTTACCAAGAACCCCTGAAGCTGGTCAGAAAACTATCAAAAGTAAACAGTTTACATGAAAGTTAGTCTGTTACCAGCAAAAAGATAAGTTTAGAGACCGGATCCTGCCTGTGATTGTATTTAAATACCTTATTCGAGAAGTTTTAAAGGCACAAATTGCGGTACTTTTAGTGCTGTTAACTATTTTTATTAGCCAGCATTTCGTGCGTATACTGGCCGATGCCTCCGACGGCGATTTTCCCGCCTCTTTAATCATGACTCTGATTGGGCTTAACTTGCCTTATCTGGTGATCTTAGTGCTGCCGCTAAGTTTGTTCTTGGGTATTTTACTGGCCCACGGCCGTATGTATTCCGAAAATGAAATGGTCATTCTCCACGGTGTTGGGGTTAGTGAGTGGTATGTCACCCGCGTGACGCTGATCCTCGCCGTGATCAATATGCTGTTTACTGGCTATTTATCCCTTTATGTTGCCCCCTGGGCAGAAGAACAGCAAAACCAAGTGCTCGAAAAAGCCCAGTCCGAAGCGGGTCTTGCTGCCTTAATCCAAGGGCGTTTTCAGGCGAGTCCCAATGGTCGCGCGGTATTATTTGTTGAGCGTATTGGTAAAGATAACGAGTTAGATAAAGTGTTTGTAGCCCAGTTGCCAGATCCTGATGATGAAACTGGCGTGACCAATGTCGTGGTGGCTAAAGGTGGACGAGTACAGGAAGATAGTTCAGGTGCTCAACAATTGAACTTGAATGACGGCGTGCGTTATCAAGGCAGCCCGAAGGCAAAGGACTACCAAATGATCGAATTTGGTGGTTATAAAATGCAAATTAAAGAGCAGCAAGTTGATGAGCGTCGCCGTAAGTTATCTGCACTGCCCGTTGATGAACTCGTGAAAATTGAAGGTGCTGAAGCCGCGGCTGAATTCCATTGGCGTCTTGCTATCCCACTCGCGATTCCAATTATGACACTGATTGCTGTGCCGTTAGCGCGGGTGAATGTGCGCCAAGGTAAGTTTGCTAAGATGTTCCCGGCAGTTCTTTTGTACCTTGGCTATTTTGGACTAATGGTCGCGGGACGTAAGGCATTGCAAGATGGGATTATTCCACTGTATTTAGGTATGTGGTGGATCCATGTTTCTGCGCTCTTGATGGGGTTATTCTTGCTCGGCAAAGATAGGCCTATTTTCAGTCGTATATCGTCCTTGTTTGCCAATAAGAAGGTGGCAGCATGAAGATATTAGACCTTTATATCGCCAGAATATTGTTAAGCACTTCAGCGCTTTGTTTGCTGGTGTTGACTGGTTTATCAGGGATTATCAAATGGGTTGATCAGCTGCGTTTAGTTGGCCGTGGCACCTACAGCATGATGGATGCTGGCATCTATGTTTTATTTTTAGTGCCACGGGATATTGAAATGTTTTTCCCTATGGCCGTCTTGCTAGGCGCTTTGATTGGTATGGGAATGTTGGCATCGAATTCCGAACTTGTGGTGATGCAAGCTTCTGGCATGTCACGTTTGCAGATCACTATGTCGGCGATGAAAACTGCTGTGCCTTTGATGTTATTGGTGATGGTTTTAGGGGAGTGGGGCGCACCGATTGCTGAGCAAAAAGCGAATGAGTTACAAGCTGTTAAACTCTCTGGCGGGAGTTTAATTAAGTCCCATCGTGGAATTTGGGCAAAGGATGGTGATTTGTTCGTTAATATTGGTGAAGTTGAAAACATCAATAAACTCAGCAATATCACGCTTTATAAATTCAATAGCGAACTTAAGCTCACCAACGTGGTTCACGCAGACCGAGCGGTATTTTCCCAAGATCGCTGGCGTTTATTTGACGTTAAACGTACTGATTTAAGCTATGAAAAAGTCGTGCTTGAGTATCTTGAAGAAGACCAATGGCAGTCGAGTTTAACGCCAGATAAGCTCAGTGTGGTTTCGATTAAACCCGAGGCGTTATCTATACGTGGTCTGGTCGGTTATCTTGATTACCTTAAAACTAACAGTCAAGATCCCAGCCGTTATGAGCTTGCTTTATGGCGCAAGGTGATGCAACCCGTGACGGTCGCAGTGATGATGTTAGTGGCACTGTCGTTTGTATTTGGTCCGCTGCGGACTGTGACTATGGGCGCGCGCGTATTACTTGGGGTCGTAGCAGGTTTTAGCTTTTATATCAGTAATGAGATTTTTGGCCCCATGAGTATAGTGTATGAGCTACCCGCTTATGTGGGGGCTGTTGCGCCAAGCTTGTTGTTTACTGGCGTTGCCTTCTACTTTATCCGGCGATGATACGTAGCTTATTACTCCTTACTCCGGATTCCGTCAATTAAAAATAGCCCATAAAAAACGACGCTGTTGCGTCGTTTTTTGTATTTCGGATTTACTTAAGAATAAACTTATGCCCCATGCCAGTTACGCATTTGGTTGGCTTCTTTAGACAGCACGACCACTTCTGAGCGAGTCATCATATCCTGCAGTGCGCGTTTATCATCATTGATTAAAATCCATAAATTGCCAATGCCGAGCAGTGACCAAATGATGCGAGCATAGGCAGTGATCAGGCTTAAGTTTTGGCCATTAGGATGTTGAATTTTAAGCCGCCAAGCGCGCATCCCTAAGGTTTGACCGCCCTTACTCCAGAATAATGCGTAGAAAGTGCCGACACACAAGGCAAGCCAGAGTTGATAAATTCCCTGATAAACCGGCGTGCCATTGAGTGCATCTGAGACATGTTCAAAGCCATTCATGCCAGCCAGTCCTGAAGCGGTGAGGCCGTAGAAAATCCCAAAGCCCATTGCGCCCGCAACCATATAGACGGCCACGGCTAACATCGAATCGTAAATTGCAGCGCCTAGGCGGCGGAAGAATCCTGCGCGGGGAAAGTTAGCATGTTCGGTATTGAGCATTACAGTGTCCTGTTATTGAAGTGCTTACAGCTAATACAAAAAACAATTAATACATTAGCCTAGGCTTCAGGTTCTTCATCTCTGACAAAGTGGATATTGCTAAAACCAAAGCGGGCAAACTCTACTTTCCTGAATTCTTTTTCAGCCTTGGCACCTTTACGAGATGTCATGGCGACTTGTTGTTCCATAGCCAAAAATTTGGTCAGATCTATGCCCTCGGCTTCGGCCACAGCTTCATATAAATCATGGTGTTTGTCGTAGCTAAAGGCGATAGTTTTAGTCTTACCTTTGAAGGTATAAGTGACTTGACGGGCCATGGGGGAGCTCTCCTGAAATAAGTCTGAAATTAATTAAATTCACTTCTAAAAATAAAATACACAGCACCTAAGATGCACAGTCCTGCCCACAGATAATCGAGCTTCAATGGTTCTTTCATATAGAAATAGGCAAAGGGGACAAACAAACTTAAGGTGATGACTTCTTGTAAAATTTTTAACTGGCCGACATTCATTACTGTGTAGCCGATACGGTTAGCAGGCACTTGCAGCAAGTATTCAAATAGGGCGATACCCCAGCTCACTAAGGCCGCAATAATCCAAGGTTTTGAGCCTAGCGTTTTCAAATGCCCGTACCAAGCAAAGGTCATAAAAATATTACTTAAGCAAAGTAAACCGATAGTGGTTAGGGTTGGATTCATTTTTCATCTCTATGATTAAATTTATAAATCATATACATAGCATCGTCAGTATAGCTGCCAAGGCATTTATCGATTGCCTTAGGTTTAAAACCCATTTTAAGCCAATAGCTGTCGGCACCTTGTACGGCTACGAGGGATAAGGAATTGAGATTATAGCGATCAGCCAGTAGTGTTAGGCGGGTCAGCGCCTTAGCGCCAGCGCCTAAACCTTGGGCTTTGGCTGAAATCGCAATATCGTGTAGGTATAAGGTATCAGCCTTGGGTAAATGGGTGATGGGCTGATATAGCGCGGGCGGCATATTGGCGGTCCATGGGTGAGCCAAGCAATAACCGACAACCGACTTATCCACTTCGAACACAAAACAGGACTGAGGTGATACCTGCCATTTACTTTGCAGTACGTGCAGTGGCTCAGGATCCAGTTGTGAGTAACACTCGTCTTGGATCGCTAAAATGGCATCCCAATCCTCTGGGGTGATTGCACGCAGTAACATGGCCGACATTTATCCTGTTTCAAGAGTCCTGTTGAAGGAACTCCGTGGAAAGAGTCCTGATTCAAATAAGCTCGGCATTATAACCTCAAGCAGCGTTAAAATGCAGGCTCCAGCGGTAATATAAAGCGCTTTAAAACCCGTATAAACTGAGCTTTCAGTGCTTGTATACCCAAACAACCTGAAGATGCAGGATTCAGCGGTAATTTAACGCACTTTAGGCAAGGCGGTTATTTGCAGACCTAGTGGGCTAAGTTAAAAATAACCAACGCAGCATAAAGTGCGTTAAAACCCGCCGGGACGGAGCGCCTAGGGCACTTCACTTCCGTGTTGCATCAATTCAAAAGGTGGCCGACATTCTGTCATTGATGCGCCTTGAATTGATGCACCCTAGGCGCTCTGAAACTCGACTCTTCAGGTAGCTTGGGTATAAGCATTAGCAGCGGTTAAATACCCAGATATCGTTGGCGCAGGTGACGCTCAAGATATTGACCATTTAGGGTTTCGCCCGTTGCTTGGCGTATCAGTTCATCGGTTGTGAGCAAAGATCCCTTAGACCAAATGTGTTCACTCAACCATTGGAATACAGAGTTCAACTTGCCTGCATCGATCAGGGTTTCAATTGGCCCTAAGGCTTTTTCCATCGCAAAACGGCATTGGGCGGCATACATGGCGCCTAAGGTATAGCTGGGAAAATACCCTAGTTCACCAACGGCCCAATGGATATCCTGCATGCAACCGTCTCGGTAGTTGCCATCGGTATTAATCCCCAGTAGTTGTTGCATCTGCGTCGACCAAAAATCAGGTAAATCATCTACGGTTAAGCTGCCGTCGATAAAGGCTTTTTCTGCCTCAAAGCGCAGTAAAATGTGGCAAGGATAGGTGACTTCATCAGCATCTACACGGATAAGTCCCGGCGCTACGCGGGTGTAATGCTGTGCTAATTCTTGGGCGCTAAAATGACAATGAAGATGTTGCGCAATTTTAGGCTGCAATTGGCGTAAAAATGCCGGATTTGCCCCGAGTTGCATTTCGCAGAATAGACTCTGGCTCTCGTGGATACCCATAGAACGCGCCAGTCCCGCAGGTTGTCCGCGCCACGCTTGAGGTAAACCTTGCTCGTATCTGGCATGGCCTGTTTCATGAACTATGCCCATGATTGCACTACTGAAATCAGCCTCATTGTAGCGAGTCGTTATCCGTACATCGCTTGGCACGCCGCCACAGAATGGATGGCTGCTGATATCCAGCCTACCGTGATTAAAGTCAAACCCCAGAAAATCCATTACGTCTCGGCCAAGGGCTTGCTGCGCGCTAACATCGAAGGGACCATTTAGCGTTAACTTAGGCTCGTTTGCCTGTTTAGCCAGCACTTCTTGGATGAGTGCCGGTAGCCAATCTTTCAGTCCGCCAAAGGTTTGCTCCAGCTTTGCCGAGGTCATTCCCGGCTCAAATTTATTGAGCAGGGCATCATAGGGGGAAATATTCTGGGCTTCGCCGCGGATCTGCGCTTCTTCCTTAGCAAGTGCAATTACGGCTTTAAGGTTTGGTTTAAAGCCTTGCCAGTCATTATTTTTACGTTGTTCACGCCACGCATTCTCACATTGATAGGCCATTTTAGTTTTGGCTTGCACGAGATCGCCGGGCACTAAATTTGCCTGTTGATATTGGTACTGCATTTCCCGCAGGTTAGCTTGTTGTTCCGTTGTGAGAGATTCGTCCGTCGCGCCGTGTAAGTGTTCAGCTAATATGGTTGAGGTTTTGAGTGTGTGGATATGTCGCGCCAGTTCAGCCATTGCATCGCCGCGATCGCTATTACCGCCCATAGGCATCATGGCTGCTTGATCCCAGTCACCAAGAGCGCTGAAATGTTCAAAGTGAGAAATTTTTTGAAAATGTGCTGTCAGTTTATCGTAACTTGGTGTTGGTACTTTGCTCTTGGGTGAGTCCATGGAATTTCCCTTCTGGCGCATCAAATTCTGCGCGAATAAATAACAATAACAGGATGATAATACAATGACGTCAACAGTATACTCAAACAACCTGAAGATGCAGGACTCAGTGGGCTGATATTAACGCTATAGTAACGCACTTGAGGCAAGGCCATTTATTGCTCCTGAATAAATGGCATCCACGCCATATATGGCGATTACGGCTATTTGCAGCGCTAGCGGGCTAAGTTAAAAAGAGAGTTGCAGTGTTAAAGTGGTTTTCGATAGGGTACTCGTAGCGAAGATGGCCACGCGATTTTGGCGCAGCAGAGTGATAGTCAAAATCTATTTTAGGGACAATTTTTAGTTTGGAAATTGTGCTTGCCTTGCTATTCTGTTGTGGTTAAGTCGATAATTACAGTGAAATAAATGGAATGCTGTATTGTTAAAGGAGATGACTATGTGGGCGTTTTTAGTTGAACAGCCTAATTTACCTTACACCATAGCTTTTGCCTGCGTACTGGCCCTTGGTGTGTTTGAAGTCTTCGCATTATTCATAGGTTTAAGCATGTTAAGTGCGTTAGACCAATGGGTGCCTGCTGATGTGGAATATGATGCTGATGTGGGCGCGGGTGGACTCACGGGCATTGCCGGTTGGCTGTGTCTAAATAGACTCCCATTACTTATTTGGTTTGTGCTTGCGCTGACCAGTTTTGCGATTGCGGGTTATATCGTCAATTTTATCAGTGTTAGTCTTGCCGGTTTTTTATTGCCGCAACTGTTTACTTTACCTATTGCTATTGTCGCCAGTGCATTTTCTTGCCGTTATTTTGGCCGAGTGCTTGCTGATCATTTACCTAAAAATGAATCGAGTGCGATCTCGCTAGATGATCTTAGCGGCTATGTCGGCACTATTACTTTAGGTTGCGCAATTAAAGGCATGCCCTCTGAAGCCGTCGTTCGTGATAAACATCAACAAAAACATTACGTTTTAGTCGAGCCCGAAACTTCGGATATCGAGTTTGCCTCAGGCACTCAAGTCGTGCTGCTTAAGCGAGAAGGCCGAGTCTGGTCTGCTACGCGTTTTGATAATTAATCTTCCCAAGCCATAAATCAATTGAAAGGAAATCAAATGGATGTGTTAACAAACGTAGGTTCATCCGGTAGTTTTATTTTGCTCGTTGCGGGTATGGTGCTACTCGGCCTGATTGTGATCGGGTTAATTTTCGCCAAGCTATATAAACGTGCAACCAAAGAAATGGCCTTTGTGCGTACCGGCTTTGGTGGTGAGAAAATCATTAAAGATGGCGGCGCTATTGTGTTGCCTGTATTACATGAAACCATCTCGGTAAACATGAACACTCTGCGTATCGAAGTGGAGAAAACCCAGAAAGATGCGCTAATCACTAAGGACAGAATGCGTGTCGATGTGAAGGCCGATTTTTACTTGCGTGTAGCCCCACATTCCGATGGTATTTCAATGGCAGCTCAAACCTTAGGCACGCGTACAAACCGTGTTGAAGAGCTTAAAAAGCTGATGGAGTCTAAGTTTGTTGACGTGCTGCGTGCCGTGGCCGCCGAAATGACCATGACAGAAATGCATGAGCAGCGTGCCGATTTTGTGCAACGGGTGCAAAATAACGTCGCCAACGATCTGGAGAAAAACGGTCTCGAACTCGAATCGGTTTCATTAACGGGTTTCGATCAAACTGATTTGCAGTTTTTTAATGAAAACAACGCATTTGACGCCGAAGGTCGTGCGCGTCTGGCGAAGATTATCGAAGAGAAACGCAAAGAAACCAACGATATTCAGCAGGAAAACCGCATTAAGATCGAGCAGCGTAACCTCGAAGCTGAAAAGGAATCCTTAGAGATTGAAAAGTCGGAAGAAGAAGCGCGCCTGATCCAGCAACAGTCGTTAGAATTTAAACGCGCCGATCAAAAAGCGGAGATTATTAAGCAGAAAGAAAACAAGGCCCGTGAAGAACGCGAAGCCGAGATTGCCAAAGAGCGCGCCATTGAAACCGCTGAAATCGAAAAGACCAAAGATATCGAAACCCGTGAGATTGAAAAGTATAAGTCGATTGAGCAATCGCGCATTCAACAGCAAAGGGATATCGAAGTTTCTGAGCAGGAAAAACGCATTGCGGTTGCGGCCAAATCTGAAGAAGAATCAGCAGCTCGTGCCCGTGCAGCTGAAGCCGAAAAACTGAAAGTTGAAAAAGAAGAAGCGGTAATCACAGCGCGCCAAGTGGCAGAAGCTAATCGTCGCAAAGAGATTGAAGTGATTGATGCTCGTAAGGAAGCTGAGCGTGATGCTGTCGGCGTAACAGTGCAGGCCGAAGCTGAGAAACGTGCCGCTGAAGACAGATCGAGTGCTATTCTGATTGAAGCGCGCGCCAGTGCCGATGCGAAAAAACTGCAGGCTGAAGCGGATGAAAAAGTTTATGCCGTTGAAGCCGCAGGTAAACAAGCACTTTATGAAGCTGAAAACGTCTTAAGTGATGAGCAGATCGCCCTGCAAAAATCCCTCGCCATTTTGAAGGCCTTGCCTGAAATTGTGGCACAAGCCGTTAAGCCGTTAGAAAACATCGAAGGTATTAAGATTCTTCAAGGTTATGGTGCAGGTCATCAATTTGCTGCGGGTGGCGAAGGTGCTCACCATCAAGGTGGTATCGCAGAGCAAGTGACCAGTGCAGCGTTAAACTATCGCGCCAATGCGCCTGTTATCGATGCCATGCTCAGGGAGTTAGGATTAGTGAATGGTGACTCTGGAACCTTGAATGATTTATTGAACGGTAATAACACATTAACCGCCGAAGCCTTAAGTGGTGTTACCTTGTCGAACTCTAGACCTAAGGACTATAGCCAAACGCAGGCAGTAGAGAGCCAAAGTGTGCTCAAGCCTTAATCTCAACGACATTAAACTAAGTCAAATCAAGTAAAGCGCTCGCCGTTGCTCTTTTGAGCCTTGTGCGGATAAAGTATTGATAAATAATACGAATGAAATAAAAACGCTCACCATTATGGTGAGCGTTTTTTTTGCATTAAATCAAATCTAACGGCTTATTTGTGTACCTTGTCGACCCCCGATGAGCGACCTTCGGCATGACAGGTTGCGCATGACTCCTGTCCTGATTGGTAAATTCGACCACCGCTGGCATCACTTTGGTAAACTCCGCCAAAGCTGCGTGCATGGACGATTAAACTATCGATAAGCGTGTGACAAGCCGTGCAGGTTGCTAAGGTTGGTGAGTACTCGGCAATTTGCCCTATGTTGGCTGCATCGGGTGTCGCAACTAACAGGGATTGTTGTGCACTTAGCCCCTCGAGACTGAGCTGTCCTGCGCTATGGCAAACACTACAGTTATTTTTTGCATTAGGGTAAGTGAGTTCGGGACGTGGGTTATCAAAACCCACTACAGTGCGGGTTCCCGCATGCAGTGAATGCACCATTTCCCTGTAGCTCAAAGTATTGTTGATGGTGCGATAGGGCTTGATTTGGCTGGCCCCAGGAGTATGCATCACATTGGCATTGAGATACATAATCGCATCATTACTGTGGCAACTTTGACATTGCCCATCGGTCAGTGCGGTTGCTGTTTGCGGTGCATGACAGGTGCCACAGCTGCTATTGGGTTCAAAAATTCCTTTCATTTGATGCGCCGACAGAACTCTATCTTCTAATCCTTGATCATGACATTGGCGACAGGCCTGTTCATCGACCTTAGCTTTTGCTGTAACAGCTTGACCTTGCAGGCTTAGCGAATTAATGGCACTGAGACTCACCTCTTGATTTGCGATATTACAGTTAACGGCAAAGCCGGTATTTTTATCGGCACAGAGCACCAGTTTACTGTAGAGTTTTGACTGACTCAGATCGCCAAAATCGGCAGTCGTTAGGTTAGATATAGTGACGGTTAGCTGATTGGGCGCGGTAATTTTTAAGGCGACGTCGCTGGTGTTTGCTAATAAATCCCACACTTTACGCTGGCCGTTATTGATTGGCATGTTCGCGCTATTTGTTTCACCAGTGGCAATCAACCAGAAGGATTTTATCATAGGTTGACTGGCGGGCAGTTGCTCCATTTGCTGCACTTGCAATGTCACCGCAAGGGTCTTAGCTTCAACGCTTAGCTGCGAACTCAGTAACTTAACTTGGTAATCGCTCACCAGCTTAGTGGCTGTTTTCACGGCGGCATTGTGGAAAAGCCCGACACCTTCAGGATTAGTGCTATCAGGGTGGCAGCCGCTACAACCCAGTGCCCATGGGTTGGCAAAAATTTCCCTGTTGTGGAATAAACCCGCTACAGTGCCATTCCAATCTGCGGGGATTTGCGCTTTGTGACAGTCAAGACACGCGGTTTTACTGGGGATATTACTATTGCCACTTTGCGCCGTTGCGCCGGGAATATGGCATTGCTGACATTGGGTCATATCACCGGGAAAGGTCACATTGGCGTAGTCATATAGCTGTCCCTTGTAACCTACAATTTGATATTTGGCTTGGTGGATCTGGTGTGTCAATGTCGCCATATCAAGGCTATTACCCGTTTCAGGATCGCCAGAGTAAGTCGTGTGACAGACAACGCAGCCCTCAAAGGCAAAACGTTTATTGCCGTGCATCAAAAGGCGAGTATCGGTATTGGCTAAGTCTTGGTTATGGCATCGAAAACAGGCTTGTTCCGGCGCGATCACTTTACGGCCCATATCCGCCGCGACTGTCTGTCCTGTGGCGGGCACAAAATCGTACACGCTGTTGATCAACTGAGTGTCGATTGGGCTGTTTGCTAACGGTTTTAACTCTAGGTAAATCCTGTGGGTGAGCTCAGGCGAGTACTGGGTATCTATCCCCGTAAATTGGGAGTAACCCGTGAGTGGTTTACTCAAAGTGTAACGGTATTGGCCCGCGCCTAAGGAGGTTAGACAAGCCGTTTTACAGCTGCTTTCAATGCCTGCTTGCCACTGAGTCTGTGCATTCGCTTGGGCATTTGTGGCGGGTTCTACTTGATTATTGATGTAACTGGTCCATTGCAACGCAGCATCTGTCGCGCTTGCTGCAGAGTTAGTGACTTCAGCGCCAGTTGTTACCATAGCATTAGCCGCGGCTTGGGTGATTTGATAGTGCTCCTGCGGCGGTGCTAATTTGGCAATACCGACACCTAAGGTATCTAGCTCCTTCAGGTTTTCTAGCCCTGTGACCGCAATACCATTGGCATTGCTGAGGAAGAAATCGACCTGAACATGGGTTTGCGCATCGATAACCACATTTTCTATTGTCGCTTTGAGTGTATCCGCTTGTTCAATGCTGATACTCACAATCCCTGGTGGACCTTCTTTCCCATCGTCACCATCGGAACAGGCTGTCATCAGACAGACTGCGACTGCCATTGGCGTAAAGATTTTCCATTGAGAACGGGTATTCGTTTTCATCATTTTCCATTCCTTTTTAATTAGATTCTGTCGGGACTCTAATCGGAATGTATGCGGTATAGATATTAACTTAGTTATGAGTCGAGTTGCACTTAATTAACAAAATTTAAAAGTTATTTGTTAATTATATTAAGGTAATTTGAAGTGAGGCATTATTTAAATTTGCTAGATGTTTAATTGTTAATTCTTGAAAACGTTACTCTGATGTATGTCGTGTAACTTGATCTAATAATGCCCCAATATGGGTAATTGTGACGCAGGTTAAAAATCAAAGACATAATTACTTTAGCATAAATTGTCGGGAATCAAAGTGTATGCATATTTTAATTATATTGCTTTGACTAATAAAGGATCAAATATGATTACCAGAAGAGGAATGCTTAAAGGCGGTATGGGCGTTGCTGTCGGTACAGTTTATAGCGGAACATTAATAAGTTTTCTGACCGGTTGTGGCAGTGACAGTAATAGCCAAGAGATAGTAGAAGTCATGCCTGGTGGACTCATGGTGGTGAACCCTACGGTTTGTGTTAGCTGTAGACGCTGTGAAATTGCCTGTGGTTGGAACCATGAAGGGGATAGCAGTCCGACACTTGCCCGAGTTAAAGTAGAAAGAAATATGAACTATGGCCCACATGGTGTGCAATTTGACTATGAAATACAACGAGGAGAGTGCGGCGATAAAACCGTTGTTCCTTCCACTTGTCGCCACTGCGAAGTTTGCACTGAAGTTTGTCCACAGCAAGCTATTTCAACGAACGAACAAACTGGCGCCAAAGTGATTGATGAAGAACGTTGTGTCGGATGTGGTTATTGTGCAGATAAGTGTCCTCAGCAAGTCATTAAAGTTGTTCGCAGTAAAATGAAAGCCGTCAAATGTGATTTATGTAACGGTAAACCTGCCTGCGCGCAAGTTTGTCCTACAGGTGCAATTAAATTTTATAACTGGGAAGAGGCTGAAGCTGCATTAGAACAATATGAAAAATATACCGGCTTAGTTTCTTAAATTCAGGAGAAATAATATGAGTGATAAAATAGGTGGTTGGGCGGGTAAAGTCCTCAGAGTTAATTTAACAACTAATCATATATGGTATGAGCCAATCAATAAATATTATGACTATATCGGTGGTATGGGGATTGGTTATAAAATATTGTGGGATGATCATAAGGATAATATTACAGCAATCGACCCAGATAATATTATCGTCTTTTCTGCGGGGCCATTAACGGGTTCAGGCGTTATTTGTACTGGACGAACAACCATTACTTCCCGTAGTCCCGTCATTGAAAAACATCTGATTGCCGATGGTCACTTTGGTGGGCATTTTTCACCCGCAATGAAATTTGCGGGTTTCGATGCGATTGCAATAGAAGGCAAAGCGAGCAGTCCTGTGTGGCTTAAAATTGTGGATGATAAGGTCACGATTGAACCTGCTGACGCCCTATGGGGTAAAGGTATATTTGATACCCACGCCATGATCGCGCAAATGATGGGACCTAATGCACAAGTCGCTGCGATTGGCCAAGCGGGTGAAAACCAAGTGCCTCTTTCTGTCATTATGACTCAGGGCGGGCACTCAGCAGGTGGTCATGGCTCGGTAATGGGGTCAAAAAATTGTAAAGGGATCGGCATTATCGGCACTGGCGCCGTTAAAATCGCCGCCAATAATGAAAAGATGCGTGCCTTAGATGACCATATTTTAGGTATTATCGGTGCCAACAATAATGGTGTCGTTCCTTCAACGCCGCAATCTTGGGCTGAGTACTCAGCCCCCATCAGCCGCTGGAAATCTCGGCCCGGTTTGAAGTGGGGCGCTGCCGATCAAGAAATCGATTTAGGCGAAGTGCCATGGAATGAACGCAATCGTATTGGGTTTCGAACTTCGATGGCAGAAAGCTACATTGGTGTGGAATACGCCAATAAGTGGATGAAGCGTACGGGAGGCTGTCATTCATGCCCTATACGTTGCTTCTGCGAGCTAAAAGTCCCTGAATTGAAAAGCAAATACGGTCGTAAAACCGAACATATATCTAACGTCTGTATGGGATTCCTCGTACCACAGTATTTAATGGGCACCAAAAATGGTACAGAAGCACATGCGATGGCGGGCGCTTTAGGGGCTCATATTCTCGATGACTATGGTATTTGGTGTAACTATGGCTCCATTTCTCATCTATTTAAATTCCTAAAAACAAAGGATATGTTTAAGCATTTATTACCTGAAGATGAATTTAATAGTATTCCTTGGGCGCTCTGGGATAACCAAGATCCCGCTTTCTTACTTGATTTTTATCGCCGAGTGGCGTTTAAAGAAGGTGAAATTTCCCATATGGCCGACGGCTTATATGATTTGATCAAGCGTTGGGGGTTAGATGGAACCAATCCTAAGTTAGGTCATTGGGATATTCATAAAGAAAGTGCCACTAAGGTATTCAACAAGAAAACCAATGCTGCCGTGCACCATGCCAGTGAAACCGCGGGTCAGGTGGGTACGTTAATCAACGTCGTCTTTAATCGTGATGCTCAGTGCCATTCCCACATCAACATAGTTAACAGTGGTTTGCCACACGATATGACAGTGGCGATTGCCGAGAAAAAATGGGGTGAAGGTGCATTCGATAAGGTGAATTGGTATACCCCAATCAATGCGGCTAAGATCCGTTTTGCAAAATGGTCGCTGGTGAAAAACGTATTACATGACTCTCTGACACTGTGTAACTGGATGTTCCCATTGTTGGCATCACCGGATAAAAATCGCAACTATGAAGGCGATAGCACTATTGAATCGCAGATGTTCAGTTTAGTGACTGGGATTGAAACCACAGAAACGGAATTGGACTTTAAGGCGGAAAGAGTGCTGCATTTACACCGTGCCTTAACCGTATTGCAAATGAATGAAAGCAATATGCGCGAAGAGCATGATGTGCTCAGTGACTGGGTTTATGATTTGAATCCAGATAAAAACTTCGGTCAAGAGGGCACCATCAAGATGGACCGCGCAGACATGCAAACGGCGCTGGACATGTTCTATGAAGCCTTTGGTTGGGATATTCAAACCGGTGCGCCAACTCGGGCCACGCTCGACAAGTTTAGCCTAGGTTTTGTTGCCGATAGATTGGCGGCGCGAGGCCTGTTACCCAGTTGAACACTATAGTTGGACACTATGATTGAACTTGTCGGTTATATCAGGGTATTTAGCCAACACGGACGCTTAGTCACGGCGGAGCAAATCGCCGCCGTGGCAGGGCTCGAGTGGGATAGTGAGCAAACGGTTAACAGTTATATTCGCCTAATCCTCAATGAGGCTTACAAGGATGTGCAGATGCGTTTGTCGGATAAGCGGTATTTCTTCTATTCCGACAGAAGCATAGTTGAACGTTACGCTGAGCAATGGTTAGCATTGGAGCGGGGTGAAGCGTTTGAGGCCATTATTGCCCAGATCCGTCGCAATAGCTGCCGCCATACTGAGGTCTATCTGGAGAGTGTACTGACGTTTGCCCCCTATCTTTATGATGAGCCTACATTAGCCAATGTGCGTGAGCAATTGCCGCAACAGCTTGGGGCCGAGGATATCCATTATGCAGTGGACAATCAGGGGAAAGGTTATTACTACTCGACTCTGGGATTGAGTCACAGTTATGCGGCCGTACTCGCTAATTATGATCCTTGTGAATGGTCAAACTGAGATTCTGCTACCTTATTGATATTGATTAAGCGCCTTCGGGCGCTTTTTTATCGCAAATATCTCATATAGCTAGCGTGAAATTAGCTTGCCAGCGTTTGAGTGTACTTTTTGATGATTTCGTCAATTTTACCATTGGCCTTCAGTGTCGCTATGGCTTGATTGATGGCAGGAAGCAAATCGGCATGTTCTTTTCGCAACCTAAACACTAAGTCACCATCAGAATGCACTGCCGCCAGTGCAACTGGGATCCGCAACTGAGTCGACCAATACAACGCCGGGTAATTACCAGCAATAACGGCATTGACTCTGTGTTTATCTAAGGCTTTGATCAGCTCCTGCTCTGAGGTAAAGTCTGCGCGGATAAAATCTTTATCGTCGTGATATAAATAACCGCGCACTGTACCTATTTCTTGGCCTTTTATCTGGCTGATATCTTTATATTTACTGACATTCTCTGGTAATGTGACCACATATTCAGTGATTTGCATTATGGGGGCCGATTTGACAAACAGCGGCCCTAAATCCTGCTTTTCAAACCAACTGGGGCTGACGATATCAAAGTCGAGTTGACCGGTTTCTAGCGCATTATTGGTGCGCTTGGGCGGCAGGGCGAGGATTTCACCTTTGATTTCAGCCATAGATAAAATCATCGGAATAAGCTCAGTGATCATCCCCGGCGCCTCGGCTTGATCACCGATAAAATACGGATACCAAGAATAGGAGCCAGTGATATTGTATTTGAGCTGTTCCGCAAAGGCGTGCTGTTGAGTCAAGCAAAGGGTGAACAAGGCAAATCGAACTAAGTGTTTATACTGCAAACATCGCTTAACCATATTGCTTTTATCCTTGTTATCTCTGCTTTAGCCAAGGCCTATCCGATGGCCATTCTACCTAAACTATGTGAATGAATTGTTTATTGGATCACAATCAGTCACATCCGCCATATTCAAGCTATTTTCTGCTTTTCGCTGTTATACCAATCACATTAAATATCTAATCAGTTCAGAGCCTCACAGGCATCTCAATCCAAGGCGCATTGACGCAGAAATGGTTATTCCCTTTTAAGTCAATGCAACACCGGAGTGGGATGCCTGTGTGGCTCCCGAAGGGCGGCTGATGTTCACTACATGGCAACGCGCTTTATACTGCGTTTAAGGCTTTCGGCAGAGCACCACTATGCCGAAAGCCTTCGCCTTATCTAAAGCGCGTTGAACTCCCGCTGAATGAACAGATATTTAATACGATTGGTATTACCTTAAGCCAATAGCTGACACAAAGCTGGTTGCTGATTATTAGGGAAAATTTGATAGGTTTTATGGTGCTTAATCAAGCTAGTTTTTTTATTGCCTTGACTGAGCAATAACCCATGGGACAGGGCGATACGCGTTAGTGTCTGTTCATCGGCGCGGACATATAAGTTGATTGGCTTGATCAGCTGATTGTCTTTAATATGTTGATTAAATTCTTTGGCATCAATCACTAAGCTAGATTGACCATCACCATCGAGTTTCAGCTTGGCACTGATTTCAGTGTCAGTAAAGACTAACCAATCGGCTTGTTTTAAGGTTTCTATCATGGCATTTAATGCCGTGCCTAAAGCGGGCTCAGATGTCTCAATTGATTGATATTGATACACTATCCTTTCTAGTAAACGCTTGAGTTCGGCGCCCGCACCTTGGCTGCGAGCCAAACGTATCCAAGCCGTGAGATCGTCGGCTACCAGTTTAGAAAAGCGTTTTTCCTTTAAGGACTCGACCATCCAATTACACAAAAAATGACTTTCCTGCGCAGAGGTGCGCTGGGCTTTCTTGGTCTGTGCTGAAGCGGTTAAATCGGCAAGACCCGCAAGGGCGAGTTCGAGCACAGCTTGGTTATAGGTTTGAGAATTCATTATGACTCCGCCGCGGGCTGAAGTGATGTTATCTATTTGAACTTGGACGATATTGATTGCGGCGGAGCTAGTTTAGCAAAGCGGCCGCTAAATCGATAACGATTCTTAACGGCTGCTTTGATGAGGGATGGATTATTCTGGTGCACCGACGAGGCTGGCAGCCGTCAGAATCAATTTAGGTGCGGGTCTCACCTTATAGTTGGGATTCACATATTGGAAGTGGATTAATCCTTGAGTATCAGCAATATAAATTGCCGGCACTGGCAGAACTAAGCGTTTATCGCCTTCGGGCGTTGTCCACAGTGGGTTATCCAGTTTTAAGCGACTCAGATAAGTATCAGTGACTTGTTTGCTAGTGTAAAAGGCAAGACCAAAGGCTTGCGATGCCTGCATTTTTTCATCGGAAAGTAGCTGATATTTGAGTTCGTTTTTAGCGGCCGATGCCTTTAGCTGTGCGGGTGTATCAGTGGAAATCCCCACCAGTTGAAAGCCCATGTCGATAAGTTTAGGTTCGATGGCTTTTAGTTGCCCCATTTGGTTGTTGCAAAAGGGGCACCAGCCGCCACGGTAAAAAAAGAAAATGGTTGGTTTTTGTGCGGTTAATTTTGCTAAATCAACGCTTTGGCCATTCATATCTTGTAAGGTAATTGCGGGAATTTGTTCGCCATTGAGCAGTGGGCTAACCGAATATTCATCCTTAGCGATAGGTTGAGCTAGCGTGGTAAAACTGCCAAGCAGTAGGCTGGTGGTCAATAAAAAGCGCTGTAGTAGGGACGGCATAAGTAATCTCTCTTAGTTATGGGTTATTCTATCAATTCAAGCGATTGGCTCTGGTTTGTACGCTTGTTGGGTCGTGAATGGGGATGACAGCTATAAGAACGGCGAATGCTGCAATTTATTGCAGTGTGTATCCAGATATCGTGGTGTTTTTAAAGCAATGATTGCTCAATCACCCAAAAGCTCGTTTTAGTCTCATATGAGTCAATGGTGTGAGCCGATAACATGGGCTAATTGAGTAAGCTAATCGAGTCTGCTAATTAACTGAGATAAGGTGGGGCGCTGAACGCGAAAGTGATAGTATTGCCACAGCCTTGAAAGGTTGAAGTGATGTTTGGTAATTTTTTCAATAGGAAAGTGGTAAATGGATAAGGGATTATTTAAGGCGTTAAAGAAAGTCTATTATAAAAAGTCGTACCGCAAAGACGAGCATGGTTATCAACAAAGAATCGATAATGGCGATGTGTTTGATGTCGATACGGGAACTTATATCTACTCCTATCAAGGCCTATCTGATGCTGAAATCGCATTGATTGAACAGAGTGGCTATCCGGTCAACGACCGAGTTAAGCTGAGTCATGATGATGTGGTGCTCGGCTATAAAGCGATACTAAAGCAGCCGAATCTTGCGCTGGAGAATTTACTGGCGGCCTATTTATGTGGTTTTTCAAGCTTCCCTCGCGGTCGTCAACCCATTCTCAGTTATTTGTTTGCTAAGGCGCTACCAGAACATTCGATGGCAACCGATAGTGACATTTGTCCTGTGTGTTCCATCAAGCGCGTTAACTGGATTGAGCAGGGACAAGAAATCTTTTCCTGTTACGCTGGCAGTGTGTGGAACGAGCGCTGGGCGCACAATCTCATAGAATTACAAGAGTTTTGTACGCTATCGCCTTGTAAACCCAGTATAGAGGATGTGGCCATCTTCAGTGCATTAATTGAAGCTATCCGTCAGGCTCCTTTAGATGAAACACCCGGAAAACTCGAGCAAAGGGTGAAGAAAGCCAAGATTATTCCTCAATTTAAAAAGTACAGTTTCCGTGGCCAACTGACGGTGTTAGCTGAGCTTGGCATCATGCCAAATTCCTATGTTACGCCGCTTTATGAAGCATTTACGCCATTTGAAGCGATCTGCAATATCAAATACTCGGGCAGTATCCGCTCTGACATCATCTTACCGCTAGCGGGTTGGCGCGGCGAAAATCCCATTGATGAGCAAAGGCTTAAACAGTTATTTGGTGGTTTTTTCGAATAAGTGATCGGCCTCAGTTATGTAGGCTAAGTATTGACTTCGTCACAGAGTTCGGACTGAGATAAGCCATCTTTGAGAGCGAGTCACTCTTATAGCCTATGGTTTATAGCTCATTAATTCGGCTCAATAAAAAAGCGTCCCTTGGGACGCTTTTTGCTTTAATAACGAGACTGATAGGCGAGGTGCATTGCCTATGTTAGTTGTTTATTTCAGCTTTTTCGCTTTGCTCGGTGCTTGACCCACCTTCATTTTTACGCGGCGGCCCTGCATGTTTTTCTCAGCAGCAACTTGAGCGCCGACGTTGTCGGTTCTTTGTTGCTTTTTGGCAAAACTGCGGCGGGTTTGCAATTGCTTTAATAGCAATTCGCGGCTGCCAACTTCATAACCTGGCACAGTGACGCGGCGAATCTGTTGACCAATCAATTTTTCGATATCGGCTAAGGTGCGCTCTTCTTCGCGGCTCACAAATGAAATGGCTACGCCAGTTTTACCTGCACGGCCTGTACGACCGATACGGTGTACATAATCTTCGGCGAGGAAAGGTAAGTCATAGTTGACTACGTATTCAAGGCTTGGAATATCCAGACCACGGGCGGCGACTTCGGTGGCAACCAGCACCCGAACATCACCCGCCACAAACTCACGCAGTGCGCGGCGACGACTGCCTTGGCCTTTTTCACCGTGGACCACTTCAGATGGGATACCATCTAAGTTTAATTCTTTGACTAGCGTATCGGCGGCTTCACGGGTCGCAGTAAATACCAATACCTGTTGCCAGTTTTTCTTGCCGATAAGCTCAGAAAGCAGTTCGCGTTTACGGCGTTGTTCAACCGGATAAACTACTTGGCTAACGGTGTCGGCTGTAGTGTTTTGTTTATCAACGCTGATTACTTGCGGTTTAACCATCATGTCGTTGGCGAGTTTTTTCACCGCACTTGAGAAAGTGGCCGAGAATAACAAGTTTTGACGTTTCTTATTTACCGCTTGAAGGATTTTTTGGATATCGGCGCTAAAGCCCATGTCGAGCATGCGATCGGCTTCGTCTAGCACTAAAAAGTCGACGTTCGACAGGCTTAAGTTACAGGCGGTAAGGTGCTCAAGTAAACGACCAGGGGTGGCAACAATCACATCGGCGCCGCGTTTCAGCTTTTGCGCTTGAGTCTCAATCTTTACGCCACCGTAAATGGTTAATACGCTAAAGTTTAAGTATTTGCAGTAAGCCGTAACGTTGTCAGCCACTTGAGCTGCAAGCTCACGGGTCGGCGTAAGGATCAATACGCGGGCATTCGACTTTAGCGTTTCGCTTGGCTTTTCAACCATCTTTTGCAGGATCGGCAGCGCGAAAGCGGCGGTTTTACCCGTACCGGTTTGGGCACTGGCTAAGACATCTTGGCCGCGGCGGATAGCAGGTATCGCTTGCTGCTGAATAGGCGTCATTTGTTGATAACCGCAATCTGAGATAGCGCGCAAAATCTCGGGGGAAAAACTAAAAGATTCAAATCTCATTTTGGATTCCTATCGTTCACTTATTCAAACATTCAAGCGCCACTAGCCTCTTTATCACTCGTCTAAAGGAGAGAGGTGTACCGGCTGGCTCATTCTTCCACACAGATTTTATAAGAAAAATGGCGGGCGCGGAGTATAGCAAAAATTTCGGTTAAAACCTGTACTTTTTAGTGTTTTGGCATTTTATCTGCATCATTTCATCAGGAGGGGATAAAAGGCTTGGTACTGGTTCAGGTGGGCTAGGTCTTATTGATCTATACAAGGGTTGAGTAAAATATGGACTCAACAATACGGATTAAAGCTCGCTATATTAGAAAATACCGCAACCTAGGCTGCGGTATTTTGGATCTTGCATTTATGTTTAACCGAAGGTGCGCCTCAGGCCAAGGGCTTTTTCGGCATTGTGTTTAAGAAGATGGGCGGCATCACCAATCAGATGGGTTGCAGCTAAGTTCTCGGCGCTGGCATGGGTGATGGAGTGAATATTACTGGCGATCTCATTGACCACTTGACGCTGTTGATCGGCTGCCACTGCATTTTGTTGGGCAAAGGTGTGGATGTCACTCACTTCTTGGTAAATGGTGTTTACATTGTCGGCGGACAGCTGAATATCGCT
Source organism: Shewanella sp. SM55 (assembly GCF_025654025.1). Classification (NCBI taxonomy): domain Bacteria; kingdom Pseudomonadati; phylum Pseudomonadota; class Gammaproteobacteria; order Alteromonadales; family Shewanellaceae; genus Shewanella; species Shewanella sp. SM55. Next base: position 343,775 of record NZ_JAKKRS010000002.1, on the reverse strand, counting down.
GGCACAACGCTCCGCATGTTGACGGCTTTGTTCCATTTCTTTGGCCCATGCGTTGAGCATAGTGAACATCTTATCGACACTCTTAGAAATACTGTTCGTTGATAGCTGGGTTCTGCTCGATAGCGCGCGAACCTCATCGGCAACCACGGCAAATCCACGGCCTTGTTCACCCGCACGGGCAGCTTCAATCGCGGCATTGAGGGCGAGGAGATTCGTTTGCTCGGCAATAGAGTCAATTTCGCCCATCGCATTAGCGACTTGCTCGGCTTCTTTATTTAATTGATGGGCATTGTTGGTGGCATCGGCAACAGACTTTGCCAGTTGCTCCATTTTTTGAGTGTTGGCCTTCATGTTAGCACTGCTTTTAAGGCAGAGATCATAGGCGGTATTGATGCTGGTGGAGGTGAGATGGGTATTCTGCGCCACTTCTGTGATGGTTGAACTCATTTCTTCCATCGCGCCAGAGAGCTGTTCTAGCTGATTTTTCTCTTGATCTAGGCTGACATAGGTTTGCTCGGTCGCGACCACTAATTGATCGGCAATTGCATGTAATTGATTGGCTTGATCTTGGGTGCGCCCCAGTACGCCATTCATTTTGGCCTGTAGCATGATGAGCTGGAAATCGAGGATAGAAGAGGTATCTGCACCCGAGTAAATGTAACGACTGATAGAGTCATATTTGTTTTGCATTTCAATCAGTTTAGCGGGAATACGAAAAGCCTCATCGTAGAAAATGGCGAGGTTTAAACTCATCAGAATCGCCCCTGCGATAATTACGCCCCAGCCCCAAAAGTAGCCAGCGATCAGTAAACCTGTGGAGGCTACAACCGCAGATACGATACGTTTTTGCATTAAACTTAAAGGTTTAGGAATGGATTTGTCTAATTTGAGTCTTTGGTAAATCTCATTAGCTTTCGTGACGTAGGCGGCTTGAGGCTGAATGCGCACCGATTGGTAACCGATAATAGTGCCGTTTTCAAACAAGGGCGAAACAAAGGCATCAACCCAATAGAAGCCACCATTCTTACAGCGGTTCTTGACTATGCCGCGCCAAGATTGGCCTGACTTAAGTTTTTCCCACATTTCTTTAAAGGCGGCGCTCGGCATATCCGGATGGCGCACCATATTATGGGCACTGCCAATTAATTCTTGATCGCTATAGCCTGATACTTCGGCAAAGCGGGCATTGACGTAAGTGATGATACCGCGAGTATCAGTGGTGGAAATGAGTTCATCTTGTGGTGTTAAGCGGATTTCTTGATCTGATCTCTGTGTATTAACTATTTTATTCGCTGAGGCGTTACTCTGGCTCATTTAGTGTGTCCATTCAGGGCCGATGTGGTTCATTAGGGTTCAGGACGCGGTGTTAGGCGCGAATTTTCTTGTGCTGACTCTCATCGGAGTAAGCTTGTTATGTGATAAGAGTATCATTTTTGTGTGGGTATAGGAGAGCGGTTTCTCATGGCTGACAGGTGAAAATCAATCGTTCGTCGTATTTATAAGCTATTGCAATATATAAAGTTTTTAAGTAGCGAGAATGTGGAGTTAAACGAGCGTTTATCCTGTTAAATCGTTAATTCTAGTATTTTGTATAGGGTTATTCTTTTATGTCTTGAGTGGGTATTTGTCATTCATCTTAAATATAAATTATGTTCGATGATATTGGACTAATGTCGTTGATTCGGCTTGATATCGCAGTATTCATGGAGCGCTTTATTGGCCTTAGTCTATTCTTTAATGGGCAACAAAAGATGGTTTATTTTTCCTTGCTTCAGTGGTGTATCTTGATTTTGCTCTTCTAGTTTATTAGCTCACAGCGGGAATGCTACATAAGAGGAACTTCCCATGGCGATATCACTTAGGCGTGGTGTAACTAAATTAGCCACAGCGTCCTTGGGAACAGCGGCGGCACTGCCACATTGGCGACGTTTGATCTTTGAACGTTTATTTGGCTTTCTAGCGATTCTCTGCGTGCCTGTATATATCACTAGTGTGTATTTATGCGTCATCGCCGATCTCTGGTTTATGGTGGTATTTGATACGCTGGCTTATCTGTTTTTACTGCTTTTACTGTATTTTCCTAAGCTTGCTGATAGTACGCGTTTTGGCTGTGGCTGCTTGCTGGGTTTTGCTATCGGCATCGGTTTTTTAATTGCGATTGGCCCTTCGGGAGCTGGTTTTTTCTGGTTATTTATTTTCCCGCCGTTAGTCGGTATTTTTTTAGGAAATCGAGCCAGCTTATATGCCCAGTGTTTGAATGGGCTAAGTTTGGTATTGATTGGTTTTGCCTATCATTTTAATTGGCTCAATTGGCCTGAAACCCAAGGTTATAGTGTCGGTATTTGGGCCGTTGTCGTGGTCAATTTTATCGTGACCAATGCCATGTTGACGTTAACTATTACTTATTTATTAGGTAAGTTGGCTGACGCACTCGATTCAACCTTAGCATCACGCCAAGCTACCGTATTAGGCTTAGCTAAACTCGCCGAATACAGAGATAACGAAACAGGCGCGCATTTGCTACGTATGCGGCAGTATTCGAAAATGCTCGCGTCGCAGCGACTACTGGCCGCCAATCCTCCTGCAGAATTGAACGAAGATTATATTCAAGACATTAGTTTGTCGGCCATTTTGCACGATATAGGTAAAGTCGGTATCGCCGATGCGATTCTGCTCAAACCGGGTAAATTAACGCCGCAGGAGTTTGAGCAAATTAAAGCTCATCCTGTGATCGGGGGACAAGTGCTACGCAGTTTGTTGGAATATGCGCCCCAATGTACTTTTATTCAGATGGGCCGCGATATTGCTTCGGGTCACCATGAAAAGTGGGATGGTAGTGGTTACCCCCTTGGTTTGAAAGGTGAAGATATTCCGCTTTCGGCGAGGATAGTGGCCCTAGTTGATGTTTATGACGCGCTGACTTCTCCCCGATGTTATAAGCGGCCCTTTAGCCATCAAGAGGCTATCGACTTAATTATTGAAGGCAAAGGTCAGCATTTCGACCCTGAATTAGTCGATTGTTTTATTGAAATTCATCAGGACTTTGAAGTGTTGTCTAAAGCATCGCTGGATGATGCTTATCAGCCGATGGCACAACCTACTATGGTTTAGCGACTCATGTTTTTAAATCGTGTTTTGAAATCATGGTTTTGAAATAAGACGTGGGGTTTAAAACACACAGATAGCGCTAAAAAAACGCCCAATGCTAATTGCCTTGGGCGTTCTATTTTATAGTGTGTAAGTGACAAAAATAACGACTTAAATCGCTACTTATCAGCGGAGTGCTAAATTGCTTTAGTCACTTGAGTTAACCAAGCCAATTCATCCCCTGACATCAACGGAGAAAGTGTATTGAATACTTGCTGATGATAAGCATTAAACCAGTCTATTTCCCCTTGCGTTAACAGGCTCTTATCAATAAGGCGCGCATCCATAGGGATCATAGTCAACGCATCGAATTCATACATTTCACGCTCAGCCCCTTTAAGTGCTTCGCAGTGCTGAACGACGACGAGGTTTTCTAGGCGAATACCGAAATCGTCGGCGCGGTAGTAACCCGGCTCGTTGGAAAGCACCATGCCGGGCATCAATGCGATACCGTTGACATTTTTACCTATGCGCTGCGGACCTTCGTGCACACTTAAAAAGTGACCCACACCATGGCCTGTGCCGTGATCGTAATCAAAACCATGTTGCCATAGATATTGGCGGGCGAAGGCGTCGAGCTGCTGGCCTGAAGTACCTTTTGGGAAGCGAGCTTGGTCTAGCGCGATATGACCTTTTAGCACCAGCGTGACCATTTTTTTATGCTCATCGGTCACTTCACCTATCGCAATGGTACGGGTCACATCTGTCGTGCCGTCAATATACTGAGCGCCAGAATCCACTAAGTAGATGCTGTCCATTGTCATCATGGCTGGTGTGCCATTGTTGTGATTGTAATGGCACATAGCGGCATTAGGACCGGCAGCTGAAATCGTGTCGAAACTTGGCTCGCGGTAACGCTCATCTTCTAGGCGAAAGCTTTCCAATTTATCCGCAAGGGTGCCTTCATCGTGCATGCGATTGGCCGCCACTTCGGCATCGAGCCATGCAAGGAATCGACTCACTGCGACGCCATCGCGGATATGACAGGCACGCATGCCAGCCAGTTCTGCGGCGTTTTTCTGCGCTTTAGGTAAAGCGACAGGATCGATTCCAGCTATCAATTTTGCTCCTGCCTCACGGGCAATGTTTTGTGCCCAAGCGTTTGCAGAATTCGGATCGGCCAGTAGTTTTACATCCTGCATGCTGGCGAGTGTATCGGCAAGAGATGCCTCGCCCTTAAAGCTTACGCCAGCGCCAACATGCTCCTCAATGCCCTCTGGGAGTTTGCTTAAATCGGTGAAAATCTGCATATCACCATTGGCGTGGAGCAGGGCACAGCCGAGTACAACGGGTAGTCGCGGTACATCATTGCCGCGAATGTTGAGTAGCCAGCAGAAAGAATCTAAGGCGGCGATTAAGGCAACATCACCACCGGCTTTTTTTACTAAGGCACCAATTTCAATGCGTTTTTGCAGGCTGGTTTTACCTGCACTCTCGTTGCTAAACAAAGTGATAGGCGCGTTCGACTGTGCTGGCCGATTCTGCCAATGCAAATCGATGGGGTTTTGTTCAACTGCAACTAATTCGATTTGGGATTTATTTAAGGTTGCTTTGGCATTGTCATACCAAGCTAAGGTGTGTAAGCGCGCATCGAAACCAACGCGAGACCCTGCTGGTAGCGTGTCACATAACCACTCAATTTGTGGTGTATCGGTTAGGCTTTCATAACTGAAAAGTGTGGCATCGACTTGCAAACGAACTTGAACCGTATAGCGGCCATCGGTAAATATTGCGGCTTTATCTTTCAATACGATAGCCATACCCGCCGAACCGGTAAAGTTGGTTGCCCAGTACAAACGTTCGTTATGTGCCGGCACATATTCGCCCAGATATTCGTCGGCACGGGGAATAATAAAAGCATCGAGATTAGCAGATGTTAATTCGTTACGAATAGCACCGAGACGGTTAGCGATTGATTGTGACATAAGGGCTCCAATTAAGACTGGCATGCTATGCGAGTCGGTAGGCGAAGATCGCCTAAGGATGAGTAGGTTTATGTTGATTTGAGTTTTAACCGGCTCGGATTATCGCAAGTCTAGCGCGCTAGATGCAAGGGTAGCGAATAAAGGATTTTGTATACAATCGTGAATTTGTGCAGGTAAGACGCTTGAGGTTATGGGATTTGTTGTTAATTTATTTATGTGATTTTGAGCATGAAAAGTGAATTAAATAAAAGGTTGGTCATGTTTTAATTAGGACTTGTTCCTTAAAAATTAGCAACTTAAGTTTTATTCAATCGCTAACATTTGGACCCTATGTTAACATTTGCCATCTCTACTCGGGGTCAGAGTGGAGCACATGTATCAGTGGAGTAAGCGATGCAAATACTAACAATAGATGTGGGCGGTACCAAAGCCCTGTTCGAACTTCAGCTCGCGGGACATACAGAACAATATAAAATCCCCACAGGTGAAGGTTTTAAAATTGAAGAGTTAAATAATCAAATTGCGGCGTTTGAACGTGATTATGATTTACAGCATTACCAACTAGCGATTGCCGTACCTGGACTGGTACAAAATAATCGTTTGGTTTCTTGTAAATCTTTACCTGGACTCAATGGATTGAGCTTCGATACAGTCAAAACCCAGGGTGAGCTTAAGTTTATCTGCAACGATATCGATGCGGGTATGCAAGCGACTTGTGATGCCAAATATGCCTGTGAATTATTGGTCATGTGCGGCACTGGGATCGGTATGTCTATTGCCTTTAATGGGCAAGTCTTTACGGGAGCGACTGGCGTGGCGGGGGAGTTGGGGCCTTGTCGCGTGATGACAGAATCTGGCGAGTTTAGTTTAGAGCAACTGGCCAGTGGCGATTCAGTACGCAGCCGCAAAATCTCCACTCAGGATGATTTATATCGCGCGGGCAGTTATCTCGGCATGGGATTAGCGTGGGCGGTTAATTTATTTAATCCCAATCGAATTTGGCTTGCTGGCGGTATGATGAATAGCGCTCCTTACTACAAAGGCTGTCTCGAAAGCTTAAAGCAAATGGCATTGAGCGCGCCCTTAGCTGAGATGAAAATCAATCGTGTCGATGATATGGAAACCTTGGTTTGCCGCGGTTTATCTGTGATGCTCGCAAGGGACTATCCCCGTGCATAAGGATAATAAATGCCCCGCGCATAAGGATCATAATGTTGCTCGACAATGGTTTGCGCCATGAATGTTTAGTGATTGAGTTTTAGCTGTATAAGCGACGTAAATTGTGAAATATAAAGCAGGACTTGTGATACCTTTGGCATATCGAGTCCTGTTTTTTTATTTTTAAAGTATTCAGATAATCCTCATTATCCAAAGTAAATATTAGCGATAGTTTAATTTGCATAATTCCTTTCTTATCAGATGGCTAGTTCTATTTACGATTTTAGCCAATAACGCAGTTGATAATATTTTGTTGCAATTTTATTTCACTTACGCTTATTCTGATATTTGCAATGACAACGTTGTCATTGCGTGTAAAAGGCAAACCAGTTGAAAAACTGGGACGCAAAGCCTCCGGTCTAAGGGTTCGTCTGTACCTATGATAGCGGGGATACCACAGGTTTTTCTTCGTGCAGTTGTCAGTCGTTTTGCATGGTTTTAAGAGAGTGCTGTTTCCTGTCTACGCTTTGTTTGCCTTATTGATTCATATAAAAATTCAATAGGGATATCTCATGTTCAAGACTCAAATTTCAACATCAGCCTTGCTAGTGGCATCAGCGCTGGCATCTACCATCAGTGCCAGCGTTTTTGCAGCGGCGCCCGGTAAACCGACTTTAGGTTGGGGCGAAACTAAGTTCGCTATTATTGAAGTGAATCAAGCGGCTACCGCTTACAATCAATTAGTTACGGTGAAAGATGCCGCCGATGTATCCGTCAGTTGGAACCTTTGGAGTGGCGATGTGGGCAATAGCGCCCAAGTGTTACTCAACGGCAATGTAGTTTGGGAAGGCCCATCTGGCGCGTCGGGAACCGCTAACTTTAAGGTGAACAAGGGCGGCCGTTATCAGATGCAAGTACAACTGTGTAACAGTGATGGCTGTACGGCGAGCGATGCTAAACAAATCCTGGTGGCTGATACCGACGGTAGCCATTTAGTGCCACTCAATGCTCCCCTAAAAGAAAACAACCGTCCCTATGCTAATAAATCAGGCAAAGTGGTGGGAGGTTACTTTGTCGAATGGGGCGTATACGGTCGTAAATTCCCGGTCGATAAGATACCTGCGCAAAACTTAACCCATATTTTATATGGCTTTACCCCAATTTGTGGTGGTGATGGCATCAATGATAGCTTGAAAGAAATCGAAGGCAGTTTCGAAGCGTTGCAACGTGCCTGTAGTGGTCGTGGTGATTTTAAAGTTGCGATTCACGATCCTTGGGCGGCGATTCAAATACCGCAGGCGGGAGTCAGTGAGCATTCAGATCCTTACAAAGGTAACTTCGGTCAATTGATGGCACTTAAGCAAGCACATCCAGATTTGAAGATTTTACCTTCGGTCGGTGGTTGGACCCTCTCGGATCCCTTCTTTTTCTTCGGTGATAAAACCAAGCGCGATATCTTTGTCGCTTCGGTGAAAGAGTTTCTACAGACATGGAAATTCTTCGATGGCGTAGATATCGACTGGGAATTTCCAGGGGGGAATGGCGCTAACCCAAATTTAGGTAATGCCAATGACGGTGAAACCTATGTGACTCTCATGCGTGAACTGCGGGCAATGCTTGATGAACTAAGCGCCGAAACGGGTCGTACCTATGAGCTGACCTCTGCTATTAGCGCAGGTGACGATAAAATTCAAAAAGTCGATTATCAGGCTGCTCAGCAGTACATGGATTACATCTTCTTGATGAGTTACGACTTTAATGGTGGTTGGACTAATACTGAACTCGGCCATCAAACCAATCTGTATGAAGCGAGTTGGGATCCCAATACCCGTTACACCACAGCTAATGGCGTTAATGCGCTGTTAGGCCAAGGTGTGACCCCAGGGAAAATTGTGGTCGGTGCCGCTATGTACGGCCGCGGCTGGACAGGTGTGAATGGCTACAGTGGTAATAATCCTTTTACAGGGACGGCAACGGGCAAAGTGAAAGGTACTTGGGAAGCTGGTGTGGTGGATTATCGTCAGATAGCGAATGACTACATGGGAAGCGGTTGGGCTTACAGTTACGACGAAACAGCTGAGGCGCCATCTTTGTTTAAGGCATCTACTGGCGATTTAATCACTTTCGATGATGCTCGTTCAGTTAAAGCCAAGGGGCAATATGTGCTTTCTAATCAACTTGGTGGGCTTTTTGCGTGGGAGCTTGATGCCGATAATGGCGACATTCTGAATGCCATGCACGAAGGTTTAGGTCATGGTGAAGGCACCACTCCGCCAGTGAATAAAGCGCCCATTGCCAATGCGGGCGCGGATGTGAATGTCACCGGTCCCGCCGATGTGACGCTCAATGGTAGCGGTTCGCGCGATCCTGAAAACGCTGCCTTAAGCTATCTCTGGACTCAAGTCTCTGGGCCAAGTGTTGCCATCGCAAATGCGGATATGGCGAATGCGACTATTCAACTGGGAGCAACCCAAACCGATGTCGCCTATGATTTTAGCCTTAAAGTCACGGATCCTGAAGGGTTATCTGCCACAGATTCAGTGACAGTAACCAACAAGGCTGATACGCCTAATCAAGCACCTGTAGTGACTCTGGCTCCGACTGCGACAGTTGAAGCGGGTAAAACCGTCAGTATAGTAGCGAGTGCCTCCGATGCAGATGGTGATGCCTTAACCTACGCTTGGACTGTGCCCGCAGGCGTGTCGGCAACCGGGCAAAATAGTGCCACGTTAGTAGTTACTGGCCCCAATGTTACCGAAGCGACCCGCTATGGTTTGAGCGTGCTGGTTTCCGATGGTGCCTTAGATGCAAGCGCATCGACGAATCTGACTGTGACGCCAAAAGTGGTAGGTGGTGGGTGCGATGCAACCGATCCCAATGCCGGTAACTATCCTGCTTGGCAAACCAGTGTGGTGTATAACACGGGCGATACTGTGAGTCATAGTCAGTTGGTATGGAAAGCAAAGTATTGGACGCAGGGTAATACGCCATCTCGCATCGCAGACCAATGGCAGCTACTCAGCCAAGTTGATCTCGGTTGGGATGCGGGTGTGGTGTATAACGGCGGTCAAACTACTCGCTATAACGGTCGTGTTTGGAAGGCGAGTTACTGGACTAAAGGTGATGTACCGGGTGTTGCAGCAGTATGGGTTGATATTGGCGCGGCAACCTGCCAGTAATCATCCAAAATTTTGATATTATTGGTTAAAAAATAAAGCCCTGCGAAGATTCAGGGCTTTTTTCTTTATTAAGCGAAAGGTTTTTTTATGAATACAGCCGAATGCGTTAAGACAGACTCATTGAAGACTGATTTAATTAATCTTAAGCAGTTCCACATCAAAAATTAACACAGAACCACCACCAATCTTGCCCGTGCTACGGTTACCGTAGGCGAGTTCACTGGGAATAAAAAACCGCATTTTATCGCCAACAACCATCAGTTGTACGCCCTCAGTCCAACCTTTAATTACCCTATTAAGCGGAAATGCGATGGGTTCGCCGCGATCAACCGAACTGTCAAACACAGTACCGTCAATCAAAGTGCCATGATAATGGACTGTCACTGTATCGCTGGCTTTAGGATGAACTGTGCCATCGCCCTGAGTTAATACTTGATATTGCAAACCTGAAGCTGTGGTAATCACACCTTCTTTGGTTTTGTTTTGTGTTAAAAACTCATTGCCTAAACGGATATTTTCTTGGGCGGCTTTTTGGCCATTCATCGAGGTAAAGAAGTAAAAAATCACCCCAGCAATCACCACAACGGCAAGTAACATTTTCATATAAAGAGCACCTTAGTTAATTTTTGCCATATTATCAGTTTTTTAGCATCAGATGCTATCGGCACTCGCGTGTGCGTTGAGCGGGATATCTGGTGCTACCAGTTCAAACCGTTAAAAACTCCCTCAAGACTTTATCCTGCTTTAGAGATCGCTTAATCTGTGGGCTTAAGACTCAATAAAAATTCAATAAAAACAAATAAGAACTAGGGCGTGTTGACGTTTTAGTTCAGATAATAAACAAGGAAAGTCTATGTTAAACAAAGCGGCAAAACCTCTGGTCAAACTCGTCGACCGATATCTACCCGATCCTTATATTTTCGTGCTTTTACTTACCTTAGTCGTATTAATTGCTGCTGTGGTCGCTGAACATAAAACCCCGCTGGAAGTCATCAATTATTGGGGTGATGGCTTTTGGACGCTGTTAAGTTTTTCGATGCAGATGCTGTTAGTGCTGGTGGCAGGATTTATGTTGGCAAGCTCGCCGCCGATTAAAAAGCTGCTCGATGCCATTGCTGGATTGGCTAAGTCGGCACCACAAGCCATTATTTTAGTGACTTTGGTGTCACTGGTCGCCAGTTGGATTAACTGGGGTTTTGGGCTAGTGGTGGGCGCGTTATTTGCCAAAGCCTTAGCTCGCAAAGTAAAAGTGGATTATCGGCTGCTGGTCGCCAGCGCCTATTCCGGCTTTGTGGTTTGGCATGGTGGGCTTGCGGGTTCGATCCCATTAACCATAGCGACGGTGGGGCATTTCTCTGAATCGCAAATCGGTATCATCCCCACCAGTGACACCATTTTCGCGAGTTATAATTTATTGTTAGTGGCAATTCTGTTTGTGGTTATGCCCTTAGTAAATCGCTTTATGTTGCCAGAAGAAAAAGACAGTGTTTATGTCGACCCAAGCGCCCTTGATGACAAAGGCGCTGAACTTGATGCTTCGGCGTTAGAGCTTAACTCTGCAAATGTGAGCGAGCGTCAGCCTGAAAGCCGTCCTGCGGATAAGTTAGAAAATAGTCGTTTACTCGGCTGGAGTGTAGGTGGCGCTGGGCTTGTATATTTAGGTTATTACTTTTGGGTGCAGGGCGGCAGCTTAAATCTCAATTTAGTGAATTTCTTATTTCTGTTCCTCGCCATACTGTTACATCAAACACCACGCAGTTTATTAACCAGCTTGAATGAGGCCATTAAGGGCGGCGCAGGGATTGTTATCCAATTTCCCTTTTATGCGGGCATTATGGCTGTGATGGTGCAATCGGGTTTAGCTCAAAGTATTTCGGAAGGTTTTGTGGCCATCGCTAGCGCCGAGAGCCTGCCATTTTGGAGCTTTATCAGTGCAGGAATTGTGAATATTTTTGTGCCATCGGGAGGTGGCCAATGGGCGGTGCAGGCACCGATTATGTTACCCGCCGCACAGGCTTTAGGTGCTGATGTCGCTCGGGTCGCAATGGCCGTTGCTTGGGGAGATGCGTGGACTAACTTGATTCAACCTTTCTGGGCACTGCCTGTGCTGGCGATTGCAGGCTTAAAAGCGCGGGATATTATGGGCTTTTGTTTAATGCAATTGATGATCACTGGCGTGATTATCAGTATCGCGTTGAGCTGGTTTTAAAGATAATAAACAGTGCAAAACTAAACAGGGTAATTCAATGATTACCCTGTTTTTTAGTTAAGGTTTCAATGATATTAATCGCTTGAACCATTTACTTTTTTTGTTGCTTCATCAGCGGTGATTTGATCAAATAGAGCTGACATCATATAGCTAATACGATTCGCAGCATTACCAAACTTACTCGGGTTCGCAGTATAGGGTACTTGAAACTTAACACTGCCAACTCTTTGGCCATTCTGAAATGCGTTAATTTCAGCGCTTTTTAAATATAATGCCAAGTCCCAAGTCCAATTACCTTCATATTCTAATGTGAGTTTATTTAAATCATGTTTAGAACCATCAGGCTGCACTGTGTAGGTGTAATTATTTGCTTTTAGCCATGTCTCCATTGTTTCTTGGAAGCCGTCACGTGTTTCTTTATCCTTAATAATGACTATTTCTACATTGTTAGTATTTGTTTCTATTGGTTTTGCTGTATAGCGAGGTGCGGCACAACCCGATAGTATTGCAACACCCAAAACTGCAACTAAAAATTTTTTCATAATTTAACCTTTTGTTTTTATATTAAAATAAGTTAAAGCGTTTTAGTGACAAACTTTTGATTTTCATAGAATCCATTGCTTGCTAGATAAACATATCTACGGCGCCAGTTTTTATGCCATAACCCAGCACGGCTAAGTTGGCGACAACGGTGAGCCAAAAGACGTTTCTAAATGAGGCTTTAATGGACTTGTGTCTTAACAGGTTTTGGGCAAATAGAGCGCCGGGCCAACCGCCCATGAGAGCGAGCAGATGTAATGTGCTTTCTTTAGTGCGCCATTTATTACGTTTAGCGGCGGATTTATCGATGGCATAGGCGATAAAGGTGAGCAGGCTTAGCGTGAGGTATATACCCGCAATCCCGACTGGCAGCATATGTTGCTGCGCTGCGCCGATTAAGCCAGCAAGAAAAATTACCACCAATAACAGCGGCATAAGGCTTGAGCCTGAAGCTGCTGTATTGGATTTTTGAGTGCGGCTACTTTGGGCGCGATTGTTCTGTGTGCGACCGCTTTGTGCTCGACTCTTTTGCGGGCGATTGGTTTGAGGTGAAGCGCTGTTGCCCGTTTTGGTAGTTTTTTTGTTTGTCATTATCTGGTATCAATCTCGTGTCAGTGTTTTTAAGCTTGCTTGTGTTCTTGTGATGCCGTGTATTTTTTTAACACGAGGTGGCGCCACAGTTTCTCCAGCGGCCCTTGCTTGAAATAGCGTAAGTACAGGCTGGCTAACAGTAATTGCACTACTGAATAAACCAGCGCCATGGCCATGTATCCCCATCTATCTAAGCTCAATAGCAATTCGGGAGCTAAGTGTCTAAACACTAACACGCCAATGATGGATTGCAGAATATAGAGACTAAACGCGAGTTTGCCTACATTTTGCAACGAAGTCAGTATATTAGGATTATTCTGGCAAACCTTAACTATAATGTGGATGTAAATCAGCGCCATAGGAATAGCACTTAGCATGATTAACACATCTGAAAACGCAACGAGAATAGTATTTTTCGTTAAACTTAAGATGGTATCAAGCAGTGATAGCGTTACGCTTGCTAGCACTAACTTTACCAGTACCGATTTACTAAAACCTTGCTCAAAAGTCCCTTGTTGATACAAAGCCATTCCGAGCAACATCAAGCCAGCCGTAAACCACATTATGGTAAAAGGGATCACCAGTGCCATATAGCCAACTTGCATCAATTGCAGTAATAGTTGGTCGGCATAGCCAGAGGTCCATGCACTGTATTGCTCTGCAAATAGACTCGATTCTCGAGTGAAAGGTTCATCGCTGCCCGTAAGGCTAACCAGCGTAATGATAACTAAGGCGCTTAAAATAAAAATATTCGCTTTGCGCTTAAGGGCTTCAACACTTAAATCTTTGTAACACAAAGCTAAAAATCCGCTGATGCCATAGGTGAATAAAATATCACCTGACCAAATAAAAATGCCGTGGAGTAGGCCAAATACAATTAACCATTTTAAACGTGATCGCAGTAGGGAATAAGCTTCTAGGCCTTTGGCGCTAAATCGCTGATATTGAATAAAAAGCCCGACACCAAACAAGATGGAAAACAGACTGATAAAGCGTGCCTCGATGAAAAAGTTACTGAACACTTTGATAATGTGATCCGACAGCGGCTGTGTTTCATGGGGCGCATAGCCAAAAAAAGTAATGCCCATAAAATAGATATTCATAAAAAATATCCCCAACACGGCTAAGCCGCGAATAGCATCGAGGTTGGCATTACGCTGTGCGGGTATCGTCATTACAACAGGCTGCGTGGAGTCTGATCTTGACCAAGGGTCTTTAGGTAAGTTTGCTGACACGTTAGCTGAGTTCCTTTCGCTAGTAGACATGTTCCACTTTTCACTGGAATTTGGGAGGGCTAGCCTAGCAGGCGCTAGCCTCCAATGAAATACAGCCAACACAAAAAGTAAAATACAGGAAAGGTAGAAAGTGAATTAGCGCCAATGTAAAAAGTGAAATACAAAAATGCAGAAACGGATTGAGAAGACTGTCGAACCATTACTCGCCGATATCTTCGTTCCAGAGTGTGGGATTACTGGCGATAAAGTCCTGCATCAATTGTTTGCACTCGGCATTATCGACCACAGTGACATCCACGCCGCGGGATTTTACATAGGCTTCTGGCCCTTGGAAGGTAGCGTTTTCACCGACGATGACTTTTGGTATGCCATAAAGTAATACTGCGCCGCTGCACATATCGCAGGGCGATAGGGTGGAATACAAGGTCGCCCTTTGGTACTCGGCGGCGCTAAATCGGCCGGCATTTTCGAGACAATCCATTTCGGCATGCAGTACTGAACTGCCTTTTTGTACCCGTTTATTGTGGCCGCGCCCGACGATTTTGCCATCGATCACTAATACCGAACCAATGGGGATGCCGCCCTCGGCGAGTCCTTGCTTAGCTTCTTCAATGGCTGCCGCTAAAAATTCATCCATCTTGATATCCTTAAAATATGAACCCTGAGTATTGAACTCAGCATAGCACTCGTTTGGGAGACAATCTAAATGGTTTTGATTTGTTGCTTCAATAAGTCCCTCAGGCTATCGAGAATTGGCAGCGAAGCCATTTCTGGCCGATAAATCAGGCAGATATCGGCGGAGATGGTTTGTTTTAACTTAATAAACTTTACCCTAGGCCAAGGTTGTGAAGCATAACTTTGCGGCACTATGGATACCCTGTTATCGCCAGCGATGATAGCCATCAAGCTATTGGGCTCGACCATTTCCTGTACTAATTGCGGCATAAATCCTGCGGCCTGACAGCTGGCGATAATCAAATCGCTAGAGGCGGAATTGGCACGGCTGAGTAAGGTAAAAGGCTCATCTTTGAGTTCACTCAAGTCGATGCTTTTACGTCTGGCTAAGGGATGCTTACTTGCCAGTGCTAACACCATAGGTTCGCTGGTGATGGTTTCGGCGAGAAGGTGCGGCAAATTTAAGGTGTCGGCGTAGCGCACTAGGCCAAAATCGATTTCTTGATGTGCTAAGGCGACTTTTTGAGTTTCAGGTGATAACTCTTGAAATATCAGCTCATTATCAGGGCGTTGCTTGCGAAAGCTTTTCAGTATGTCACCAAATCCCATCCAAAACAGCGAGCTCATGATGCCAATCCGAATATGGTTTCTATCGAGTCGCCCAAGCTGAGCCACTTGTTCCAATGAGGTATTCACCAGCTCGAATATTTGTTCGCACTTCTCTCTTAACAATTGGCCATAGGGCGTGAGCTCGACCTGACGAGTGCTGCGGGTGAACAGCTCAACGCCAAGGAGCGATTCTAACTCTTTGATTTGTGCGCTCAGCGGAGATTTCGATAGATGCAGTTGTTCGGCGGCAGCGGTAAAGTTTTTCACTTCAGCCACTCGATGAAAATACCGCAGCATCTTCAAGGTGACGAGTTCTGATGCGTTTATCGTGCTCATTTTAGGCTCACTATTTTCAGCTATTGTCCTTTTTATCAGCACAATAGTGCGGTTAATCGCGATTATTTGCAATCCTAAGCCCGCTTATACTGAGGGTCGCTTACTCTTTCATTCTTTTGCTATGAGGTACCTTGTATGAGCCATGATCCTGTTATTAATGCCCTTGCGACGATTCGAGCCTGTAAACCGAATTTCTCTCCCCGTGCTGCTATGATTTTGGGCTCAGGGCTTGGCGCGTTTGCCGATAATTTAGATAACAAAGTAGTGATCCCCTATGAAGAGTTAGACGGTTTTCCTGTGAGTACCGTCGTCGGCCACTCTGGAGAGCTTGTGCTCGGCAGCTTACATGGCATCGATATAGTGTGCATGAAAGGCCGCGGGCATTTTTACGAGCACCAAAGTATGAAGGTGATGACGACGCCTGTGCGTACTTTCAAACGTTTAGGGTGTGAATTGTTACTCGTGACTAACGCTGCGGGGTCATTACGGCCAGAGCGGATCGGCGTGGGATCATTAGTTATTTTCAGCGATCACATCAACACTATGCCGGGTACGCCCATGACGGGCGCGAATGATGATAGCTACGGCCCACGCTTTTTTAGCCTAGCCAATGCTTATGATAAAGACCTGAGATCAGAAGCCTTAAGTGTCGCAAAAGCCGCCGGCATTGAAGTGAATCAAGGGGTCTTTGTGTCTTACTCTGGCCCGTGTTTTGAAACCGCGGCTGAAATCCGCATGATGCAAATCATCGGTGGCGATGTAGTGGGAATGTCCGTGGTGCCAGAGGTGATTTCGGCGGTGCATTGTGGTTTGCCCGTGTTGGCTGTGTGCGCCATTACCAATATGGCAGAAGGGTTGGGGGACGTGCAGTTATCCCATGAACAAACCTTAAAATGTGCCAAGCTTGCTGAAGCCGACTTTATCCGTTTAATTGAGCGTTTTACTGCAAGCCATTTTGCTTAATATTTTGCATAACTGTGCTGCTATATTGCGATAGGGCTGCGATTTTAAAAGCTCGTATCTAACAGTTCGTACTTAAACGTGAGCGAGCAAGGCGCCGCACAATTCAGTTCTCCGAATGTTTTTGCGAAATACGGCGGGAGGTTAAAAAGTAAAGGGAGCGAAGCTCCCTTTTTTAAATGCTGACATTAAGTGTAAGTCTTGATTCAAAGCGTTTATTTTTGCGGTTTTTCTGAAATCCACAATTTGATATGTCCTTTCACCACAACCACTCCTTGGGTGTCGTAGGCGGTAACGGGGACCAGCATATCGCCAGGAGTCCATTGCTCTGGGGTCACTTCGGCGACACATAAAATATCGCTGCCTGCTTTAGCCGTATAATCCAAACTCATGCCCTTAGGTATCCAACGTAAATGTTTTGGAATAGAGGCTTCGGCCATCACGCCCATGGCCATTTCTAGACCATTACAAATCGCAATCACATGCACAGTTTTTATATGATTATGAACGGCATGGCGTTTTTTAATTAAACAGGCGCAATGATTAAGGCGTAATTCAGTGATCAGTGGTTTGATGGTGCCGAAATAGGGCGCCATGCGTGAAACCATGATTGAAAACAGTTTTTGGCCGAAGGGATAACGGCGAGTTTTGTGGTAGAGCGCGAGCACTTTATTAGGTTTTTGTTCTGCAGTGCTAGAAGAGTCTGTCTGGCTCATGGTCATCCTTAATAATGGTGCAAAGGGGTGTTGTTATCTTGAGCCTGTTCCAAGTTGAGCTTGGGTTGCTCTGGTCGGATGAGTGTAACATTAGGATAACAACAAATACCAGTCGGCTTAATTAAGTAAACTTCATTTCGCGGTTTTAAGTGTAACACCGTATAATTGCGGCCAATTTGTCGTGTAGCGGCAATGGCATGTTGATTTAACTACAAGGACTCACAGTGAAATATTTGCTGACGTATTTTAAGGGAATGGCCATGGGCGCTGCTGATGTTGTGCCTGGCGTTTCGGGCGGCACCATAGCGTTTATTACCGGTATTCTCGATACTTTGCTCGATAGTGTAAAACGCATTAATCCTTCCCTTTGGGGCGTAATCAAGTCGCAGGGCATAAAAGGGGCATTTGCCCATATTAATGGTGGCTTTTTAGTGAGTCTGCTGGCGGGGATCCTGACCAGTATTTTTACCTTTGCGAAGCTGATTTCTTGGTTGTTGGCGGTACATCCCATCCCGATCTGGTCGTTCTTTTTTGGGCTTATTCTTATCTCTGTCGTGCATATGCTTAAGCAAGTGAGTGGTTTCACTGTAGCACGTTTAGGTTTATTTGCGCTTGGTGTGCTGGCTGCATGGGCGATTACTGTGCTGAATCCGGTCGCGGTAGAAGCCAGTTACATGAATATCTTTTTCGGCGGCGCGATTGCGATTTGCGCTATGGTATTGCCAGGAATTTCAGGCAGTTTCATCTTATTATTGTTAGGGTTATATCCTGTGGTCCTCGCTGCCGCTAAAAATATTCAGCTGGATATTTTGGCCTGTTTTGCTGCTGGTGCCGTGATGGGATTATTGACGTTCAGCCATTTATTGTCGGCGCTGCTGCGTAAATACCATGATGCCACTATCGTGTTTCTAACCGGATTAATGTTAGGTACCTTAGGTAAAATTTGGCCATGGAAAGAAATCTTAACTTGGCGGACCAACTCCCACGGCGAACAAGTACCTTTGCTGGAGCAAAATATTTCCCCGCTTAATTTTGAGCAAGTAACGGGTCAGCCTTCACAACTGATGTTAGCCATTGTGTGTATGTTAGCGGCGATTGCACTGGTTTGGGGGTTAGAGAAAGTGGGCAAAAGAGATTAGCCCTTTGTTACCTCAACATCATATTCAATAAAAGCAGCGAGATACGCTGCTTTTATTTTTTTGCTCATATGCTCATCTTACTTGAATCAGGTCAGCTTTCGACTTTAGGGCAATGTCATTTTAGCCCTGTTTTGGTTACAATCACAGTTCACATTTAGCGTACTCAGTCGACGTTATGTTCCAGTTTAAACTCAGTGAGAGTTTGCAGTTACGATAAGGATATACTTGTGGATAAAAAACAGGTCTCGTGGGGCGGTGTAGCGCTGGCGATTTTTGCTTTGGGTCATGTGGTTAACTTACTCATAGATAAACAGGATTCTGATATATCGCCCGAATTAAAACAGCAAATTTCTGACACGATCTTGGCTCACAGATCACCATCCACCGCGAATAATTCATTAACGTCCATCCCGAGCAATCTTGAGGTGGCCGACGATTCTACCAAAATCCCTATGCCTGCCCAGTTAGCCCAAGTGAGTCAAATCTACAGTAATCTCAGTGCATTTGCGGCACTCAAGCAAGACGGTACTGTGGTGGCATGGGGCGATGCTGAATGTGGTGGCGATATCAATAATGCCGCAGAGCCTCTGGTCAATGTAAAAGAGTTATATGCGGCGGAGAATACCTGTGGTTTTGCGGCCTTAACCCGTGATGACAAACTTATCCCTTGGGGGATGGGGATGAAGCAAGTGCTGACAGGCGTTCGTTCTTTTGTGTTGGCAGAAGGGCTTTATGCGGCCATCAAACAAGATGGTAGTGTAGTCAGTTGGTCTAATCTGGATTCAACACCAGCCGAACTGCTCTCGGGTCAATATGCTGCGCCTGCGATGACCAATATTGATTTTGTGTTGATTAATAAAGGTGCCTTTGCTGCTTTAAAGCTGGGGGGAGCAGTAGTGACTTGGGGCGATGCCGCTTATG
Organism: Shewanella sp. SM55; assembly: GCF_025654025.1. Taxonomy (NCBI): domain Bacteria; kingdom Pseudomonadati; phylum Pseudomonadota; class Gammaproteobacteria; order Alteromonadales; family Shewanellaceae; genus Shewanella; species Shewanella sp. SM55. The sequence continues at coordinate 324,435 of NZ_JAKKRS010000002.1, read as the reverse complement.
GTGGCGATAGTCGCCACGTGGCCTCTGAGCTTAACCATGTTGATCTGCTCTATGCCAACAATAATGCTTTTACCGCGAGGACGGCGACGGGAAAATTAGTGTCTTGGGGCGGGGTCAGCGATGATCAAAAAGGCCGCGAACAACTGGCAAAACTCAGCCAATTAGCGCCTGCAGTGAAAGTTGTCAACACGGATCATGGGTTTGCGGCGCTGCTGGCGGATGGCAGCGTATATACCTGGGGTGAGGGCGAATTGACTGAGCATCACGTCGCGTTTCCAGCTCGTTTATCTACTACAAAACGCGCCAATAAAGTGATTGATATTTATGCAAATCGTGGCGCATTTGCCGCCTTAACCATCAGTCGTCAACTGCACGTATGGGGCAGTAAATTCAATGGTGCCGATACATCAGTCCTACAGGATAAGTTGCAAAAAGTGCACAAGGTTTATCCCTTTGAGGAGGGGTTTGTCGCGCTACGCAAGGATAATACGGCCATTGCTTGGGAAGGTTGGGACTTGGTAGACAAGCAACCACGTTATCAAGAAGTCACTCAGGTGAGCAAAGTGGTGACCTATGAGCGGGAGTTTGCCTTTTTAAAACAGGATGGCACTGTGGTTGATGGCCACTCTGGACCCAAAACTGAAATTACCCAAGCAACGGATATTTTCCCGACAGGCTTAGGGTTTACGGTTAAACGCCAAGATGGTTCGATTGCGGTGTGGATGGGAGGCGAGGCTGCGTTAACATTAGATAAACAAGCCGTTGATTTGAGCCAAATGCGCGACATTCGCAGCAATTTGCTCGATGCCATTGCCTTAATGGCCGATGGCACAGTACAGGCATGGAATATGATGGGCTTTAGCGGACAAGCTGCGCAATAACAAGCACAATCACAAGTGCAAAAACAATAAAACCAAAGGGCTAAGGTTATTTACACCTTAGCCCTTTCTATTTAGGCGAGTTTTTTCTCGCTTTAAGCTTGATTGGCTTTGATTTCCCGCAGATAGCGATAAATCGAATGCACCGAAATCCCCAATCGAGTTGCAGCTACTTGGGCACTGTCCTTGAGTTCGAAAATCCCTAACTCGTGGAGTTGATTGACGATTTCGCGACTCTTTTGTGAAGGTGAAATCGCGGGATTCGCGCGAACCTCATGGTTCACACTGTCGATAGTGCTATGGAGCGCTTCATCAATATTGCGGGCAAACACTTCGGGCGAGCTGGTAAGTTCGCTGCCAAGGAGTTGCTCTGGCATCATAGTGCGCAGAACTGATTGCAGTGGTGCATCCATGTCGCTGTTAATACACAGTAACCCTATGGGTTGATTTTTACTGTTACGGATCACAGTCGTAATTGATCTTAGCGTCTTACCATTGGCACATTTAGTCAGGTAAGAGTTGGAAATATCCTGACCGGTTTTGAGCTTGAGCAAGGCAAGGTTGGTTATTGGAGCACCCACTTCACGGCCTGTGACATGGCCATTGGCAATTTTGACCACAGACGGATGTTTCGCATCTAGGCTGTGCAATACCACTTCTGTGTGTTGACCATACATGGCAGCGATGCCATCGACGATATTTTCGATGGATTTCAGAATATCCAGATCACTTTGCGTTAAATCTTGCAGTTTCACAATTTCAACCTTTAGTTATTAACCCGCAAATATTCAGCGGGTTAAAATCATTATGCCGACATAATATCGATAATAGTGACATCTGTGGATGACATGCCATTGAGGATCATTTTGCCAATGTTTTTAATGGTTTTCTCTACATCGGTAGCAATAATACCTTGGCCTGAGACATTGTGACTACTGAGCGCCATCAAAAATGAGCGCACGGCCGCACTGGATGAAGTGCTAACCTTCATGGCGCAGGACGCTTTAGCGCCGTCACACACCATGCCAGAGCTGTCGCTGATCACGTTTTGAATCGCGAAACAGGATTGTTCGAACGAGCCACCGGCTAAATACACCATGGCCATAGAAGCGGCTGCGCTGGTGACTGTATTGCCACAAAATGCCGACAGTGGTGGATAATGGGACTTGATATAAATCGCCCCTAGATGGCTCATAATCAAGGCGCGGGCGAGTTTTTCTTCCGAAACCTTATAACATTGTGCCGTCAATACCACAGGAATAGTTGCCGCTATGCCTTGATTACCACTGCCAAGATTACTCATGGCGGGCAAGTTTGCCCCGCCCATGCGAGCATCGGATGCAGCAGCAGTTAACATGACAATTTTATTCAGTAAGTCTTCACCGATAATGCCCGCGGCTATGCCGCTTTTCATGGTGCGGCCGACTTCCAGCCCATAGGGATTCGCCATGCCTTCATCGGATAATTTGCCGTTTAGCTCAGAGGCTTCGAGAATGAATTTGATCTCTTCGAAGGGGACTTCTTGGGCGAAGCGATAAATGGACTCGATAGTGATATCCACGCCTTCACAGATGGAACCAGTGGCTTTAGCTTGCGTGCTATCGACACTGAAGACGGATTCGCCGTTGAGGCGCTTCTCGGCGATCAGTGTATGGCCGCCGCAGATTTTCACTAGGGCTTCGCGGTCGCCTTTTTTCGCGATGACACAACAATAGATAAATTCTGCTGTTTCGGTGCGCTCGACCGTCACTTTGCCCGCATCAATAAGGGCCTGTGCTCTGGCGACTTGTTCTGGCGTGATCACGGCCAATACTTCTAAGCCCGCATCAGGATTACCCGCAATGGCGCCTGCTGCAGCGGCAATTGCCAGACCGATTTTGCCTGTGCCAGGCACAAACACGCCCATAGAGTTTTTATAAAGATTGTCAGACACTTGTACTGCTATTGAATCGGGTTCAACACCCAGCAAGGCGCGGGCGACGGCGGCGGCGTAAGCGGCGGCGATGGGCTCTGTGCAGCCTAATGCGGGCTTAACCACTTGTTTAATGATTTGAATATACTGCTGCCATTGGGGTTTCATGAGCTTACAACCTTATGTTAATACTTAGATTTTAACGTGTGCTATCGCTTCAACTTCTACTTTAACGCCCAGCGGAAGGTCCTTCACTGCAAAACAGCTACGAGCTGGGCAGTCGGTTTTAAAATAGGTTTTATACACTTCGTTAAAGGCGGCAAAGTCACTGATCTCTGCAAGATAACAAGTGGTTTTAAGAACCGTTTCTAAGCTGCCACCACCCGCTTCGAGCACGTATTTGAGATTCTCTAATGATTGAATCGATTGCTCAGTAATCCCACCGTCAACTACGCTGCCTTTCTTTTTACAAACAGGGAGTTGGCCAGAGGTAAAAATGAGGTTGCCATAGGCTGTGCCATGGGAATAAGGGCCAATGGCCGCGGGAGCACGTTCTGCGTGAATAATGGTTTTCATTGTCTCTCCAACTTGCAAATAAAATTGAATGCCTAGGTCGGCGTATGTGCAACATTATTTGTATTTTTATGTTTTATTGCAATTATTTTTTAATGAATTTCATTTGTCACTGCGGTTTGTGCGCTATTTATCTCGTTTTCAGTCAAGTTGTGAGCTTTAACTCTTTGTTCAACAAAAGTTGAGTATTTTGATTGCTGAGTTTGTTTTGTTCAAATATATTTGCACAAAATAATACCAACTAGGTAAAGGTGAAATGATGGATGCAACAATTACTGCTGCACAGTGGAAAGCAGATACCCGCTTCGATAGTACGGATTGGGGCTGGATTATCATGAGTATAGGAATGGCGATTGGCGCGGGGATCGTATTCTTGCCTGTGCAGGTCGGTTTGATGGGGTTATGGGTTTTCTTACTGTCTGGCATTATTGGCTATCCTGCCATGTATATGTTCCAACGGTTGTTTATCAATACCTTAGCAGAATCTCCAGAATGTAAGGATTACCCGAGTGTGATTTCGGGTTACTTAGGTAAAAACTGGGGTATGTTGTTGGGTGGTTTGTATTTCATCATGCTGGTCATTTGGGTGTTCGTTTATTCAACGGCCATTACAAACGACAGTGCTTCATTTTTGCAAAGTTTTGGGGTCACTAAAGCGTTATTGTCAGAAAATCCTTTCTATGGTTTAGCCTTGATCTGCGGCTTAGTTGCTTTAGCCTCCCGCGGTGAGAATCTTTTGTTTAAGATCTCTACTTTTATGGTACTGACTAAGTTGGGCGTTGTCGCCGTGCTAGGGTTATTGATGGTGGATAAATGGGATATCAATAATATCGGCGCTATCCCAGCCACGGGAGATTGGTTAAAAGATGCGGTCGTTATGCTGCCCTTTACGCTAACATCGATTCTGTTTATTCAAAGTTTAAGCCCTATGGTGATTTCATACCGTTCGCGGGAAAAATCCCTTGCGGTAGCGCGCTTTAAAGCGATGCGCGCAATGAATATTGCCTTTGGAGTCTTGTTTGTCGTGGTGTTTTTCTATGCAGTGTCATTCACGCTGGCAATGGGTCATGATCAAGCCGTGCGTGCATCGGAAGAAAATATCTCGGCTCTTGCTATGGTTGCCCAAGGTATGCAGGGACAAACACTGAAATTGCTGAGTTTAACCTTGAATATTTTTGCGGTGATGACGGCTTACTTTGGCGTATATCTTGGTTTTAGGGAAGCTTGCCAAGGATTGACCATGAACATGCTGCGCCGTTATATGCCTGAAGATCGTATCAACAAAAAGCTTGTGGGTTACGGCATTATGATTTTTACCATTCTATTATCTTGGGGCGCGATTGTGTTGAATGCGCCAGTGCTGAGCTTTACGTCGATTTGTAGTCCAATTTTTGGTTTAGTCGGTTGTTTGATCCCCGCTTATTTAGTGTACCAAGTACCTGCATTACATAAGTACAAGGGCGTGTCGCTGTATATCATTATTATCACAGGCTTATTGCTGTGCGTATCCCCCTTCTTAGCGTTTAGTTAACACGGATAAAGTGGTACAAAAAGATAAGCTTTAAGGAATTAAAAACCGGTATTAAGTGTAAACTCAATACCGGTTTTCTATGTTGAGCAATCATTTCGATAATGCTCTATGGTCAAAGTTTGAATTGAGATGTGGCGTTTTTCAGTTCATCGGCAAAATCGACTAATCCCTCAGAAACATTGCGAACCTGCGACAGAATTTGCAATGTCTGTTCAAATGAAGCATTCATATTGACGACGTTATCGACCACTTGAGAAGCAACCGAGGCTTGCTCTTCCGTTGCCGAGGCAATGTGAGTATTCATACTATTGATACTGACAATCTGCTGTTGAATTGATTTCAGTGCACTCCCTGTATTTTGAGCATTGGTTTCATTTTCCGATGACTTCGACATCGCCACATTCATGGTATTGACCGAGGAAATGGCCGCCGTTTTAAGGTTTTGTAACACATGGCGAATTTCAGTGGTTGCATCGGCTGTTTTAGAGGCAAGGGCGCGGACCTCATCAGCGACTACGGCAAAGCCTCGTCCTTGCTCACCCGCGCGGGCGGCTTCGATGGCGGCATTAAGTGCCAACAGGTTGGTTTGCTCGGCAATAGAGGTAATCACATTTAAGATAGAGGTGACATTTTCAGTATCTCTAGCGAGCTCGTTGATCGAGTTAGAAGCCGCCTGAATTCCTGTATTTAATTGCTGTGAAATATCGATTGTGCGCTGAACGACTGTCATACCTTGCATCGCTTCTTTCTCCGCGACCTGTGCTGCACTGGCGGCTTGGCGGGCATTTTGCGAGATTTCGATGACAGAGTGACGCATGTCTTCCATTGAGACTTGTACTGCGCTGGCATCATGGCTTTGCCGCTGGGTGGCATGCGTCGCATCTTCCATGCGCTGTTTGAGTGAGCGCGAGCTATCAAGTAAGGGATCGGTAACATTCACCACCCTTCGAATAGAATCTCCGAGCAAGCGAAGAAATCGATTGAAGTTACTTGATACTTGGCCGAGTTCATCGCTACCAGATACTTTGAGCTGATGACTAAGATCGCCTTTGCCATCGGCCAGCTCACTCAGTGACTGGGCGACATTACGCGCAGATGAGCTGATAGCGCGTGCTATGGCAATAGTGACAATCAACATCACGATCAGCAAAGCGATGCCGATGGAGAGGGTGAGCCACAAACTTTGCGCAGATCTGTCGCCAGCTTCTTTTATCGATTGTTTAAATTCGAGTACTTTGCTTTGTTTGTAATCTTGTATTTCATTAAGTACAGCTTCATAGGCTTGGGATTTTTCTTGGCTGATCTGGCCAATGTTTGCCATATCAATCGTACCCGCCAACATGCCTTTAGCCAGCTTAATCGTCATGTCGTTATAGCGGGTTAATTTAGCGGATAGATTGCTGAGTTTATTGGCTTGTGAGGGATCGACACTATCTAATTGTTGTAGGTTTTTACGTAAAGATTCATACATAGTACCTGCATTTGTTAACAGGTCTTCGTCGGCAAAAGAAACCGATTGAGTATAAAGTTCATCGAGTCGTTGGATAAAAAACACGTTTTGATTGGCGAGTTCAACTCTTTGGTAAACTTGCTGCTCCATATAATTAAGTGTGGTGCGATTTTTATTTATGGAGATGACACTAATGCTTAAGTTTAAAGCGAAAATGATGACTGCTAAAATAAATATCGCGATAACTTTTTTAAAAATAGAAATATCATTAAAGAAATTCATCCCTTGCCCCCAAGTTGTGCCGAGCTTGAGCTCGGCACTCCAATCTAAAACTCGGCAATAACTTTTACCGAATCATTGGCCTCACTACTATCAATATAGCCAATAATATTGGGGTTCGATGCAACTAATTTTATCATCTCCGCCCCACTAGTGACTTCCTTGGGTGGCGTTCCTTTGCCTGTAAATACTTTTTGTGACCAATATGACTTAAGTTGGCTGGATGACTTGCCCAGCACTTTAGTATCAAAGGTTTCCCTTAAGGGCATAGCACTGTCAAGATTGACCGGCACGGCTTGCGCTCCACCAGGAAAGGTCTTTGTTTTCCCTAGAAAAATATTTTCAATAACCTTTTGGTCGACAGTGTCTGCATTACTGGGATGAACGATGACAACCACACCCGCAAATAGTGGCATTGAGACTAAGCTGAGTAGGATTAAGCAAAGTAACTTATTCATTTCTCTCTCCTAAAATACTAAGTCAATGCCAAGACTGATGGATTTCGAATCCCCTGCGACTTTCATACCTGGGCCACCGTCATCTTTAACGTCATCATACTGAATTTTAAAGGCCGCCGAAGGATGGAAATCCCAACGTATACCTGCAGAACTTGTATGGTGAACTTCACCGCCTTCACCATCATTGAAGTCTGAATAGGAAATGTAAGGCATCACTGAATCGATACGATAGCCGAACGAGAGAAGATAAGTATCTAGATTACTCCCATCGAGATCTAAGCGGTTAAGCTCAGATAAAAAAAGGAAATTCTCATAATCTATATTAACGGATAGGCCATAAAACTTACCCGTACGTTGGTTGCTACCATTCCATTCCTGCTGAATACCACCAATATAACGTTCGTTAGTGTATTGCATATGCGTGAGGCGAATATCTAACCAATCTTTGTTGAATTGAACAACAATACCGCCTATATCCTTCCATACTTCTCGGGTATTTTCGAGGAAGAAAAAATCAGATAAAAGCTTATTAGGTTCGCTATCTTCGCTACCGTAATAGACTTGTCCAGACATAGTCCAGTCGCCAATTAAATAGTTATATAAGGCGCTGACACCTGTGTAGTTAAATATTTGCCATGTGTAATTATCTGCGGGTGGACGTATCCAAGGATAAGCATATCCAACATCAAAAAAGTCACTGTAATAGTAGAGCGGTAAGCGTTTTTTACCTCCTTGTACTGTCCAATGCTCATTGATCTCATAGGACAGATAAGCCCATTCAAAACTTGCCGAAAAGTCATCAGCCCCCCGGGAAACAACCTGTGCAGTGGCAGATAAACCTTCGAGCAAATCCGCTGAGAATTGAATACCAAATAAGGTATCGGGTTTGAAACTAATATCTTCATCATAGGCGCCAACGAGTGGATAGTCGGCGAGAAAGGTGGGGCCTAAATCAAACTCTGCAACGCCCGAACCTTCGAGAACTTGACCTGCAACAACTGAGGCAAAACCTGAAATGTTGACTTCTGCATAAGCGGTAGAGCTGAGCAAAAGTGAGCAAAGACCTAATGAAAGCTTATGTTTCATAAAAAAGCCCTTTAAGTGAGTATATTCGTTTTTAAGCCTAGAACAGGTATAAACATACGCAAACTTTTATTAAACATTTTTGCAACATGGTGGTCTAACTCCCATTTTGAAAGATAAGTTTGATATCTTATGAGTAAAAAGCGTTAGGTAATATTTGCCAAAGAATATTACTGATTTTGCTAAATGAGAGACTCAAAGCTTGAGTGAAAAGTGGTGAGATAATTATTTTTATTAACAATATTAGCCAAAGCTAAATATGGTTGTTATTTAGCCTTTAGATTATAAAAATAACGCAATTGATACTTTTTTATTAAACTAAAATTGGGCTTTTTACATAAAAATGCTCTAAATCTATCATTGATTATGCTTGTTAAGTCAACGTCGATATTTATTCCATTTTCATGTGTATGCCAACGCTGTAGCATATTTTACTGAGTCTTTTTCTCCGATGTAGTGGTTTTATACTGTATGGTTAGCAGCTTGATTGCTGCACAGTGCTATAGCACCTATAATCTTGCTCTCTTATGTTGAGTTTCTCTTCTTCCTAAACATGATCCAATAAAAGGAATGTCATAATGCAAAGACGCAATTTTTTAAAAAGTGCGGCTATTTTGTCGACTGCGGGTTTTATCACGCCAGTACTGGCATCTTCCTCTAAATCGAGTGTCGTTGAACATGGCTCAAGCGATGGACGCCGCCGTTTTACCTTAATCAATACTTACCATTTTATTGCCCCAGAAGGGTCTGAGGGTGTGGTTAAGTTGTGGATCCCTTTGCCCGAAGACACGCAATTCCAATTGGTGAGTCAGCTGAATTTTACGGGTAGTTTTAAAGACGCCTATATCAGCTCAAACAACAGTTATGGCGCCAAAACCCTGTTTGCGACTTGGCCCGATGCCAAAGCGAACATGACAATAACGGTTGAGCTTGATATTGAAACGATAGATTGGGAACCCGTTAAAAGCGGTGCCTTAACCCATTACCGCACCCCAGAGCAGATACATTATCCTGCAGATGTTGAACGTTATTTGCTGCCGACTAAACACATGCCGCTTAATGGTATTGTGAAGCAAACAGCAGATAAGATCGTTGGTAGCGAGACTGAACCACTGAAGCAAGCACGACTGATTTATCTTTGGGTTAGCGCTAATATGTTTCGCGATAATAGCGTGATTGGCTGTGGTACGGGTGATGTAGCAAGTATCCTCGAAAGTGGCAAGTTAGGCGGTAAGTGTACTGATATTAACTCAGTATTTGTGGCGCTAATGCGCGCAGTGGGGATCCCTGCCCGTGAGATGTTTGGGATTCGCTTAGGTCAGGCGATCAAGATGGGCGAATACTCTAAAAAGGCCTTTGGTAGTGCCGATGACAAAGGGGTTGCCGATGTCAGTGGTGGTCAACATTGTCGCGCTATGTTCTATTTAGCGGGTTATGGTTGGTTGCCAGCCGATCCTGCTGATGTGACAAAAATGCGTTTGACGGAGAAAAAGGAACACAACGATCCCGCAGTTCAGGCCGTGAATGATTACCTCTTTGGCAATTGGGAAATGAACTGGGTTGGCTTTAACTATGGCCGTGACTTTGATTTATTCCCTACAGCCGAACAGACACCACTGAATAATTTTGGCTACCCGTATGCCGAAGTTGATGGCGATCCCGTGAACTATTATGAGCCTAAAGTGTTTGCCTATGACTACCAGTCAACCGAACAACGCTAAGGGACTCTTAGCGACTATGGTCGCCGCAGTGGTTGCTGCGGTTGCTTCAAGCCTATGCTGTATTGCACCGCTTATTTATCTGGTGTTCGGGGTGTCGGCCGCAAGTCTGTCGGGGATTGAGCAACTGAGCTGGCTGCAAGTGCCCATGTTGATACTGTCGTCTGGGCTGATTCTGATGGGATTTTGGCGGCTCTATTTTGCTAAAAAGCCACTGTGTACCGCGACGTTGAGTCGTACTCAGATGCAGTGGCTGTACTGGTTAACTGTACTTGTTGTGCTGGTATTTCAGTCATATCCTTTTGTATTACCTTGGTTATTAGAGGTGCTTGAATGAAGTTAGTGTTATTTCTCGCCTTAAGTCTGTGTTCAGCGTCGAGCTGGGCGGCAAACGTGCTGGTCACCTTAGATGTTAAGGGCATGACTTGTCCGCTGTGTGTCACTGTCGTGAATAAAGCGCTGCGTAAAACCGATGGGGTGATTAAGGCCAAGGCTTCGTTAAAAACTGAGCAAGCCTTAGTGACAGTGCCAGAGGATTTTAATCTAGATAGTTTGCTTAAGGCCGTCGACGAAACTGGGTATAAGGGCAGTATTAATAAGGTAGAAAAACAATCCTAAGCGTTGGTGTCTTTAGTAACGGATTGAGCGACATTATAAAATATCAGTCTAGCTTCAAATGATTAGACTGATATTTCACCGAGAAAATACACTCTGTATCCCACCAGTTACTTCCTTCACTGCCTATTTTTTCCTTTGCGGGTCATTTCTCGGTTAGCTGTAATACACCTCGGGCTCGATACGACGTTGCCGCTCTTCATTTTTCTCCGATGATTCTTTAATCAGATCCAATTTTTGCGCTTGCAGTAATTCTAGTTGCTTGGCTTTTTGTTCTTCAGATAAAGTTTTATCGGCGGCAACCTTCGCCATTTCTTCCTCTATCTTATTAATTTTATCCCTATCGACTCCTGTACGGTTATCTAAAATAGCCTGCATGGCTTTGTCCAACCTGTTGATGCTTTTGTCTGGTTCAGGCGTGCCTGCAATGGCTTGCACATTACCCGTGTAGCCTTGTTTAGCGTTAGGGGCCAGATGGCTATAGGTATCGGCAGTCGTTACCGATGCTGCAGAGGAGAGCGTTACAGTATCTTGGCTTATTGATGACGTTAGATTCGCCGACATCATTGAATTTGCACGAGTTCCTAGGCCATTTGTGCTCGGCTCGACTTGCTTGAGTGGCACATTGGCATAACTTTTCGCAAAGGTATTGGTATAACTATTAGGGTTAATTGTGCTCATATCCGACTCCTTTATGTATGAATCTGTCCCTTGGCCACCTGCGGTTTAAAATGTTGAGCGGTTAACTAATGGGTGTTGCTGGACGTTTCAATATTATCTGATGACAACTTTGCAATTTGAATTAGCAAGTTATAGGCCAAGTTAGGTTTATTTGTGGTTGATTTATCAGGAGTCACTGTTAAACGATACTTTTAAAAAATATTTATACAAAAACTTGATCCTTGTACAACTATGGTCCGTAATTAAAGACATAGTGATACAAGGAGTCGACTTATGTACAAGTTTAACCCGCAGCGAATTCAGATTGGGATCAGCGCTTGTCTATTAGGGGAGAAGGTTCGTTTTGATGGTGGACATAAAAATTCGACCTATTGTAATCAAGAGATTAAGCAATTTTTCGATTATGTGCCTATCTGTCCAGAAATAGCGATTGGCTTAGGTGCGCCCCGTAAAAGTATCCGACTAGTCCGTGATGGGGAAACCATCTTAGTTCAGAGTGGTGACGGTAGCTTAGATGTGACCGATAAGCTCAATGAATACAGCGAAAACAAGGTTGAAGAGCTCGATTTCCTCGGAGGATACTTACTTTGCGCTAAGTCGCCAACCTGCGGCATGGAGCGGGTAACAGAGTATAAAATTGGCACTAACAATGGTTCTAAGTCTGGCATTGGTGTATTTGCTCGCAAGTTGATGGAACGGTATCCACTATTGCCCGTGGAAGAAGAAGGCCGCTTGCATGACATGGTGCTGCGGGAGAACTTTTTCACCCGCGTTTATGCCTATCACGATTGGCACCTGATGAAACATGAAGGGCTGACTAAGCATAAGTTAGTGAAGTTTCATTCCCGCTATAAATACCTATTAATGGCACACAGCCCGACATGGTATCGCGAGCTTGGGCCGATAGTGGCCAATATTGAGGATCTTGAGCAAAGCGCGACCCGCTACTTTGAAGGCTTTATGACGGCGCTGAAAATTAATGCGACCCGTAAAAATCATACCAGTACGCTGCAGCATATTCAGGGTTACTTTAAAAAGCATTTGAGCAAAGAGCAAAAGATAGAACTGTCTGAAGCGATTATGAAATATCGCCAAGGTCTATTGCCGTTATTAGTACCTATCACGCTCATTAACCATTATTTACGCGAATTTCCAACACCTTATATTGAAGAGCAAGTGTACTTAAACCCTCATCCTGAGGCGTTAAAGCTGCGCTATGCCTATTAACGTTTATCTAATCGCATTCAGTTGATTTTAGCTTTTGATTTAGTGAGTTATTACTGAAATATGAAACAAACTATAGAGAACACGGCCCACACAGAACCCAATGGTGAGATATTACTCCCCATCGGTGAAGTGTCGGCCTTAACGGGCGTGAATGCCGTGACCTTAAGGGCATGGCAGCGCCGTTTTGGTTTAGTGATCCCTGCACGTACACCCAAGGGACACAGATTATATACGAGCGAAAATATCCAAGAAATCCATGAGATTAATGCATGGCTAGCTAAAGGTGTTGCGATCAGTAAGGTTAAACCTTTGCTGATGAGTGCTGCTAAATCTTCATTTACAGAAATAGTTCAAACTCAAGCCATTGATTTATGGTGCGAGCAAGTCACTGCGCTCAATACGGCATTATTCGATTTCAATCAGCACAAATTACAGCAGATATTAGATGATGCATTTGGCTTATATCCTTTCCAATTGGTGAAAGAAAAGTTGCTACAACCTTGGCTTAATCAACTCGAGGACTTAGTGAATGAGCGGCTTGATGCCGAGTTAATTATTGCTTGGTTAAAGAGCGAGTTACTTAACCGAGTGGGTGGACGTCATGCCTTTAATGGACAGGCCGTGACGGCGAGAATCGCTGTGGTGAGTCTATCCCGTGGGGTACATACCTCGCTTAATTCCACCCGCACTAACATTTTGTTTTCTCTACTTCTATCGCTCGAGTTAGCGTCGCTGCGGGTATCGGTTATTGATCTTGGCGAGCAAGCCATGGGCAGTTTACCTTTGCTGCGAGGCAGGCTTAACGTCGATGCACTTTTGCTTATTCCCGACTCAAATCATTCGGGTTCTGAACAGACTGAAATGCTGACTGTATTGGAACAAATGACTTTCCCATGCTGGTTTATGGGTCCTTTTGCGCCAACGTTAAGCTCTTTATCTGCTTTTTTGGCGTCTTCGACGACGGACTTGATTGGAAAAATGTCATCTCGTTTAGCGGGGAAGGTGAATAGAAGCCTTAAGTACAGTGGAAAGATGAATACCGTGAATCAAAGCGAGCAGATAAATAGCGAGAAAAACAATGACATTAGCTAACGATTCAATGCCAATAGATTCAATTCCAATAAAAGTGCAGGGCAATAATGCGCTGATGTGGTTTCGCCAAGATTTACGCCTTGCCGATAATCAGGCATTAACCGCCGCTTGCGATTGGGCGCGGGAGAATGGCGTGGCACTTAAGGCCATTTACATTGCTACGCCAGCTCAGTGGCAGCGCCATGACGTTGCGCCCATTCAGTTGGATTTTATCGAACGTCATATCAATTTACTTGCCCAAGGACTGGCGAGTCTTGGTATTGGATTCGAGTTAATTCAGTTAGATACCTTTGCTGATGTACCTGAGTTTATCGGTCACTATTGCCAGCAACTGGGGATTGGTCGAGTGTTTGCTGGTCGCGAGCCTGAGATTAACGAGCAACAGCGCGACCAAGCCTGTATTCAATCGGGGATTCCTCTGGTGTTAACCGATGAGCATTGTTTGCTTAAGCCGGGCACTGTGCTGAATTTGTCCGGCGACATGTACAAGGTTTTCACTCCTTTTAGCCGTAAGTGGCGAGAAATTGCCGCCCGCTATGCCATTTTGCCGCTTCCTGTTCCGGCGCCACTTGGACCTGTGTTGGCCGAGCCAAAGCCGCTTTTGTTTAACAATGTCACTAAAGTGTCGAGTGAACTTTGGGCTGCGGGAGAAGGGCAGGCAAAGCGTTTGCTCTCGGCATTTATTCAGCAGAAAGTGCAGGATTATAAGCAAGATAGGGATTTCCCCGCCATTGATGGTACTAGCTCAATTTCACCTTATCTTGCCATTGGTGTGGTGAGCCCAAGACAATGCGTTGCCGCGCTACTGCATCAATTCCCTGAGGTGATTGTCGACGACACTAGCCCTGCTCGTACTTGGTTAAATGAGCTTACTTGGCGTGAGTTTTACCGTCATTTGCTGGTGGCATTTCCCGATTTATCTAAGAATCACAATTTCAATCGTCAAGCCGACCATGTGCAGTGGCGTAATAACCCGCAGGAGTTTGCTGCTTGGTGTGAAGGTCGTACTGGCTATCCGATTGTGGATGCGGCTATGCGCCAACTCAATCAAACGGGTTGGATGCACAATCGGCTGCGTATGGTGGTGGCGAGTTTCCTGACTAAACATCTGCTGATTGACTGGCGCTGGGGCGAGCGCTATTTCCGCCAAAAACTGATTGATGGTGACTTAGCCGCGAATAATGGCGGCTGGCAGTGGTCTGCGGGTTGTGGCTGCGATGCTCAGCCTTATTTCCGTATTTTTAATCCTATAAGCCAGAGTGAAAAGTTTGATCCAGATGGCAGCTTTATCCGTAAGTATTTACCAGAGCTCGCATCTTGGGGAATTAAGCAATTACATCAACCCAGTACAGCGCAGACACCGTCCTTGTTTGAACCGCCGTTATTCAACACTAAAACGGCTTATCCAAGTGCGATTGTCGAGCACAGTGCAGCAAGAGCAAGGGCATTAACCGTATTAGGCGTATTGAAAAAGGCCACGGCCCAATAAATAGGATCAGGAGCAATAACAAGATGATAAACCAAGCGACGACTGAGACTAATACGCTTGTTGATGATTTTATTCAGCTTTATCAAGCTTTGAATAAAGATAACTTGCATCTGTTAGGTCGGGTTTACGACGACAGTATTAGTTTTACCGATCCTATGCATCAAATCACAGGGCTAGCGTCGTTAACTCAGTACTTCGCGAAGTTATATAAGAATGTTAAGCATATTCAGTTTGAGATCAAAGAAGTGCAGCAGGATGCGAACCAAGCCGCGCTGTTTTGGCAGATGCAATATTGCCACCCTAAGTTGAATAAAGGCGAACTTATCCGTGTTGACGGCATGAGTCAACTTAAGTTCGACGACAAGATTTATTTTCACAGGGATTACTTCGACTTAGGGCAAATGTTGTACGAGCATTTGCCTTGCATGGGCGGGCTTATCCGTTTGCTCAAAGATAGGGCGGCAAAATAATGAGCGCTGTTAAGCCATTGAAAATAAATACCGTGCTGATTACGGGTGCAAGCTCAGGCATTGGGCTGCGACTGGCTCAGGATTATTTAGCCTTAGGTTGGCATGTCATTGCCTGTGGCCGATCGCAAGAAAGGTTAGAGTCGTTAGCCTTGAATGAACTAGTCGGTGCTACGTTGTTTATCTTCGATATATCCCAGCGCGACCAAGTTCAACAAGCTGGCCAAAATGTAGCTGAGCTATTGGCGAAAACAGATTCTCAGCTCGATTTGGTCATTTTGAATGCGGGCAGTTGTGAATATATTGATGATGCTAAGGCTTTCGATGATGTGTTGTTCGAGCGCGTTATCCATACCAATCTAATTGCAATGGGATATTGCCTCGGGGCATTTTTACCTTTAATGCCAAGGGGTTCACGTATTGGCTTAATGAGTTCCAGCGCTATTTATTTACCTTTCCCTCGCGCTGAAGCTTACGGCGCCTCTAAAGCCGGCGTGCAGTATTTAGCCTCGAGTCTTGCGCTCGATCTTGCCAAGAACGACATAGGCGTGAGCTTGATTTGCCCTGGTTTTGTGGCGACACCACTGACCGCAAAAAATGATTTTTCTATGCCAATGCAAGTGAGTGTACAAACCGCTTCTAAGGCGATACGTAATGGGCTGAAAGGTGGCAAGCGCGAGATCCATTTTCCGCGACGCTTTACTTATCTATTGAAGTTGATGTCGTTTTTACCTGCCTTTGTGTGGCAAAAAATGATTGCAAACGATACTCAAGCCAAGCCGCTAAAGGACAATAGTTTATGAAAAATATCGCCATCATCGGCACCGGCATTTCTGGATTAACCTGTGGCCATCTATTAAGTGAGTCGCACAGGGTTACAGTGTTTGAGGCCAATGACTATATCGGCGGCCACACGGCGACAGTCGATGTGGAGCATCAAGGGCAAACCTACGCTATAGACACAGGTTTCATCGTGTTTAATGACAGAACATATCCACGATTTGAACGTTTATTGGCTCGCCTTAATGTCACCATATTACCGACTGAGATGAGTTTTAGCGTGCACAATGCGCTGACTGGGCTTGAATACAACGGCCACAATTTAGGTAGTTTGTTTGCCCAAAAGCGTAACCTCCTGAATCCACGCTTTTGGGCCTTTTTAAAAGAAATTTTGCGCTTCAATAAAGGCTGTAAGGCACTCTATCAACAGGATATTTATCCCGAAGGTAACTTAGGTGATTATTTAGACAATGAACACTTCTCACCATTTTTCGCTGAGCATTACATTTTGCCCATGGGCGCAGCGATTTGGTCTTCGAGCATAGAAGATATGCGCGCGTTTTCGTTGAAGTTTTTTATTCGTTTCTTCCAGCACCATGGTTTATTAAATGTCAGTGATAGACCCCAGTGGTATGTGCTAAAGGGGGGCTCGCGTAGCTATATTCCTGATCTTATTGCGCCCTTTAAAGACAATATCCGCCTTAACTCACCCGTGACAGGTATTGAGCGCCATGGCAATGGGGTGAAGTTACAAGTTCACGGTGAATGGTTGGAATTTGATGAGGTGATTTTAGCCTGTCATAGTGACCAAGCACTGCGGATGTTAAACGATCCTACGCCAACAGAACTCGCCATTTTAGGCGACCTCAGCTACCAGAATAACGATGTGGTGCTGCACATGGATACACGTATTTTACCGAAGCGAAAAGCCGCTTGGGCGAGTTGGAATTATAGGTTAGATGGTAACCTAAAACGTCCAGCGTCAGTGACTTATAACATGAACATACTGCAACAGTTGCCAGCCAATGCGCCGACCTTTTGTGTCACCTTGAATCAGTCAGAGTTGATTGATGAGGCGAAAGTGATACGCCGCTTCAATTATGCCCACCCAGTGTTTAACGAAGCCAGTCTTAAGGCTCAGGGCCGCCGTGAGGAAATATCCGGGCAAAATCATACCCATTTTGCTGGCGCCTATTGGCACAATGGTTTCCATGAAGATGGCGTTCGCAGTGCACTTGATGTGTGTGCCCATTTTGGTGTCAGCCTATGACAGGTTTAAATGTGACAGGTCTAAATATGACAGAGCTCAATAGCGGTATTTATTACGGCACTGTATCCCACAGCCGTTTTACGCCGATTAAACATAGTTTTAGTTATGCCATGGCGCTGTTGGCGATTGATTTAGATGAAGTCGATAAGATCAGTGCCATGGGGCGAGTTTTTGCCAGCCAGCGCCACGCTTTACTGAGATTCAATCCTAAAGACTATTTAACTTCTTTTACGACTACATCCAATGACAGCGGTGAAGTGGCTGTTGTCGATCCGAGCGCAGCTGCACTCAAGAGTCGCGTATTGACTCAAGTGGCAGCGTTAGGCGCAGATAAACTGTGCGATCGAGTTTTGTTTGTGGGTCAGATCCGTCATTTTGGCGTGTATTTTAGCCCAGTAAATTTCTACTTTTGTTATCAAGATCAAACGCCTTTATACATGTTGGCCGAGGTGAGTAACACGCCTTGGGATCAGCGCCATTGCTATTTAGTCGATTTAGCCGCGCCCAAACCTTCTGACAAAGTGTTTCACGTGTCTCCCTTTATGACTCTCGATATGCGTTATCTCTGGCATGTGTCTGCGCCGAGTGAAGACTTAAACATCGGTATTGAAAACAAATCGATCCAAGAGAATGGCAAAAAACTGTTTAATGCCAATTTAGTGATGAAACGCCAACCGATCACGGCGGCTAATTTACGGACGCTTTTGTTTCGCTTCCCTTTTATGACTCTCAAGATTTTCTTCGGGATTTATTGGCAAGCGCTAAAACTCTTTTTTAAACGTGTGCCCTTTGTGCCGCATCCAGCTCAGATGGAGAAATAACATGGAAAATACGGCTTCGCAAACCTCAGTCACCACAGGGAAACTGCCCGACAGTATTGCGCGTAAAGTATTGCTTAAGGCGCTGGAAAGTCTCCCACATGGCTGCTTGACCTTGGTTGAGGGCGACAAGAGTTATCGTTTTGGTGAGAGTCATACCGACTTGCACGCTACGCTTGTGGTTAAACACCCGAGTTTTTATCGTCAAATCATGCTTTCTGGCTCCATTGGTGCGGGTGAAGGTTATATTCAAGGCCATTGGACGAGCCCTGATCTCACCAAAGTCGTACAACTGTTTGCCCGTAATTTAGCCTTACTCGATAAGATTGAAGCCAAATTCTCTTGGTTAACTGGCACGATAAACCGTGTGAAGCATGTGCTGAATCGCAATTCTCAAGAGGGCTCAAAGCGGAATATTCTCGCCCACTATGATTTGGGTAATGCTATGTATGAGCAATTCCTCGACCGTGAAATGTTGTATTCGAGCGCGCTTTATCCCCATGAGGAAGCCAGTTTGCAGGAAGCGCAGTTGTTTAAGCTGATGACTATTTGTGAGCGGCTGGATTTACAGCCGGGTCAAACCTTGCTTGAGATTGGTACTGGCTGGGGCGCGCTGGCTATATATGCGGCTAAGCATTATGGCGTGCACGTGACAACAACAACGATTTCAGATGCGCAATACGCCTATACCAAAGCCCGTGTCGAACGCGAAGGGCTAAGCGATAAAGTGACGCTGCTGACTGAGGACTATCGCAATCTCACTGGGGAATACGACAGGGTTGTTTCTATCGAGATGATTGAAGCTGTGGGGCATGAGTATTTACCAGGCTTCTTTAAAAAGCTGGAAACATTGTTAAAACCTAATGGGCGCATGCTGCTACAGGCGATAACGATTGCCGATCAACGTTACGACAGTTATCGCAAAAGTGTGGATTTTATTCAGCGTTATATTTTCCCCGGAGGCTGCTTACCCTCAGTGAGCCAAATGGTCGGTCACATTGCCAAACAGACGGACATGGTGGTCTGGTCGCTCAATGATATGGGGCTCGATTACGCTAAAACCTTAAAACATTGGCATGAGAATTTTGATCATGCGATAGGCGAAATCCAAGCTTTAGGTTATGGCGATGATTTTATTCGGATGTGGAAATTTTACCTAAGTTATTGTGAAGGTGGATTTTTAGAACGTACCACAAGCACTGTGCATTTAGTGGCTGTGCGTCCGGACTATCGCATTGCTAGCCATCATCTCCCAAGCAATAGCCCTAATGCGACGTAATTTGTTTTGATTAAGCAGTCACTTTAGTGGAAATAACCATTTTCGTTGGAATGAGCCGCTTTGTTTGCAGCAAGATAAAAGTGAGGCAAAGATGAAGTCCATGTTAGCTAACTCTCGGGTTCCTTTTAAACATCAGGGCTTTATTCTCTATAACGCCTTGAGTTTTCAGGCTGTGTGGTGGGCTAGCGTACTTTGGCTTAACACCTCACTGTTGTTAACTATCCCTTTGTTATTAGCTCACTTTATCCTGCTAGCTTCATTAGGTAAGCACGAGTATCGCAAAGTGGATTTGCTATTGATGCTAAAGGTTGCAGCCTTAGGAATAGGCGTAGATACAGTACTCTCTGTTTTAGGGGTGTTTGAGTTTGCTCTTTTCCCTTGGTGGCTTGGTTGCCTGTGGCTGCATTTTGCTTTGACCCTGAATCATAGTTTGGCCTTTATGCGACCTTTACCGCTGATATTTCAGGCGTTACTCGGGGGCATTTTTGGCGGGTTAAGCTATTTGGCTGGCGCACAATTTAATGCCGTGAGTTTGCCCTATGGTAATGTCATTTCTGCTGTGGTGTTATTTTTGGTTTGGCTAGTCTTGCTGCCATTTTTAATCCAACTTGCTAATCCCTATGGATTTAATCGAAGCACTAAAGCGCGTTCTTTTACTGTGTTTGGGCGTTAATTATTGAGTTGTAGGAATTGATCGCGGTTAAGTCATTATGCCGTTTTTAGTTAAGTACCTGTTGTAAGACATCATGCAGTAAAAGGGGGATCCCATGTCGTCAGTTCGTAATCGTAGCCCAAATTTTGGTTTTTCATTTTTGAATTCAAGCTGCTTAAGTCTATTGGCCCTTAGTTTATTGGCCGCACCTTTAAAAGCGTTAGAGGCGAAAACGCCTGATTTTGAAAACATTACTATCGAACTGAATGATGCCGCCGATGTGACGCAGACTTTTCAGGAAGTGGGCCGCGGAGAAATGGATTGGCTGTGGTTTAGTTTGTATAAGGCGAGACTGATGACGGTAAATGGCCGTTATCAACAGGGGCAATATCCTCTGCTGCTAGATATTGAATATTATCGAGATATTGAGTCAGAGGATTTGCTCGAAGCGACAAAAGATCAATGGCAGCATCTAGCGTTTGCCGAAAATGATATCCAACGTTGGTTGGGTTTATTAAATGCGACTTGGCCCGATGTGAAGCAGGGCGACCATTTAAGTTTTAAGGTGATAGATGGACAAACGAGTCAGTTTTTCTTTAATCATCAACCACTCGACATTATCAATGATGCTAATTTTGCTGAGGCATTTTTAGCGATTTGGTTATCGAAAGACACTAGCCGTCCGAGTTTACGGGCGCAATTACTCGGAGAAAAACCATGCGATTGTTGAAACGGCTTGTCGGCCGAAAGTTATTTTTAGGTTTAATAATGATAGGGCTGTTGTCGAGTTGTTCATCGGTGGAAGTGACTGATTATAAAGATACTCATCCGACATTGGTTTTGGAGTCATTTTTTAATGGACCATTAAAAGCCTCTGGGGTCGTACAAGATTTTAGTGGCAAAGTAATCCGCAAATTCAATGTCATTATGGAAGCCAGTTGGCAGGGAAGTGATGGGGTCATTAATGAATGGTTTGTGTATGATGATGGTGAAACTCAAACTCGTGTGTGGCGCATCAAGGCACTAGGGGAAGGGCGATACTCAGGAACTGCAGGTGACATTATCGGGACTGCCGATGGCCAATCTAGCGGCAGTGCGCTACGTTGGAAATACGATATGTTATTACCCGTGGATGGCGAGGAATATCAAGTTCATTTCGACGATTGGATGTTCTTAGTGAATGATAATACTATTATAAATCAGAGCGATATTATTAAGTTTGGCATCACAGTTGCTAAAGTCACTTTAGTTATTCAAAAATAGTCTCAGCAATTTTTAGTTAAGTTGGCTTACCCCAGTTTGTCTTGGATTCACTCTGTTGATTAAGGCTTAAATGTTGATTAAGACTTAAATTGGCTTAAACAGAATAGCTTGGCTAATAACCCCCTTTTTTCTGCATTAAAGTGTTGAAGTCAAACCAAAGTTGCAGCTAGGCATTTTTGCTAGTGGCATAAGTGATATATGGGGGTAAGGTTATTGCAACCCATTGTTAAAATTTAATTAATCTGAGCTTAAGTCTAAGTCTAAATAGATAGGGGGTAGTCGATGAATAAACACGTTGTTTTATGGGGAGTATTTTTTAGTCTGTCGTTAACTGCTTGTTCATCTTTTGACTTTAAGTTTGAGGATCATTCTGAGAAACAAGTCGATCCTCATCAACCCGCAAGCGATCCTATGGTGCAAGATAATGAACGTCGTATTCGAGATGCGAGAAAAGACGGTCAGTTAGAATCCGATTTTCTAAAACCTAGGTATCCAGTTAAGTTTAAATAAGAAAATGTGTTAGGAACTCACTGCAACCTCAATACTTAACTATCAATAGCAAGTATTAAGGTTGCTAGGGGAGAGGCGAAGAACTAACCCGCTTGACGACTGTTATCTATCGATTTTTTGTCATAATATTCAAACGGAAACAGATTACGAATCCTTTGCTTTACATTGTCACTCACGTTGGCAGAAATGTGTAAGCGTACATCTCCTGATTTTTCAGCCCTAACAGTACAAGTCAGTTTTTCGGTTTTAGCGATTTGGCGGCATTCCCGTTCGAATCGTTCGGGGATCTTGCCCTTATGCTGAGTCATACGGCCATCTTTAAAATGCATTTCAAAAATAGTCAGACCTTTCTTGCCACCAAATATCAGTTTGTAAACGAGAAATATACCAATAGCGACAAAAATGAGTTTGAAAATATCGGCTGTCATAACGCCTCCTATCTTATGTTTATAGAACCAAGATACTCCCGAGTTAGTTGTTTTAACAGTGCGCTAACGCGCAATTTTGAATTGGCAATAAAATGATTCCAGCCTAGACTTAACTGGCTAAGGAAAAGTAACCCCTCAGTTAAGGAAAACGCCATGTACTTATCAAATGCAGATCGTTGGTCATTATTGTGTAAGAAGCAAATCGATGTTATCGAAAAACTTGCTACACATTTCCCCGAGAGAAAAGCACATCTAAGTGAGCTCACTCAAGGGTGGCGCCATGTTCAACATCAAGTTCAAGCAGGTGATAGGCCTATGCCACTCGAGCTCATCAAATAAGCACGATTGAGTCATTTGGAACTAGATAGTTTGTATAAGAACGCAAAGCCACTCAATAATGAGTGGCTTTTTTATGTGGCGAATATAAAACTATCATTTATAGGGGTAAAGGATTAAGTGATTGTCTGTTGCATGAAGTCAATAAATTATCTTAACGCTCGATTTGAACGTTTATTGTGCCAGTATTGAGGGCGCTATCAGTTATGACTGAGGGAAGTTCGTTGTGTTTTGCTTTGAAACACTTCAAATTTCAGATACAACGAAGCCACTCATTGAGTGGCTTTTTTGTTTATATGGTGCCGGCACCAAGAGTCGAACTCGGGACCTGCTGAAATTATCGAGAGTAAGTCAGTTGCGCTTTGTACTGAACACTTCAAATTTCAGATACAAAAAACAGATACAAAAAAGCCACTCATTGAGTGGCTTTTTTGTTTATATGGTGCCGGCACCAAGAGTCGAACTCGGGACCTACTGATTACAAGTCAGTTGCTCTACCAACTGAGCTATGCCGGCTTAAATCTTTACTGCAATTTTTACTACACAATAATGGTGCCCGAACCCGGAATCGAACCAGGGACACGAGGATTTTCAATCCTCTGCTCTACCGACTGAGCTATTCGGGCAACTAAACTAAGCGTTAGTTAACTACTTTGAACTAAGTCGTGAAGACCTTGTTCGCTCAAAGTGCGCGTATAATATAGTGCTCGCTTTAGCTGTGCAAGCCCTTTTTAAGTGACTGATTAACTATTAAACAAAATGCGCTTATTTATTTGATTCTTTCGTTTTCCCCTTATTTTACCGCTGAAAGTTTCAGCACTTTAACGCCAGTAGGTGTTCCTTTTGGCTGTTTATCCTAGCTTCCTCATTCATTTATCTTCTATTTTGGAGGAAAAATTAAGGTTTAAGCTCATCTGTTGCAAGCAAGGGGCTGTGGGGCGCAGTGGGTATTTTTGAGCTTTGATTGATGGCTGGCTGATATTTATGGGGTGTAACTAAGCGGAGTAACTAAGAGTAAGCGAGTGGCTTCATTGTTTTATATAGTGCCAGCGGCACCAAGAGTCTAACTCGGGACATACTGATATTATCAAGAGTAAGTCAGTTGCGATTGGCCACAGACTTTGTGAGTTTTTATTCAAATTTCAGATACAAAAAAGCCACTCATTGAGTGGCTTCATTGTTTTATATGGTGCCGGCACCAAGAGTCGAACTCGGAACCTACTGGTATTATCAAGAGTAAGTCAGTTGCGATTGACCACAGACTTTGTGAGTTATTATTCAAATTTCAGATACAAAAAAACCACTCATTGAGTGGTTTCATTGTTTTATATGGTGCCGGCACCAAGAGTCGAACTCGGGACCTACTGATTACAAGTCAGTTGCTCTACCAACTGAGCTATGCCGGCTTAAATCTTTACTGCAATTTTTACTACAGAATAATGGTGCCCGAACCCGGAATCGAACCAGGGACACGAGGATTTTCAATCCTCTGCTCTACCGACTGAGCTATTCGGGCAACTAAACTAAGCGTTAGTTAACTACTTTGAACTCGTTGGCTAAGCCGTATCGTTCGAAGTGCGGCTATATTAGCTAGGGTGTTTGATCTCTGCAAGTGCTTTTTCCTGATAAATCACTCGTTCGGCTGTTTAATGCACATCTTGGGTGTTTTTTATCTCTTATTTTGCGAATTCAGCTCAATTTCATTCGTTGGCTGTATTTTTCAAGTCAGAGGGATACTGATGTTTACTATAGCTTTGTGCTCACAGAGCATGATTTTTGGCTTACTTCCTAAAATTTAGAAAGATATAAGCGATTTTTACTGATTTTAGTTTTTAAATTTAGATTTATGATAATGAATATTATTTCATGGATAGCATGAAGAAAACGCGAGTACGGAGTCGCAGTATGTTTCGAAATAGTCAGTTTGCTTATGGAATTACCGCCATTGTGACCCATTGGTTGAGTGCGTTCGTCGTGATTGGGTTATTTGCAGTCGGTGTGTGGATGGTGGAGTTAACCTACTACAGTACTTGGTACAAGACTGCGCCGCATCTACATAAAAGTATTGGGATTCTGTTATTGGCGGCGACAATATTTCGTTTGGTATGGCGCTTAGTTAATCCCAAGCCTGTACCTGAGGCGAGCCATAAACCGTGGGAAAAGACGGCCGCACATTTGGCGCATTTTATTATTTATATCTTGCTCTTTGTCATCATGACTGCTGGCATTTTAATCTCAACCGCAGATGGCCGTGGTATCTGGGTGTTTGATTGGTTTGAACTACCAGGATTGGGACTTTTGTTTGAAAACCAAGCTGATATCGCGGGTGATGTTCACCAGTATGCGGCTTACTGCTTGATCGCGCTGGTCGTTATTCACGCGGCGGGCGCATTAAAACATCACTTTATCGATAAAGACACTACCCTACTTAGAATAATTAAATTTAAACGAGGATAATACAATGAAAAAGCAACTGTTAAGCGCACTGATTGGTGTATCTCTATTGGCTCCTGTGGCGGCTTCAGCTGCTGACTATGTGATTGATCATGAAGGCGCTCACGCTTCTATTACATTTAAAGTGAATCACTTAGGTTATAGCTATGTGGTGGGGCGTTTTAATGATTTTAGCGGCGATTTTAGCTACGATGCGGCTAAACCAACTGCGATGAAAGTGAATGTCACAGTGAATACATTAAGTGTCGATTCAAACCATGCTGAGCGTGACAAACATATTCGCGGTGAAGATTTCCTTAATACTGGCAAATTCGCTAAAGCGACCTTTGCATCTACTTCGGTGGAAGATAAAGGAAATGGCGATTTAGTGATTAACGGTAACTTAACTTTAAATGGTGTGACTAAACCATTAGCGATCAAGGCCCATGCTGTGGGTGAAGGTCAGGATCCTTGGGGTGGCTACCGTGCCGGTTTTACGGGCACAACCACCTTTGCGATGAAAGATTTCGGTATCAAGATGGATTTAGGTCCAGCATCTAGCCATGTTGAGTTAGATCTAGTGGTTGAAGGTGTGCGTAAGTAACTCTTTATTCTGCCATTAGATAAACAAAAAGCGCCGAAAGGCGCTTTTTTGTAAGCTTTATACTTAGGGCCGACTAACTACCTGTAACCGACCTAGTGATGTGAGAAATCGAGATTAGACGGGAATGGCTGAAATCAAGTGAGCAATTCCCTTTGTTGATGCGGGTTTGACTGGGGTTTAACGAGGCTTTAAAAGATTCTCTAGCTAAATGAGAAATTGAGGTGGCGTGCATTCATAATTAACTGCACGCCGTCTATATGAGAATTACTTAACGTCCTTACCTATCCAAACAACCTTGCCTATCACACTCAATAGACCTAGTTCAGTTACAGGTATTCGCTGCTCTCTATACTCTTTATTGTCGCTAATGATCGTGATGCTGCCATCGATATGGACTTGAACACGTTTAGCAAACAAATCATCCCCAATGCGCAGGACAAAAATACTGCCATCAGAAAGATTTGCGTCAGTGATATCCACCAGGATCGAGTCACCAGAATGGATCGTAGGTTCCATTGAGTCACCCTTCGCGAAAACCACCCGCAGGTTTTCAGGCTGTAACCCTCGGTAACGCAACCATTTCGATCTAAAGGCTAGTTTGCGCCTTACTCGTTCATTATCCCACTGTGCACCATGGCCCGTACTGACTTGAGTATGGTAGCCATCGATAAGTGCATATTCTTCTGAAAACTCTTCAGTCTTACAAATCAAACTTTCAAATGCCGCTGTTTCGCCTGGGAATTTTGGACCTTCACCAGTACATAGCCATTCGAGATTGACATTATAGCGGCGAGCAATACGAACCATCTTATCAAACGAGGGCATAGTCGACTGAGTAAACCATTTACGAACACCGCCTTCTGAGGTGTCGATAGCATTCGCAAATGCTCTGAGGCTTTCGTCGCCCATCAGTTCTTTAAGACGCTCTCCAAAGCTTTCTATTCCAGCTGACGGAAAAGAAAGTGCACTTTCTTTTTTAGTGTTCACTTTAAATTTAAATAAAGCGCTTTTCTATCAACGCCTTACCCTCTGTGGCCAATGGGCCGTTAAATAATTCAAAAGAAAGTTACTAAAAGACGTTGAAATGCGTCTTTTAGTATCGTATCGTTCTTATATCGCGCACTTGGCAAGTTGCGCAATGCGCGAGTAATCATGTTAACACGGAAAAATACCATGAAAATAGAGAATGCCAATCACATCCATGCAGCGCTAAGAGCGCAAGGGCTAACTAGCCGTGCATGGGCTGTCTCTAAAGGCTTCAATCCGAGAACCGTTCAGGACTGCATCAAGATGTTTGCACCCTGTAAACAGCGTAAACCAAAACGCGCTTTATCTCGCAAGATAATTGAAGAAATCAGCAAAACCATTGGCTGCGACTTGTTGAGGGAAGAACATGAATAAAGCATGGTTCAGCCCTCAAGAGCTTCTGCAATTACCTGGCATGCCCACAACCGTTCAGGGTATCAGGTTTAAAGCAAAGACAGAAAGCTGGGAGTCCAGAAAGAAAGAGGGTAGCAAAGGATTTGAATACCATCTTGGTAGCCTTCCTCCTATCACTCAGGCGCATCTACGTCAGCAAGCCGTAAAAAATACGACAAGCCGAGAAGTCGCAGCAGCACGCCAATTGATAACTACGCCAGCAAGTCAGCTCGTTAAAAAAACGGATTTACAACAGCAATTTTTAACTCTGCCTAAAGCGAAGCAACAAGTTGCTATGGAGCGTCTGCAGTTACTCAATGACATGGCGAATTTCATCGCTCCCTTTGTTGAAGTCGGTCGCCGCACTGAAGGTGTCATGGTATTTGCTAAGCAGTGCAATCAATCAAAAGCCACCCTATATCGCTGGCAAAAAGCCTATGACGAAAAAGGATTAATGGGCTTGGTTGATACTCGGGGCGGTGCGCAAGTCAGCGTGATGGAAGAGCAAAAAAACCTGCAACAATTCTTAATTGCTTTAGTCACGGGCAAGCCGCATTTGCTCGAAAAATACAAAGTCCAACAGCAAGAAGCACAAAAGAAAGCCGCAGAACATGGCTGGATTGTCCCTTCAATTGGCTCAATCCGTCGTTGGATACGTCGCTGGCATAGCGACAACATCGCCGCGTTTACCGCGCTAACCAATCCCGATGCGTACAATAATTCGCACCGTCCACTCTACGGCACCATGTACCCATGGCTCAGTGGCCCTAATCAAGTTTGGGAGTTCGACAGCACACCAACGGATGTCATGCTCAATGCCCACGGCAAACTACGTCGTTATGCCGTTGTGGCAGCGGTTGATGTTTATACCCGCCGCCCCATGGTCTTAGTCACCCCAACTTCTAACGCCGAAGGCATCTGCCTATTACTGCGTCGCTGCCTAATCAACTGGGGCATGCTGGAAGCCGATGGGGTTGCGCGTACCGACAACGGTTCTGACTACGTCAGCTTAAGAGTAAGTGGCATTTTCGATATCTTAGGTATCGACCAATCCCGCACCCGTCCATTTAGTGGATGGGAAAAGCCCTTTATCGAGCGTTTCTTTGGCACATTAAGTCGCGCCCTATTTGAGTTATTGCCTGCTTATATTGGCCATAACGTCAGTGATCGTCAGCAAATCGAATCAGCAAAAACCTTTGCCCAACGTATCGGAGGCAAAAACAAGGCCGCCAATAAAGAAGAAGCCTTATCAGTTGCAATGACGCCAGAAGCACTGCAAAAGATGATCGATGACTGGATTCAATATGACTACATGCACCAGGTGCATGAAGGGTTTAAAGGCGCGTTAAAAGGTAAAACGCCCTTTACTGTCATGAGTGAAAGCACCTATGTCGCTAACCGTGTAGCTAATCCCCATGCACTCGACTTATTACTTAATCATGTCGGCGATGCCACGGTTATTCGCGGTAGCGTGAGTGCAGGCAATATCCGCTATACCGCCCCCGAACTCCAAGAAAGTATCTGGGACAGAAAGCGGGTTCGCGTATTCCTCGATCCATCCGATGTTGGCCGCGCCACTTTATATGCCCTAGATGATTGGCAGCAATGCGTCGATGCGGTGAATTTAGACCTGATTGGCCGCGATATCGATCCGGCAGCTTTCCGCAAAGCACGCAATGAAGACAAAAAAGTGCTAGCCAGTTTCCGCCGTGCAGCAAGGGAGCTACAAGAAAAATTTGGCATCGATACCTTAGCTGCCGAAGGCTTGGCCAAAGCCGCAGCTGAGCGTGGCAGCTTAACCATTTTTACCCCTAAACCTAATACCACCGATAACCCTGCACTGGCGGCACTTGCACAAGCAAACGGCCAAGGCAGTAGTGAAAGTGATAAGCAACTCGCCAGCTTAAGCCACCAAGCTCAAGCCATTAGCGAGGTTGCTCAAAGAGTTAACCACAATCACGCCACAGTTATGCGTACCGAACATGAAAAAGCCGAAGAGTTAACGCTTGCAACGCTTGAGCGTGAGCTAAGTGAGCGTGAACAGCTATGGCTTAAAGAATACCGCCTCAAATACCGCATGTTTGCCGCAAGGCTCGACAGGCAATTAGAGGCTGTAAAAAAAGCCGCCAAGTAGGATTGGCGGCTTTTGGAAAGGACGAGGAAGTCCTATTTAACACTATGTATACCACCACGGAGTATAGATTATGAAACACAAAATTGTCGAAGTTAAAAATGTATTGGCATGCCTAGAACTGATGGAGAACCTACAGGGGCGCTCATCCATTACCCCAGGCATTGGTTTAATCCATGGCCCATCAGGATTTGGTAAAACCACCACACTTTGCTGGCTTATCAACCAACTAGGGGCAATGAACGCCGTTTATGTGCGTTGCTATGCAACCGACACTCCATCCTCATTTCTCGCTCGAATTATGGAGGAGTTGGGCTCTGAAATACTTTATCCGATGCGTAAAAGCGTCGACTTTATTGTTGACCGTATGAATGAGCGCCAACTGCCACTGTTTATCGACGAAGCTGACCACATTGTTAGTCAAAACAAAATCATGGAAACCATTCGCGATCTCTATGACGCCACCGAACAACCTGTAGTGCTAGTCGGCATGGAAGAAATCGCCCGCCGTATCAGTCACCGCAAGCAGCTTTTCAACCGTGTGAGCGAGTGGGTGGAGTTCCAGCCAGCCGACTTATCCGACGTTCACAACTTTGCTACTGAGCTTTTAGATGACCGAGTTACCGTGGCCGATGATCTGTTGGAGCATATTCGCAAACGCAGCGGCGGTGAGGTACGCCGTATCCTGACTGCGCTAGAGAAGATTGAGCGCAGCGCAATCGCTAATGACATGGATATTGTCACCCTCGACAACTGGGGCGACCAGCCATTGTTTTTAGAATTTAGGCGTTAACCAAACCCACGCCACTTAGAGCAAATAAGGGTTAGGTCATTTTTAGGGATAGGTCATGACGAACAAAACCGAAATGGCATGGGCATGGGCCCAAGCTCAAAAGAGTTTCACCAGGGATGAGTTAGCAGCGGCCATCGAACTACCGCTTGATCAGTGCTCGAGCATTATTGAAGCACTTAAAAAACAAGGCTGTATAAAACCTACTGCATACCCTACACCAGAGCGTTTCAAAGGGGGCTTTACCCCTAAGCGTTACAAACCATGCAAGCAGGCTGAATACAAACATCGTGGTTCAGGGAGGGCGCAGAAACACCGCGCAGGCACTGGGCAACAGTGTGTTTGGCAATCTATGCGTTTGTTGCGCAACTTTTCATACCCAGATCTGGTGGCCACTGCTGAAGTCAGCATGAGCACCGCCAGAGTTTATACCAACTTTCTTATCAAGTTTGGCTATGTGCGTATGGTACGAGGTCGCTCTGACCATCTGCCAACTGCAGAGCGAACAGGCGTTTATGCCGTATATCGCTTGATTAAAGATACAGGTCCCATCGCACCGAAGCGTCGATATAAAGTGCTTTTCGACGCCAATTTAAACAAGGAGATCCACTATGAAGTGGCTTGAAGTGATGGCCGAACAGGTCGAACTACATGGACAAAGAGCGGTGGCGGAAAAGCTAAAAATTTCCCGCACCACTGTTAGCCAAGTTCTCAACCACAAATATCCTGGTGATATGGATCGCATCCAAAAGCTAGTTGAAGGGGCATACATGAACCGCACAGTACATTGCCCTGTGCTGGGGGATATTCCCCTAAATGAGTGCCTTGATCACCAGCGCAATATCCGCACCACTGGCAGTCCTATTCGCATCAAGTTGTACCGCGCTTGTCGTTCAGGCTGTCCTAGCAGCAGTTTGGATATGGCTCAGATTTTTAGCGTGCAGTCTAGCCTCCAAGCCCGCCGTAACGAATATGACGCCGAAGGAGCAATTCGTCGCTTACAACTGCAAGCGGGGGAGGATAAATCGGTACTGATTAACTTACTCAAAGATGAGCTTAAACACCTTGGAACCAAGTTTAATCGAGTGATGAAGGAACAAAACTGATGAGACACCACAACCCAAAATTCGATGTGATTAGCGCCCTAAGACTGCGCGGCATGACAGTGATCCACTCAGGCGTGAAAGTCGTGCAAATCGACAAGCCAACCGCTGATTTTCGCCGCATGGCCGTGGACATTATCGAGAACATTAAAGGCATTCGTTGCCGTTGTATGGCGGTGCAATTTCATGGCGTTACAGTGCGCTGGAATGAGGACAAATAAGATGAACACACAAGTACAAACCCACAGCCAAACCGCTATTCCGCAGGGCTACCGCAAAAACGCGGTAGGCGATTTGGTACATGAAGACCGTATTAAGGCCGTGGACAAACTGCGCGATGAAGTGGTGCTGGCTATTGTCGGTTCAGCCAAAGAACTGCGTGAACAGATGCTTAATTTCAAACTGATGACGATGGCGCAAATTGATGGCTTTGCCGAACTATCGGCCAGTGAATATGGCGTTAAGGTCGGTGGCAGTAAGGGCAATATTTTGCTTACTAGCTTTGATGGCAAGTACCAAGTGCGCCGTGCAGTGGGTGAACACCGCGTATTTGATGAACGCATTCAAACCGCTAAAACCTTGATTGATGATTGCATTAAAAGCTGGAGCGGTGGCGCGGATACTCGCTTGATGGCCATGGTTGAGCATGCCTTTCGGGTAAACCAACAAGGTCGTATCGACGTTAACCAAGTGCTCAGTCTGCGCCAGCTGGATATCGACGATGCCAACTGGAAACGGGCCATGGACGCCATAGCCGACGCGATTCAGATCACAGGCACTAGTCAGTACCTGCGCCTATATGAGCGTCAGCCTAATGGCAAATACACCCAACTACCACTGGATATCAGCACCCTTTAGGGTGGGCAAGGAGCACATCATGACACTCAGCACACAATCGGGCATTCAACACCTATTCGATGACAACCAAGCCGCACTCGATCGTGTGGCGTTTCAATTACGCCAAGCGACCTTACTTGAAGCCAGCTTTGACAATCTGCGCAGCGAGCTAAGTGGCCTAGCTGCTGAAAGGCCGCATTACTGCTTGATGATGTGCGCCGCGCTGCTCAATGCGCTTAGGGAGTTAAGTCAAGAGTTTGCGGGCGAGCGCCGCGCTGTGATCGCCTTTTTTATGGAGAAGTCACTCAATAATTTAGAACTGCTAGAGCCAAAGCCAGCAATGCTTTAACCCTGCGAAACCCGCTCCATAGCATGGAGCGAGGTCTGTCTAATGTAGTGATTAGGCACTGATGAGCAGCTAACCAAAGAGCAAAGATGAATGACACCCTACGCTAAACGCTTACTCAAATATGCCATGGATTATTGCCCCATTCGTCATGTACGTAAGGGGAAAACCAAAGCCGAACTACGCAATGATCGCGAGCAATGGGCTGTTAACTTTTTAAATGCAGCAACACCGAATTGGCAGCAGCTTAAGAGTCAACCTAAAGCCATCAAGATAGTATCCAGTGCGACAACCGATGAGGATGACGAATGTTAGAAACTAATCAAAAAGCCCCTGTGCAGACTAATGCGCAGGCGCACCCAGTCGCTCAACACAAGAAGCGTCTGATCACTTTAATCAATGTGGCTAAGGGAACATTGAAGCTCGATGAAGCCATCTACCGCGCCATGCTGAAAAATGCCACGGGTAAAGATTCCTTGCGGGCAATGAACTTGCCAGAGCTTGAACAGACGCTAGAAGTGTTTAAACAAAAGGGCTTTAAACCTACTGTAACCAACAATAAAACAGCGGTTAAACGCCGTTTAAGTCCTGCTGCGGGTAAAAGCAAATTGGCCAGCATAGATAAAATACGTGCCATTTGGATCACCATGGGCCACCACTTAGTTATCCAGGATAACAGTGAATCGGCGCTCGATGCCTATGTGCGTCGTATGACGCTACGCAGCCGCATCGCTAACAACCAAACCCAGGGCGTGGATGCCACCGCTTGGATGACCGAACCGCAAGCATACAAAGTGCTTGAAAGCCTGAAAAACTGGCATAAGCGCGTGTTGATTGATCGCATTATTGCTCGTGGTGAACGGCTAAAGATGAATGAAGCAGGTACACGTCCCGCAAACTATGAAGTGATCGTCGCGCAATACGAGGGGCATGGCCATGAGTAAGCACATCCTAAACGCGGTTAGCATTCCCGAAAACCAATTGGATTTATTGTCCACCAGTGCCGCCGAGCTGGAACAAGCCCTCGAAACCTTAGCCACGCTTAAGCCCGATGAGCGTGAGGACTTCATTCGTCGCTGGCCTTCAACCTTGCAAAGCCTATGCGACGTGATGCGCCAAACCCTAAAGCAATACGATATTGATAATGCCGATAATGTGAGCGAAGCCTTAGCCACTAGTCTAAGCGCCTACCTAGGCGGGCGGGATATCTACATCCCCAATGGCGAACGCCTTAAGGATGCGTTGCGGGATATCCGAATTTGGCGCGAGTTTAAGGGCAATAACCTAGAGCAGTTAAGCCGTGACTATGGGCTCACCGAACGCCGGATCAGCCAGATAGTGGCAGAGCAAAGAGCAGCATTTGTGGCAAGGAAGCAGAGGAGGTTGTTTTAAATATAATTTTTGTGTAATAGTCTAAAAAAATAAAATTGTTAATATGGATATTATGAAAAAAAAACTAAGTCGTTACGCATTAAAAAAATGGCTAGTTAGTACGACTGGCATTGTTCTAACGTCGGTAGCATTTGTTCAGGACATCAATACGATAAAAATAAATATCACAAACCCCAAAGTTTTGGCGCAGATGATTGAAAACCCAAAGCTTGAATTTCCTAAAGGTCATTATCTGGTTGAATATAAACTCTCAAATAACATCGCTGACGATGCTGTACCTGTAAGAAGAAAAACAATTTGGGCAATGAGTATTGAAGCGAATACTAGAAAGGGGATTAAGCTAGGTGATTTCAGTAGGTTATACGAAGAGCTAGAAGGTTATCAATACTGTGTGAAAAGTTTAGATACTAATCCGGCGTACAAGATATTAGGTCTATTAATAGAGCAACCTGACTCTCCGTTGGAACTTGCGTCCTTACTAGAAATTTTAAAAAAACTAGCCATTTTTAGCTCAATTGAAGATGGTTCCGGTTTTATGCATCTAGGGAACTCAGTAATTGGGAAAATCCCACTACCTCGATAAATGATATAATTTAAAATGGAATTGTTAAACAGTTAGGACGTTGAAACATGATTAAATGGATATTACTCACTAGTTTTGTGGCACTGCATAGTACAAATGTAAATGCTGAAATTTATAAGTGCACCATTGATGGTGTTGAGTCCTACAGCCAAGATCCATGTGCCGATAATGCGCAACTGATCACCGTCACTCCACCCGCTAAACTACATTCTGGTGAGCAACTCAATGAAGATGAGCTGGTGCAACAATGTATCGATAGACTCAAAATTGTAGGTGACTTTAAAGACCCTGATTCGATAAAAGTTATGGGCCATTTTTTTGAATGGCTCGAAGATGATAGTGGCCCCCGTCGAGTTTTACAGTTAAGGATAAATGCAAAGAACAGTTACGGAGGTTATAGTGGTGCTGACTTTCACCCATGTTTTTTAAACCACAGTGGAACTAAGTTAAGTGATAATCAATATCTCATTAAGAGATAACCATAAAATTCAATACTTAAGGATGATGTATGACGCCTATCTCTTTGATTGCTGCAACTAAAATTTATAATAAAATCCTGGGCAAACATGATGAATTATTCAGTGAGTTTAATGATTGGTTGTTTACAAAAGGAATGTCGCATAATCCAAATTCATTTTTAGTGATCTTTAATAAACATGTTGAAATGTCTATCACGCCTTTCTATATCGATGGGTTGGTTGGCAAGGTAGAGTTTAATTTATTAGAATCGCTAGATGGTACAGATAAAAAGTCTAAATCATTGCTATTTAATGTTTTTATCAATAGTGAGGGGGAGTATGGGTTTGCAAGTTCAAATGAGAGCCGTATTGATTTTTCAGATGAATTTGATGAGCATGAAAGAGATATCTTTATGCCTGTATTAAAAGCTTTTTTCACACACTACAAAATTGAAACTCGTTAGTTACTATCTGAATTCTGGCTAATCCCGAAACCTTTCCAATCCGCTCCAAACCCTTAAGCCGAGACAATGAACCCATGTTCACTGTCTCGGTTTTTTTATGGCCTTTGTCACCCACAATAACTTTCGTAGCGGCGTTAACAGTATGCCGATTGCGAATGCGCAGCCCAAACGCATACAAAACCGAGTCTATCGCCAGTGCGCTAAGGACGGTTTTAATGCCCGCATCAAGGCGGAGTTAGCAGGCGATGTGCCCGCCACCGTACCCGTGTATAGCCACAGTCTCACTCGTCAAAGCTACTTTGAACAAGGCTGGCATGCCGTCACTCACCTCCATGTTTTAAAAGCCCGCGATCAACGCAAGGCACAAGCTATGGCGGTACCTAATGAACAGTAAACTCAAAGCGATTTTACTGGCCGCTGGCTTAAGTTCGGCGGCCATCACTGGCGCACAGCTTACCGATAAATGGGAAGGCAATAGCCTGAGCGTCTATATCGATGCGGTTGGCGTGCTGACCGCCTGCCGTGGCCATACGAGCAAAGACTTAAAGCTTGATCAAACCTTCACCGAGCAGCAATGCATGGAGATTTTTGCCAAGGATATCGCTCGCGCTGATAAGCAGTTGCTGCAACTCACGGCCCCTGTAGCACTTACTGATGGCGAGCATGCGGCCTATCTGTCGTTTATGCATTGGGCGGGCTATGGCAATTTTGCCAGCTCAACCCTGCGTAAAAAGCTGCTTGTAGGGGATCGTGTGGGTGCCTGCAAGGAGCTAACGCAGGCCTGTTCCACCAATCCTCAAACGGGTGATCGCGTCTGCAATGGTTGGACCTATGGCACCCGCCTAGGTGTCAAGGTGCGACTGAATGGGCTGATTAAACGCCGCGCCGAAGAGCAAGCGCTATGCCTTAAACAGCTGGGCTTAAGCGAACAGGGCTTCTCGCAATCAGCTGGGGGCGCGCAATGAATCCCTCTCAAATCATTAGCACTGTGCAGTGGCTATTTTTGTCACTGGCATTAGTCACCATTGGGCTGATGTACCACCAACAGCAGAGCACTAAGAGCCAGCTCACCCAAGCGTTAACTGACAATGCTGCCCTAAAACAGAGCGCAGACACCCTAGCGGTATGGCTGCAAGACGCCAATCTTGAACGCATTGCCCTAAAAGACGAAGGCGAAACCCTCGCCCTACAGGTGCAAACCGTTGAGCAGCAAAAGGCCGCGTTAGCCAACCGCAATCAAGATCTTAACCATCAACTCACCCAGTTACTTGAGGACGCCCAGGATGAACAAACACAAGCATGGCGTGTGGCTAGTGTGCCTAACGATGTTGTGCGCGTGTTCGACAACGCCGCCCGCTGTGCGTTACGTGCCCACTTACAAGACAGCGTATGTGTTGCCGCCCGAAGCACTGATGCGCGAGTGCAACGTCACTCAGGTACCGCCACAGGTATTGCAGTGCCTGCAAACCCAGAAGGAACAGTGCCTATCCAACCCAAAGTCAGCGGGGATAATGCTCTCGTTACTCACTGACCTTGGGCAATGCAACCTCGACTGGCAAGCCCTGCACGATTGGCGGCAACGCCATCAAACAGACCAAACAAAATAAGACAAATATTAGGGATAGGCATGGACGAAACCGATTGGGCTAGCAATATGGAAACCCGCGAGCGAGCTGCCTGTGTTGATGCAGTTCGGGATGCTGCCAGGCACAAACAACACAGCACTGGCAATGGCATCTGTATTGATTGCTTAGAGCCAAATGAGCCACAGCGGCTTAACGAGTTGCGCTGTATTAGTTGCCAACAGGATGAAGATAAGCGCCAAAAGCAGCGCTATGGGACGCGTTTATGATCGAATCGTTATTTGAATTTTTCGGCAAGTACTGGGGCTTTATTGGCAGCGTGATTAGCGTTTTCTGCGCTTTGTTAATGGCGTGGTTTAGCACGCGATTTACCCCACGGATTGAGCATGAAAAGGTGATCCAAAAGGTGGCCGAAATCGACAAGCGTTTAAGCGAAACTGAAATGCAATTGGAGTACATGCCAACCCGTGACGAACTGCATGCGCTCGATAAAACTCTCACAGGTTTAGGTGAGCGCTTTGGCGCAATGGAACAAGGCATTAGGCGCTTAGAAACCAAGACCGACATGCTACTCGAAAACGAACTGAAAGGAGGCCATTAATGGCGATGCAGCAAATTATCAATGAGCACCAACGCCTTGTGGTGCTTCGATTACTGACCGAGGCGGGAGCCTTCGCACTCAATGAGTCCATCTTACAAGATGGCTTAAATGCCTACGGCCTCGACATTAGCCGCGATGCCTTGCTGGTGCAGCTCGCTTGGCTTAACGAGCAAGGGCTGATTAAAACCGAGTTAGTGGGCAAAGTGACCACGGCAACGCTAACAGGTCGCGGCCAAGATGTGGCGACAGGCCGCGCGGTTGTGCCAGGGGTTAAACGTCCACGGGCGGGAGAGTAGCCATGGCAAGAGCAATCCTAAATCGTGGTGAGCTTGCAGGCATCCGCTTAGTGGCGGATTTGTTTGTGATCCGTGAACTCGAAAAGAACGTGCTTGCTAAAAACGAGCACGTTAAGCCGCACATCAAAGCGCTAGACCAGCGCCTTAAAAAGGCAGTTCCCAAGGTGTTTGCGGCAGAAGCCGAACTACAGAAGCAAGTCCACTTAGTTCGTGCGCAGTGGCTGCGAGAATGGGAGGGGTTAGACGATGGCGAGTGAAACCCGAGGCCGACGATCTAAGGTGGATTTACTGCCTGATCCTATCCGCAAAAAGCTCGATGCGGGGCTGCGTAATGGCTCGATTCAGCAGATTGATTTGCTCGATGAAATCAATGCGCTGATTAAAGCCGCAGGCTTACCTGAGGAAAGCCAGCTTTCCCGCGCGGGCATCAACCGTTACGCCACCAAGATGGAGGCCGTGGGTAAATCCCTACGCGAAATGCGTGAGATCACCCAAGTGTGGACGGCAGAACTGGGCGATAAACCGACGGGAGAAGTCACAAAGCTGATCCTTGAAATGGCGCGTTCACAGCTATTTAAAGCCCTTTTAAACCAAGATGAAACGGGTGAAGGTGCCGACGTTGGCATGATTAAAGATGCCATGTTAGCGGTGCAGCGTTTGGAGTCTGCTGCCATGGCCAGCCATAAGCGCGAGAAAGAGATCCGCACCGCGTTCGCGGCCGAAGCGGCTAATGCCGCCGAGAAGGTCGCGAAAACCGCAGGCTTAACCAGTGATGCCGTGGCCTTGCTTAAACGTGAAATACTGGGGATTGCCTGATGACCATTAAAAAAAAGGTGTTAGCGGCCGCGACTGCGGTAGCGCTAGCCATCACGCCAACGGCAAGCAGCTTTGATCCCACGTATGAGGCAAGTTGCCTAAGTCGCTTTGATCCTAAAGAGGTGCTGCTCGGTTATCAGAAACGCTGGATAGCCGATGAGTCTCCACTCAAGATTGCCGAAAAGTCGCGCCGAACTGGACTCACTTGGGCCGAAGCTGCCGATGCTTCTTTAACTGCTGGCGCTGCCCGTGGCCAAGGCGGGACTAACCATTTTTATGTGGGCAGTAACAAGGAGATGGCGCGGGAATTTATCGACGCTGCGGCCATGTGGGCCAAAGTATTTGATAAGGCCGCAGGCGAAATCCAAGAAGAAGTGTTTGTTGATGAAGGCCAAGACGGTAAAGAGATCCTGACCTTTGCCATTTACTTTGCCTCAGGTTTCAAGGTGCAGGCACTATCGAGTAATCCCTCGAACCTGCGCGGTATGCAAGGCAATGTGACCATTGATGAAGCCGCGTTTCACGAGCGCTTGGCCGAAGTGCTAAAAGCGGCATTGGCGCTGACCATGTGGGGCGCGAAGGTACGCTTGATCTCCACCCATAATGGCATTGATAACCAGTTCAATGAGCTGATTAATGATTCCCGTGCGGGTAAAAAAGATTACTCCATTCACCGCGTCACCTTAGATGATGCCTGTCACGAGGGGCTGTATAAGCGTATTTGCCAAGTGCGCGGCATCGAATGGAGCCAAGCGGCCGAGGATGACTGGAAAGCAAAATTACTCAAAGCCACCGCCACCGAAGAGGATGCGTTAGAAGAATACTTCTGTGTGCCAAAGTCGGGCGGTGGTGCCTATCTTAACCGCGCGTTAATCGAAGCCCGCATGGCCAGCGTGACGGATAGCGGCCCCGTTATTCGCCTTAAAAAAGACGATGCTTTTGGACAATGGCCAGAGGGTTTACGGGCGGCGGAGATCCTTAAGTGGTGTGAGGATGAACTAAAGCCGGTTCTCGATAGCTTAGACCCTGCACGCCCCCATTGCTTTGGTGAAGACTTTGCCCGTAGTGGTGACTTAACTGTGATTGACGTGGGGGAAATCGCCCAAGATCTCCACATCAAAACCAAGTTACAGGTCGAGCTTAAAAACATTCCCTTTCGCCAGCAAGAGCAGATCCTGTTTTACATTGTGGACCGCTTACCACGGCTGAGGGGCGGCGCGATGGATGCGCGCGGGAATGGCCAAGCGTTAGCGGAATACGCCCAGGATAAATACGGCAGTGAAGTGATCGCCTGTGTGATGCTATCTGAGTCCTTTTACCGCGAGCAAATGCCACGCTTTAAAAGCCACTTTGAAGACGGGCTTATCACTATCCCAAGGGATGACGACACCAGTACTGACCTGCGGGCCTTAAGCATTAACCGTCGAGGTACGCCATGCCTTGGCGATGTGCGCACAGGCCAAGAAAAAGAACGCCATGGTGATGCCGCGATCAGCCTGTTCTTGATGGTATACGCCTCCACCTTAGACGGTGCCCCCATAGAGTTCACTCCCATTCCTAGAAGTGATCACCGCAATCCGAATGCCGCAGCAAGTGCCCATGAGGATGATGATCATCAAACGCAGCGAGGTTGCTGGTAATGCAAGAAAAAACAACTGAATCACGTATTTTGGACGCCAGTGGTCGGCCGTTTAAGCAGCGTGAAGCCAAAGCACTGCAGACCGACGATGTGCGTTTAATTGGCTTGCAACGTACCTTTAGCCAGCACCCAAGTAGCGGCTTGACGCCCGCCAGTGCAGCCAATATTTTACAGGCCGCAGAGCAAGGCGATCTCATTGCCCAATGTGAACTGGCCGAAGATATCGAAGAGAAAGACGGCCACCTATATGCCGAGTTAGACAAGCGCAAACGGGCACTGATCGGCGTGGATTACTATTTAATACCGCCCCGTAACCCGACGCCACAGGAAAAGGCCGACACTGAATATCTGCAAGAAATGCTCGAAGAAGGTAACTGGGTAAAGACGCTCATTAAGTCAATGAGTGATGCCATTCTCAAGGGCTTTAGCATGCACGAGTTAGCCTGGACGCGAGAGCTAGGCGAATGGTTTATTGAAGTGCCTGAGTATCGCGATCCGTCTTGGTTTATGACTCATCCTGAGCGGCGCAACGAACTGCGGCTGCGTGATGCCACGGTCAATGGCGCTGACCTGTGGCCCTTTGGTTGGATCAAACATATTCATCCAGCCAAGTCGGGCTATGTTAGCCGCAGTGGTTTAGTGCGTCAGTTAATTTGGCCGTTTATTTTTAAAAACTACAGTGTGCGCGACTTAGCCGAGTTCCTTGAGATCTACGGTTTGCCGCTGCGTATTGGTCAGTATCCAGCGGGTGCCAGCGATGAGGAAAAGCGCGCCCTGTTAAATGCAGTGATGAGCATTGGCCATAACGCGGGTGGCATTATGCCCAAGGGCATGGTGATGGATTTTGAGAGTGCCGCCACAGGTCAAGCCGATCCCTTTGATTTGATGATTAGCTGGGCTGAAAAGACCATGAGCAAGGTGATTTTAGGCGGCACCTTGACCAGCCAAGCCGACGGTAAAAGCTCAACTAATGCGCTCGGTAACGTGCATAACGAAGTACGCCAAGAGCTGCGCGATGCAGACCTTAGCCTGATTGCCGAAACCTTAACCCGCGACTTAGTGGCCCCTTTATATGCGCTTAACTGCAAGAGTTATCAAAGCCATCGTCGTCATCCTCGTTTAGTCTTTGATACCACAGAGGCCGAAGATTTACGCGCCTTAGCTTATCCGCTGCGGGCGTTCGTCAGCATGGGCATGCAGATCCCACAAAACTGGCTGCATGAAAAGACCCGTATCCCTAAGCCCGCTAATGGCGAAGCCGTGCTGGTGATCCAGCAAGAAGACCCCAATGCCAGCGCTGCAGGCGGTAATGACAATCAGCAGACGGCATTGGCGGCTTTAGCCGCGAAGCAGCCGGATGCCCCGTTGAGTGAACCGAGCCAAACCGCCTTAGATAAAGCCTTGGATGCACTCACTCAAGGGCAAATGAGCGAAGCCTATATGGCGATGGTTGAGCCATTAATGGAACAACTGCAGAGCGAGCCGGAGCAACTGCGCGCCCAGCTGGAAAAGGACTATCCCGCCATGGATACCGAGCAGCTTACCGAAACCTTAGCGCGGTTAATGTTTGTGGCTGAGTTGTGGGGCATCGCCAATGCCTAAAACCGTTGATTTAAGCATTGCCATTAACCAAGCCCCCGCCGATGCGGTGGCTTATTTTCGTGCCAAAGGCTTTGCTATCAGTGACGATTGGCAAGACGTGTGGACCCGCGCCCACGCCCGTGCGTTTACGGTGGCCAAGGCGGCACAGATGGATGTGCTCACGGCGATCCGTAATGAAGTGGATGCAGCCCTAAGCCAAGGGTTAACCGCTAAGCAGTTTCAGGCCAACCTTAAACCTCAACTCGAAAAGCTCGGATGGTGGGGTAAAAAGGAAGTCGATGGCCGCGAGGTACAGTTGGGTAGCCCGTATCGGTTAAACACCATCTATCGTCAAAACCTGCAAACCGCCTACATGGCTGGGCGCTATCGGCGCATGTTATCGCGCACTAAAACCCACCCCTATTGGCAATATGTGGCGATAGATGACGGTCAGACACGGCCAGCCCATGCGCGGCTTAGGGGTAAAGTGTTCCGCTTTGACGATCCAATATGGGACATCATCTATCCGCCCAATGGTTGGGGCTGTCGTTGCCGCGTTCGGGCGTTAACTGAAGCGCAGGTTAAGGCGATGGGGATCACTGTGGAAAATGGCGAAGGCTATATCCATCGCTTTGACACTGAGACAGTCGCACGGGGAACGGGTGAAGTCTTGACTGTGCCCCATGCACGTATCGATCTGCCTGACGGTAGTAGCATGAGTCCCGATTTAGGCTGGGCCTATAGTCCAGGCGAAGCCGCCTTTGGTACCGACGTGGCCGTCGCTAAAAAGCTTGGCACTATTCAATCCCTCGATACCCGCGCGCAGTTTATTCAGGCACTCAATAATAGCCCGCTGCGCCAAGCCCAGTTTGCCCAATGGACGGATGAAGTCCTTGCCGCCAATCCAGTACAAAAGCGGCGATCAGGCTTAGGCGTACAGGCGTTAGGTTTTATGACACCCTCGATTCAAGCCGCAGTGACAACGCGCTTAGGGCGAGAGCCCAGCGCATTACTTGCTATAAGGGAACGTGAACTGATATCGAAAAGCGCATCGAATAAGTCACTTAGCCGCGAGGCGTTAACCCAATTGCCGCTGATGTTAGCAGAGCCTGAGGCAGTGCTGTGGGACAGCGAAAATCAACACTTGCTGTATGTGTATCCTGCTGCGGGTGAGAGCGATGGCAAAGTGATCATCAATAGCGCATGGCAGCTAACGCGCCAGCCTAATGAGGGTGAAGTGCAACTGCTGACGTTATCACTAGCAGATCTGCAGCAAGCTCAATACCAAGTGCTTGAA
The DNA here is from genome assembly GCF_025654025.1 of Shewanella sp. SM55. Lineage (NCBI taxonomy): Bacteria > Pseudomonadati > Pseudomonadota > Gammaproteobacteria > Alteromonadales > Shewanellaceae > Shewanella > Shewanella sp. SM55. The sequence goes on along the minus strand of NZ_JAKKRS010000002.1, from coordinate 281,273 downwards.
GGCAAGTTAAGAGGGTAGGGACATGAGCAAGATTGATATCACCCTTAGCAATGACACTGTCATACTTGTGCTAACTAGCTTGATGGAAAGGCTTGATGATTTAAACGAGCCGATGAACGATATTGCCGCCGTGCTCGAATCGGCCACCGAATCAGCGTTTGAAGCAGAGGCCGATCCCACGACAGACCAAGCCTGGGCATCCTTAAGTGATGCCTATCTTAAGGCCAACCCTAAACGCCAGGGCGGTAAGATATTACAGGCCAGTGCTGGCGGGCTAGCTGCCAGCGTGACTGCCGACAGCGGCGACTTTTGGGCAGCGATTGGTAGCAATAAAATCTATGCCGCTATTCACCAGTTTGGTGGCACCGATGATATGCCTGCAGGCCCATCGGGTATTCCGGCACGACCATACCTAGGTGTAGGCCGTGAGGATGAACAGTCTATGTTAAGGATCTTGGGGGAGTATTTGGTTTAGAATTCGTGCAGAAAATAATAAGGCCCTATAACAGAGCCGTTAGAAATTCAACTAGGTTCAGGTTCAAATTCGAATTCAAAGCCAAGATCATTCATTGTTTTAATTAGCTGTTCGCTTCTTAAGGTTTCACAAAGAGGGGCTAGATAGTCGTAAGCCTCATAAATGTAAACAGAATTAAATTCATCGCTTGGGCTTATTTCATCGTATTTAATAACTAAATTGCAAAAAACAATCACTACCCGCTCTAGTTCACTCCATCCTTGTAGGTTAGGGTTGTGTATCACTTGTTGGAACATACTTTTCTGTTGTTCACGTTGAGAGCATCTAATGTACCAATATTCATTTTTGTATGATGAGGGAAGTTGATTACTTAATATTGTTGCATAAGTCGAAATTTCGTCGGGTAGATTCAGTTCCCTTCCTCCTTTAGCTAAAAAAACATGTGGTACAAATTTTCCTGAGAGTCGATTGTTTATTGTTGTTTTGAGATCATTCAATAGGCGAATTAACTCATTTAGTTTTGCTTCTTTTTGTAGATGTTCAACCTGAGCTTCCATTGCCTTACGGCTCAGTGATGTCTCTTTTTTGGTCTCAGCTAGTTCCTGTCTCGACAATGCCAGCTCATTCATCTGAAGTTTAAGCGACCAGATTAAAAGTCCGACAGTCGCAAAGCCTAAGATAGGGTTTAGCACGCCACCGAGGAAGTCACCAAATGCACCGAAGTCGCCTTGATTACCCCAGCTGCCGTTGAAATTGATAAAGTACAAAGTAAGTAAAAAAGCAGCAACAATGGCCAGCAAAATGATAAGCCAATTAAATGATCTCTCGGATCCGTGGGTTTGAGCCTGCAGTTTAGCTTGAGGATATGTAGAAGGGGTGGTCATGTGCCGTCCATGGTTTAAAAGTAATGACAGTATTCTAAGGTGACAAGCTCCGAAGCGTAAAGCTCTCAAACGCATTTTAAGCGGCTTGGTTCTCAATTTGGTATAACGGCTTATCTAAAAACCAATTAAACGCTTTAACAAGGATTTAAACGGGTTTTAAACTGGGTTATGCTCGCATTGAAAAGTGAATTTGACGATAAGCAAGGAGACAGGGAATGGGTTGTTTATTTTTTTTCGATGAAGCGGTTACTCTGGATAACGAGCCAAGAGTGAGATGTACTCCACATCAAGTGCAGGTGCTAAAAAATCACGGTGTCCCTGAAGTCGTTATAGGGCCTATCGATGGCTCAGGTAAAGAATTGTTTGCGACCTTCCATGACTGGCAGCAATTTGAGCGTTTTGTTGGCGCAGTTAATGAATTGCACACTCGTTTAAAATCTAGTAATCAAGATTAACCTCAATAAATCTATTTTTGAGGTAAGGTTCCTTGGTAAGAGCCTATCTTGTATTCATTTTGAGTGCATGTTTTTCTCCTTTCTTATATAAAAGGTTGCGATTTTGAAGTTACCAGTTAATGAAAAAATTACCCTAAATGCTCTCAAAGCAGTGGGGGTAATTGTTTTTGTCCTTATTTATCTAGGAATGATCATCCATAAAGTTAATAGCCAGCAACCAGGTTTTCTTAAGACACTGTCAGATTTTTCTCAAGTTCTTGGAGGTATCGCAGGGATAATTGCAGCTTATGCCGCCTTAATAGGTGTTTATTCTTGGCGCAACCAAATAAAAGCAACAGTAAAATATAGTAAGTTAGTCAATTTTCGGCAGAGAATCTCACAATGTAACCACTTATTTATATTAACAACTGATACTAGTCATCTACTGCTGACTATGCGACAGTGCGGCAGAGATATGAGCGAATATAAAACAACGTTTGAATTGCTAAAACAAAGGAAAGATGAATTCAAACTATTAACTAAAGAAATACATGCAGAAGCTAGAGTTATTGATTTATTATTTTTTGGTGAGCTTAAATATCAAGAGGCTACGCGTCTTGCTGCGTTGACTGACAATGTTTCTAAGTATGTACATAGATATTTTAACTTAACCATCTATAACAGAGATATAAAGTCTATTGAATCATGTATTAAGAGCTCGTTTGAATATTTTGAGTTAATTAATTCTCAAATAAATGCTTATGAGGATAGAATTTAATTAATCCCGAAACCTTTCCAATCCGCTAGCAAGTCAAGCGAGATCATCATAGGCACTCCAATGTTATTGAGAGTGCCTTTTTTATGTCTGCAACCACCACAGCTTTAGGCTTTGCCGCCTTAAGCAGCCAGTTAAACGTCAATTCAGAAGCCGCCTTTGTGGTGGGTGAAGATGGCTACATTCAGGCACTGCCTGATGGTCACTTTGCCAGCGTAGATGGTCGCCCTGATGATGTAGCTGGTGGCAAGTGGTTGATGGATAGCGTTGCGTTCGCGGCCCTGCAAGCCAATACCCCCCATAAAGCCGGTGATCTGGTTATTGACTACGAACACCAAACCTTAAACAAAGAAGTCAACGGCCAACCTGCACCCGCTGCAGGTTGGTTCAACATCAATGACGTGCAATATCGTGAGGGCCACGGCTTGTTCATTAAGCCGCGCTTTACCGATAACGCCACCGCCTTTTTAAGCGCCAAGGAATACAAGTATTTCTCGTTGGTGTTTGGCTATGACAAAGCCACAGGCCGCCCGCAATTTATCCATTCAGCAGCGTTAACTAACCGCCCTGGTGTCGATGGCATGTTGCCATTAGCGCAGCTGTCAGCATTGGCACTCTCTCAATTATCTGCAAATGAATCTAATCCAACCCAACCGGAGGGACTCCATGTGAATCCACTATTGAAAAAGCTATTAGCCGCGCTCGGTATCGAGATGGCGGAAGGTGCGCAACTGACCGAGGAGCAACAAGCCGAGGCCATGAAGCGCTTAGATGATTTAGTCAAAGCTGCTGGCAGTGTCGATGGGCTTAAGGAAGATGTGGCTGCGCTATCGGCTAAGGTCACAACACAAACTAACTTACCTGCTGGCCAAGTTGATCTGACTCAATATGTGCCCGTTGCCACAGTGAACGCCATGCGTGATCAGTTGGTGGCGCTCAGTGCACAAAACGGTCAGTTGACGATTGAGCAAGCGGTTAAGCAAGCGCTGGATGAAGGCAGCGTGCTGGCTTGTGAGAAGGACTACTTGGAGCAATTGGGTAAACAGCAAGGCTTTGCGGCGCTGTCTGCGCACTTAGCTGGCCGTAAGCCTATTAGCGCGTTAACGACCACCCAAACTACCACAGTTGATAAGCCCGTAGATAAATCTAAGGTCGCGGCACTGACTGCCGACCAAATCAAAATGGCCGATTCTTGGGGCATGTCGCACGCTGACTTTGCTAAAGCTATCGCCGCTGATCAGGAGCAAAAATAATGGCTGCTATTAACGCCCCAGTATTACAAGCCCTGCGCACTATGGTGCGTAGCGAGTTTCAAAATGCTTTAGCTAAGACTGAGCCACTGTATTTAAAAATTGCCTCAGTCGTGCCAAGCAACACTAAGTCCAATACCTATGGCTGGTTAGGTTCAATGCCGACCATGCGCGAATGGATTGGTGCGCGGGTGATCAACTCCATCAAAGAGCATGGTTATTCAATCACTAACCGTACCTTTGAAACCACGATTGGTATTAGTCGTGATGATGTTGAAGATGACACTTTAGGGATTTACAAACCTATGGTGCAGGCATTGGCGCAGGAAGGTGAAGAGTTTCCCGACGATCTGGTGTTCGAGCTATTAGCCGAAGGCTTTGGCACTTTGTGTTATGACGGGCAGAACTTTTTTGACACTGACCATCCCGTTAACGAGAAGCACGATGGTACGGGGGCTGACGTATCGGTGGCCAACATGGTGGTTGATGGCACTTATACGGGGGAACCTTGGTTTTTGCTCGATACCACGCGTCCATTAAAGCCACTCATCTTTCAAGAGCGTCGCAAGCTGGATTTAAACACCCTGTTTAATCCAACCGACCCAGCAGTTTGGACCAATAACGAGTTCCAGTTCGGCACCGATATGCGCTGTGAGGCGGGCTTTGGCTTCTGGCAAATGGCCTTCGCCAACAAGCGTACTCTCAATGCCACCAACCTATGGAGCGCTTACAAAGCCATGCAAGCTTTTACCAGCGATGGCGGTAAGAAGCTCAAGATACGCCCCAATTTGTTGGTGATCCCATCTTCTCTTGAAGACGTCGCACTCAAGTTAATGACCCGTGAGCGCATTGATGAAGGTGGCGTGACCGTGGATAACGAACTGAAAGGCAAGTTCGAGATCCTTGTGGTGCCACAGCTTTAGGTGTTCACCCCTTAAGTTTGAGCAGCGAATCGCAGGCACAAGGATGCGCCCGCACCCCAACATCGAGTGAGGTAACAATGAAATGGCGAATCCTTCTAAGAACATTCAAGTCCTGTTGGTTATCTGTCTTGCGCACACTGGCTACCGCCGTGCGGGCATGGCGCTTACCAAAGGCGAAAACCTTATACCGCTGGCCGAGCTGTCGGATGAGCAAGTTGCAGCGTTTGAAGCTGACCAGCGCCTTAAGGTATCCGTGCGTGATATGGCACCAGCGTCGGGGAGTGTGGACATTCCAGACGGTGATCAGACATTAGGCACCGATATCACAGGCAAGCTGACTGGCGTGAAAGAGCCTAGCGGTGAAGAGAAAGTCTTAAACCAACTGACAGTAGATGAACTGTTAGACCAGCTCACGGTAAAAGATCTTAAGGCGCTAGCAAAAGACTTGGAGATCATCGGCTTTAACTCGATGAATAAACCTGACTTAGTCAATGCTATTCGGGCTGTAAGAGTCACAGTGCCAGGTGCGAGTGAAACGGCTACCCCAAGCGCTGAAACGAAAGGCACTGAAACATCGGGCACCGTCACCAACGAAGCAGGTGAATAGCCATGGCCGACTTAGCCATCACAAGAGCCATGTACGCCACCCCTGACAACATGCTCAGTCGCTTTGGTGCACAGGACTTAATGCTGCTTACCGAACGCGAAGGCAGTGTGCCAGGGGAAATCAATACCGTCGTGCTTGAGCAAGCATTGCGCGATGCGTCGGCCGAGATTGATGGCTATATCGTGGGCCGTTACACCTTGCCGTTAACTACGGTTCCCGCCGTGCTTGAGCGTAACTGCTGCGATATTGCCCGTTACTTCCTGTATGGCGATAAAGCCCCTGAACAAGTCGAGAAACGCTATACCGCTGTGGTGAAGTTTTTAACCGCAGTGAGCAAAGGCGATATCAGTTTGGGGCTAGCTGATACGGGTGAAGTCGCTAGCCAAAGTGAGTTAGTGGTCAGCATCGACAGTGCAGGCAGCGTGTTTGGCCGCCGTGCATCTAAGGGGTTTATCTGATGTTTGAGATTAAAGATAACTACCTTGCTGCAGGTGATGCGCTGACTCAAATACTTGAGCCATTAGTGACGAGCCAGAAGCTGAAAAAGGTCTATCAAGCTAATGAGCTAAGCGAAGTGGATGAGCGCAGCCAAATCACGCCCGCCGCCCATGTGCTGTATATGGGCGATACGCTGGCGGATACCGCACAAGGCGGCAACACCAGCCAAATTAAGCAGACTTGGCTTGTGGTATTGGCTTGCCGTTTATCTATTCACGAAGGCCAAGCAGGTGAGCTATTAGTCAGCCTGTTAAACGCGATTGTGGGTAAGTCTATTGCGGTGGATGGTCAGATGCTTGGCCCCTTTGTGCGCGTTAACAGTCCCGTTAAACCCCGTTTCACTAAAAGCCACGGTTATTACCCCGTGGCGTTAAGTGTGATTTTGAGATTCAAACCTTAACAACCTAAGAGGAACTCACCATGAGTGGATTATTAGTCGCAGGCAACTTTTTTGTTGACCGTCTAAATGCCCAAGGGCAATCAACGGGGATCATTGGTCCCATCAACACCACTAAGCTCGCCATTAAAACCGACGCCGACGAAAAGGTACGTCCAAGTAAAAAGAAAGACAGCTACGGCCAAGCCTTAAGCGTGGTGAAAATTGCAAAACCTGTTGAGGTGGAATGGTCCTTCGATGATCAACCTGCCGAACTGATTGCTATGGCACTGCTGGGTGATACCCAAGTGCTGAACACGGGCAGCGGCAACTTAACCGATGAGGCCGTGACCTTACCAACCAATCAACGTTGGATACAGCTACCTGAAAGTAACTTTGCCGCCCTCGGTTTTGTGGTGAAGAAAGACGCTACCACCTTAGTGCTGGGCACTGACTATGAGGTGAACTATGCCCTAGGGCTAGTGCGTGCCGTAAAAGGCGGCGCAATTGAAGCGGGCGGCGCAGTGACTGTGACAGGCCAACATAACGCCATTTCCGGCACGCTAGTTCGTGGTGGCATTAGTGCCCAAACCCGCGCGCGGCTCTTCGGTGAAGGTAAAAACCTCGAAACAGGCAAGCCGATTAAGCTCGAAATTTTCGACGCCAGCTTATCGCCAACAGCGGCGCTCGATTTTGCCGCCAGCGAGTTTGTGAGCGCCACCCTTGCGGGTAAAGCCCAGTTAGTCGCGGGTAAGGATCATCCGTTCGAGTACCTAGAGCTGGATGCGTAAGCGGTTTTGCTTAACCCAAGGGCATGGCCGTACTCAATTGCCATGCCCTTTAATCCCCATTTAACCGCCGTTTAAACACCGATTATTTAGATACTAACGAGAGCATTAACGAGATAGCCATGGCTGATAAAACCTTAGAACTCGCCCTGCGGATCGTGGCAGAAGCCACGGGCAAGCAACACATTGCGGCTTTAGTCGATGAGCTTAAGCGCATCGGCACCGAGTCGGATGCGGCGAATCCTAAGACGCAGGCGCTCGCTGATGAACTCGATGGCGTCAGTGATGCCAGCCAAGCGGGTGCAAATCAGGTTGATGAACTCAAAAACAGCCTTGATCCGTTAAGTAACCAGCTAGACCAAGTGGCCCAAAGCGGCCGTAATACCAGCAACCAAACCGAGCAACTGACTAACGAGCTCAAGCCTTTAGCAACAGGGCTTGATGATGTTGGTGATAGCAGCCAATCGACCAGCCAAAAAGCCAATACTTTAGCCAATAAGCTCGATGAGCTGGCTAACCAGCAAGACCTGATCAACACCTTTAAGCGGTCACGTAATGAGCTTGAACAACAAGAGCTTGCTGTCACTGCTGCCGCCTTAGCACTGCAGGACTTAAAGCAACGTGCCAGCCAAACGGATGCGCCTTTTGTGCAACTGGCACGCTCTATTGATGTGGCCGAAAAAGAGCTGGAGCAAATGCAGCGCGAGTTAGCGCAGCAATCATCCAGCCACACTAAGCTGCAAAATGCCCTGTCGAAATCGGGCATTGATTACAACAACCTGACCACCGCGCAGCGCAAGTTAAGTAGCGAGCTTGACGGCACTGGCCGCAATGTCGATAAGTTTGCTAATCAGTTAGATAAGGGCAATGCCAGCGCCCGTGATCATGCCAGTTCCCTGCGTGGCGTGATCGGCCAAGTGACCGCCTTAGCAGGAGCTTACTTGGGCTTTGACCGTGTAGCCCAAGCGGTGAAGGATGTCTTTGCCACGGGTGATCAATTTGAACGTCTTGGCGTGCAAATGAATGCCGTGATGAGCGGTTTTGAATCTGGCAAACAAGCCACCGCTTGGGTAAAGCAATTCGCCATCGATGTGCCGCTACAACTGAACGAAGTCAATCAAGCGTTTGTGAAGGCCAAAGCCTTTGGCCTTGATCCTATGAACGGCACCATGAAGGCGATTGTGGATCAAGCCTTTAAACTCGGTGGCGGTTTTCAAGAGGTTGAGGGGATCACCTTGGCACTCGGCCAAGCCTGGGCAAAACAAAAGCTACAGGGTGAGGAGATCCTGCAACTGATTGAGCGCGGCGTGCCCGTATGGGACATGCTGGCTAAGGTCACGGGAAAGAACACCTTAGAGCTGCAAAAACTCAGTGAGCAAGGCAAGCTTGGCCGCGATGTGATCCAAGGCTTGATTGATGAAATGGGCCGAGCCGCTAATGGCAGCGCAGCGGCGCAGATGGCTTTGCTCAGTGGCCAAGTATCAAACCTCAAAGACAACCTTTCATCCTTCTATGATCTCGTGGCTCAGTCCGGTGCACTTGATTGGCTTAAGGGCCAGATCAGTGAGTTGAATCTTGAGTTTGCCGCCATGGCCGCCGATGGCCGTTTAAAGGAATGGGCGCAGCAAGTCAGCGACACGATCGTGAGCATAGGCTCAGCGGTGCAAGATGGCGCTGCTATGCTGTACCACTTCCGTGATGAAATTGGTTTTGTGGCTAAGGCATTTCTAGCGTTAAAAGTCGGTAGCTATTTTAGTGATGTGATTACCGGAGCCAATGCCGCCATCGGCGTGATGCGTCTTTACACTGGCGCGATCATGGGTACCACTGCGGCGAGTGAGGGCGCGGCCTTAGCTGCTGGCAAACTTAAAACCGCCTTGGCAGCAGCGGCTAAAGCGGGTTTGTACTTAGCGCTGATTAGCGAGTTGATCGAGGTCGCTCGGGTATACCAAGAGTTATTGATTGCTGAAGAAGCACTGGAAAAATCTAAACGCGCTGCCGCGTCTAGCGCCAAACAGTTGGAGTACTCACTTAAGGATCTCAGTGAGCAAACGGGCGTAGCCTTTACCACTATGGCCGAGTTCAACAAGGCGGTTGATGAAGGCAAACTGATTTATGACGACGCCACTGGTAAGTGGAAGAACGCCGCTAAAGCCATGGAAGAAGTCAAACAGGCTGCCGTTGACGTCGTAGCGCCGATTAAATTAACGGTTGAAGAAGCGCTGCGCCTGACCTTTACCTTAAGCGAACAAACTAAAACGCTCGATGGCGTTAAAGGTGGTATGGGCGGTTTCATTCGCCAAATTGACGCCGCCTTAGTGCCGTTAAAGGCGGCGGGGGATCAATACGAAGGCCACGTTAAGTTACTCACAATACTGCGCGCCAAGTTTGAAGAGCAGCAAACCTATCTAGATGCCACGGCTAAGGGCACCGAGGCATTGGAGCAAGCCTATAAGGATTTAGGGCTGACCAGTAGCCATGCCTTAGAGCAGGTGAACACGAAAGCCGAAGCGGCCTTTAATCTGATTAAGAACAACCGTGAACCGATTGAGCAACAAAAGGATGCGTTTTTAGCCTGGGCTAAAGCGGCATTAACGGCCGCCGAAGCAACGGGCGCTGCGGTACCCGAAACCTTGAAAGCGCAAGCCGCCACCCTTGGGCTAACCAAGGAACTGAGCGAGCTGACAGCAAAGCAATACGGCTATACAGACAGCGTGAAGGAACTTTCACCCGAGCAAGCCAAGCTAAGCCGCGCAGTGGCAGAAACTGAAGCCCGTTTGCAGCAATGCCGCGATGTGATGAACAGCTCGACGGTATCGAGTAAAGCCAAAGCAAAAGCCCAACAAGATCTGATTAGTTTACAGGGCAAGTTAAGTGACCAAACTAAGCAGCTCAGTGAGGTTCAGGCACTTGAAGCTGCTAATTATGAACAGATAAAAAGCAAGTATGCCGCTGTATCTGATGAGATGTTGAGGCTCGAACAAGCCTATAAAGACGGCGGCATCACGGCGGAAGAATACCTGCGACAAAAAGAGCGCTTAGTTGAAGTGCTCAGAATATTGCAACGCTTAATGGGCGGTTTGGAAGATGGTGAGCAAGAGACTGACGAACAGGTAAAAAAGACCACTAAAACCTTAATTGAGCAACGCGAAGAACTTGAACAATTAGAGGAAACCACTGGCCGCGCCACTGAGTATGTCAACCTGTTCGCGGGTGCCTATGCCCACTTAAATAAACAGTTCAACTTTAACGAAGATAGCACCGAAAAACTCAACGCCCGCGTCGATCAGCTGACTAAAAGCATCATGAACAATATGCGGGTAAATACGGGCTTTTGGGGTGTGCTGGCGCAGCTCAGTAACCAAGCCTTTATTCGCGAAAAGCAGATCATCAATGAAACCTTACTGACCCGTAAATGGACTGAAGAACTCGAAAGCTCCAGCATTAGCCTCGATCGTGTCAATCAAATTAGCCGCGAAGCTAAGTGGAATATACGCGAGTTAGGCGACGAAGATCTTAAGCCACTGCAAGCGGCCATTGATGCTACCCGCGATCGTATTCTCGGCCTGCGTGACGATATCAACGCGACCTTGGACAGTCTCAAAGATGAGATGGATCAGCTCAATAATAACCAAGCCGCTATCGAGAAACGCCGCTATGAACAGCAACAAGCTGAGCTTAAGGCGCAGCTCGATGCTGCCCGCACAGCCCAGGATAAAGAGTCTATCGCCAGTGCCCAAGAAGCACTGCAACTGAGTCAGCAAATTTACAGCACTAAGCTGAAACAAATCGAGGCCGAATCGGCAGAACGTAACGCACAGGCGATCGAGCGTGCATCAAGCAGTGCAAGCACCGCGACGAATTCCACTCGCAGTCCCTCAAGCCAAACTACTTCGCCATCGGTGAGCAATCAGAACACAGGCGGCAGCGTACAAATTTTTCGGCTAGAGCTGGCAATGCCGTCGGGCAATGTGGTGAAAGCCGATTTGCTTGATGAGTTTAAGCAGCTGTTTTTGCGCGAACTAGAACAGATTAAGGCCACCTCATGATCACCTTAGACACGCTTCAATTACCGCATTTTATTTGGCTTAACCGTTTTGGTTATACGCCCTTTGTGAGCAGCATTGAGTTTGCGCTCGATGGCTCGCAGCATGTTGAAGTTGCCGCCAAACAAGCGGGGCGTTCCATTGTGCTCTTTAGTGATGGCGAATCTTTAAGTCTGTTTGAATCCCTTGAAAGCCACGCCAATACAAAAGGGGCGGCCAGTTTCAATCTGGATATTAACGGCACTGTTTTTAGCGTGATTTGGGATTACCGCGATCAACCGATTAGTGGTGCACCAGACATTAACTACAGCGATAGCGCCCCCGATGCTGTCGATGCCATCACCCTCAAGTTAATCACTGTTTAAAGGCTGTTTAATATGGCAACTTCTCCGACTCCGATTTCTCGCGACAGCTTAAAAATCTTCAAGCCTGAACTATTAGGTTCAAGCAATGAAGCTGGCGGCCAGCGCACGAACAACGTAGTGCAATCAGGGCAGATTAATGAACTGTTTGATGCTATCTCTGATATTGATCATGCTCAATCGAGTATCGATATCGTTAAGTGCTTCCCCACGCTTTACACCAATGACACTAACAAACTTAAGCAAGCCCATGTGTTTGTGAGTGAGCCACCAGTCGATCCGCTGGTGAATGTGTTTATGATTGAATCCCCTGCGCTGGATGATGAGTCTCGCATGACGGATATGAAGGAGATCATTGAGTCGTCTGTCACTGCAGGGGAATTAATCCGCGAAGGTGGCCCAGGCTTCCTTGTTAATCAGAACTCATTTTCCTCAGATTACCTGCAATCGACTTATCGCTTTAATGATCGCGATTACTGGAAAACCACCTATTTGGTCGTGGGCCAAGTGATTTGTATTACTGTGGAATATACTGGGGTGGAAAATGCCGATTGGCCGCGCAAAACTCACTTTTGCAAAGTAACCAAGACCAATAATGTTAATGGCCAAGTCGGTACCGTCACGTTTGACCCACCCATTCCTTTTGCCACTCCATGGCCATCATTAGCTGTTAATGGACAAAGCAAGTGTACTAAGCTGCGCTTATCTAATACCGCATCACCCCTTAAGTTTCATGGCGTAACCAAATTAACGGCTGTGGCCAATGGCGTTAATTTAGCCGTGGGGGCGACGCAGTTGTCATTACTGCCATCCATTACCACTGTGTTACCCAAGCCAGGCAATACCATTGTCGGCGGCAGTGACAACGGGGATGCCACAGTAAGCCAAGTGATCCGCAAAGTGATCACCCAACCTTCAAGCGCAGGCACCTATAGCTATACTTTTACCACCACGGATTTATTAACCGATGAAAACGGATTAGTTGCCGTTTCGACGTTACCCACGGCCACGTTCGGCGGTTATACCAGCTACATTCAATCCGTGACGATTGGCTCAGGTAATATCACGGTAACGCTCACCTCAAGTACAAGATTTAATGATGCGTCAACCGTGAGCCTATTTTATGTTTCATCCTATAAATACAGCATCTATTCAAGCGCCAACCCGTTCCCCGCCAACAAGCAACTGACAGTGGGAAGTATTAAAGGCCGAGCTGTCTTTGCTGATACAAACTATGTTGCCCAAGATGTGTATGAGAGAGTGAGTGCAGAGGGCACTACAGGCAAGCTATATGATGGTACAGAACACCTCGCAACCATTAACTACTTAACAGGTGCGGTGACTAAGCAAGTCGTTAGCCGTGGCGAGTTTACGTTTACCTTTGCCGGATTAGTCGAATCGAGCGCGGCGGCTGCTGCAGGTGATACGGTCGCTAAGTTCACCTTGTCCGTGCCAAATCCCTTATTAGAAAGCTTTTATGTGCAGGTTGAACGTATCTCTGACCGAGCGCTGATTAGTGCCTCAGCCAATGCTCAAGGGGTGGTTACTGGCACTGGCATTAACGGCAGCATTAGCAGTGGCATTGTGGAACTGACCTTTAGCGCCCCAGTGGATTTAACCACATTGCGCTATGATATTAGCGACCAAGTGCGCCAACTGCCACCTGCCGAGATTTATGGCCTTAACCCGCTGCGTATCCCTTATGATGGCATTGTGAATATGTTCCGCCAGTGGGGCACTGTGGCGCTGTCACACTCACAAGTGCAGCAAGTCACCGCCACGGCTGGTACCGTGTATAACATTCGTCAAAACGCAGTATTTAGCGATATTACAGATGCTAATGGCTCCAGCCTATGGACCAGCGAAAACACCCATTTCACCGTAAATAAAGCGGCAGGCACTGTCACCATTAATAGCGCCTTTACTGGTTTTGCGCCGCCCTTTGTGCTGACCGATGTCATTAGCGAGCTTGCGTTAGTTTCAAGCTTTAGCGCAGGAAGCATAGTGCTGGCAAAACCTTTATCCCGCGAATACCCCATAGGGGCCACTGTGGCTAGTGTGCAGATTTTAGGTGATTTACAGGCGCGTGTTGGCCAAGTACGGGATATGACCGCCTGGTCAAATAACTGGGATGTTGATGGTGCTCAAGCCACGGGCAATTTTAACGCCGTTGACTATCCGATAGAGGTTAAAAATAACACTGCAATAAACGAAGATTGGGTGATGATCATGACCAGTGAAACCGCGTTTCGCTGCGTCGGCCGCCGACTCGGACAAATTGCGACTGGTGATACTCTGAATGATTTTGCCCCCATCAACCCCGTGACAAATACCCCTTATTTTGTGCTCAGAAAAGGCGCATGGGGTGGCGGTTGGCAAACGGGCGAGGCGGTGCGCTTTGCCACTTTTGCGTCATCAAAACCCATCATGTTGCTGCGCAATGTGCAGGTTGGCCACAGCCAAATCACTACAGATAAAGCCGTATTGTCATTTTTCGGCAACGAGTCATAGGAGCAATTGAAATGGGATTACCAGTAACTGTTTATCGAAATACGGATGCGGGAGCACCTGCAATTCCTACTAAACCAAGCGGTTGGATTACTGTACTGAAAAAGTGTTTAGTCGAGGGGTATGGTGAAAAACAACCACTTGGTTGGACACTTGACTTTGAAGATGCTGCAAACAATAAAGTTGTCTTTAAAAACAACGTTGCCGATGGTGGTTCTGGTGGGGCCGTACAATTTCAACCCCATACAGGTAGTGACGCTATTAATGCTTCTCTGCGTATAACGTGTGCAAATTCAATTACAGCAATAGACGCTTTTTTTAAAAAGGTAGGTTATCGCGTAATGATGACCTCTAATAGTCTGGGAACTGTCCGTGGGTGGATGGTTGTTGGCACCAGTAAAGGTTTTTGGTTGATACAAGAATCAGGCGAGACTCTTAATAATTCGTCAACGACGAGTGTACTTGCATATCGTGAGTATTTTTTCATTGGTGATATAGAGTCGTTTGTACCAAATGATATGGGGATATTTACATTAGTAACATGTGGCGATCCTACACTTGACAGTGCTGATACTGCTTATGGGGTTAACATTGGTTCGTCACTGAGCACACCTAGATGTGCGTTGTATGAAACAAACGGTGGCTCAACTGTTATTGGATATTCAACAGATTGGGCACCAGATGTAGGCTATGCATATCAGGGTAATGTAATTGACCCACAGCAAATCGGTGTACCAATTAATTTAGTAAAGGTGTCAATTATTCATGGCTCGTTTACCCTAGTTACGAACCCTGCGTGCAGAGGGACTATTCCCGGATTATTTAAGACACAATTTAGCGGTTATAAAGATGCAGTATTACCAGTAATCAGAACATTTGAAGGTATTGATTATCTCATTGTTACCGGAATGCAAAAGGCGAACGCTGCTATATCACTAGGTGGGGAATGGTATGCCTAGCATTGTTATAAACGTGATTGGTGGTTTACCGACTGTAATGACACAAGCATTGCTTGAGGTTGATGTGGATACCGATGCTGAGTGTGTGATTATATTTGATAGACATTTTACAGATGGTTTCTATCAAATATTCAGTACAAACGGTGGGACATTCAAAACCATTGTACCTGTTAAGTATGCCACGAGTAGTGAATTGATTGTGGGTATAACAGACCGTGACCGTATCTATAATGCCAAGTTCGTTGATGGTGTACAGGCCGAATTAATAGACGGCAACATTGTGAATATTAGACCATGACAGCAATAACACTACGGTTTGATACGCTTTGGTTAAACACTCTATTCCCAATAAAAATTCGCTTTAATGATGAACCCATACCAGAAGTGCCTGAGGTACCGATTAGTGCCGGTACCATTGGCATGATGTGTGGCATCGGCATGTTTACAGGGCCGAGTGTTGCGCAGCAGCTAACCATTAAAGAAGCCACCCAAAGCCATGCCACACAATTAACGTCACAATGGCAAGTTGGCCATGTGACGCAAATCGTGACGGCCAAGTGGCAAGCTAAAGCATTACTGGGTATTACCGCCTCAGTGGTTTGGCGCTGGAATAACCTAGTGCCATGTAAAGCTGATTTGCTTTGGTTGGTGCCGCAGTTACATGGTGTGCAAGCTTCTAGCCTATGGCTATTGCCTGATTTAGTGCCATCACGGGTTGAAATGCTATGGCGACAACCAGAGGCTACCACGCAGATTATCACGCTGGGTTTACTAAAGAGGGCGCTAGTCGGGACTGAGGTTAAGCTTGCTTTCTCTGCTATTCACGCGGCAGGCGATATGAAGGGGATTGCATGGGGGCCACATGCGGCGCGGTGGGTGTGCTCGAGTAAGTATCTACCACCAAAAGGCAAGATCACCATTAACTTTAGCGATCCTTGGGTAAATGCAGCTAGCCAGATTGTACTCAACTTTACCCCTTCACCCAATGTTTGTTACTGGGACGATGGCGGCGGCCTGATAGGCACAAATCCATCTTTACCCACCATTGATTTTAAGATCCCTATCGAACCGCAAATCAGAAGGAGTTACCTCATGCTGCCTCAAATCAGTTGTGTTCGTGTGAGTGACGGCGTTGCTGTGGTGCTCAAATCTGTATCCATTTCTCAGTCCCGTTCACAATGGGCCAGTAGCGGAAGCTTAACGTTTTCATCCCGTATTGATGCCGAGCGTGCCGCTAATGAATTACTGAAAATAAGTATTAATGGCTATGACTTTTACCTGCTTTGCGAGTCTGCCAGCGAATCTAAAGCCTTTGGCAAAACCAGTTATAGCGCGACAGGTCGAGGCCGTTTAGCAACTATCGCCAGCCCGAACCAAAAGGCCATCAACTATGTGAACGTAGTAGCCCGCAGCTTTATTGGTTTGATGGCCGATATTGTGGCCAATACTGGGTGGACTGTTGCCAGTAAAATTAGTGATTACCCTGTACCCGCAAACGCCTTTAGCTATGCCGCTAAAACACCCGCCGAAGCGATTAACATGATGGCCAACAGCATTGGGGCCATGCTCGATGTGAACGATGAAACTCAGACTATAACAGTGATCCCTCAGTGGCCAGTCGTGCCTTGGAATACCGCAAGCGCGATCCCTGATGTGATTTTGCACGATGGAGTGATCCTCGAATTTAACGAGCGTATCGATATTCGTCCCGATGCTAATGCGGTGTTTGTACGTGGTGAGCAACAAGGCGTGGCGGCGAAAGTGAAACGTTTCGGGACCGCTGGTGACAACTTTGCTGCTGATATAGTGGATAAATTAATCACTGATAATCAAGCTGCGAGAATGCGTGCAACGGCCGAGTTAGCCAACGCAGGTAATAAGGTGCAAAACAGCATTCGCGCAAAGGTCATGGCGGATTTGCCACCCATGCGACCAGGCATGTTAATTGGGGTTCGCAAAGGTGCCGAGGTGTTTAAGTCAGTGTGTGAAAGCTTCAGCATAAGCGGCAGCGTTAATGAGTCAACGGGGATGGTTACAGTGAATCAGACCGTGACGCTATTGCGTAATGAGGTGGCAGCATGAGTAACATCTATCAACGCTTAGCGAACTTAAACCCTAAGCCCCAGCGCAGTGTTGCCACTGTGATTAACGTGACGAATGGCACCACGACAGTACAGCACGCCGATGGCAGTTATCAGACCGTTTTGGGGGACTCAGTCACCAGTGGGAAAGTGTATATCGTTGATGGTCAGATCCAAGGCCAAGCCGCCGACCTGACGTATGTTGAATTAGAGATTTGATAAAAGAGAGCGGTCTAGCAATGCTACCAACACTGCTAGACCGTCAACACACAGGATTGCACCCTGTGAGCCAACCAAGGCTCCCTCACCGCGTCGACACGGCGAACCGAGCCTAGCATAAAAAATCCTAAAAAAGGAGGCTCACATGCCAAAACCGATTATCCCTTGGATGGGCGGTAAGCGTAGATTAGTTAAGCAGATTTTACCGATATTCCCTGAACACCATACCTATGTAGAACCCTTCTGCGGCGGTGCTGCAATGTTCTTCAGCAAAGACGAAGCGCGGGTGGAAGTCGTTAATGACATGAATGGCGACTTGGTGAATCTTTATCGAGTCATTAAACATCATTTAGAGGAGTTTATAAGGCACTTTAAATGGGCTTTAATTAGCCGTGAGGAGTTTTTATGGCAGAAGAATACTAACCCTGAAACACTAACCGATATTCAGCGAGCGAGTCGCTTCTACTATCTTCAAAAGCTGGCGTTTGGCGGGAAAGTATCAGGTCAGAATTTTGGGTGTTCAGCGTCTCGACCCGCTGGTTTGAACTTGTTAAGGATTGAGGAAGATCTCAGCGTTGCTCACCTACGCTTGGCAAGAACCTATATCGAGCGGTTGGACTGGGCTGAGTGCGTAAGACGATACGATAAGCCAGAAACCTTGTTCTATTTAGACCCGCCTTACTGGAGTACCGCAGGTTATGGTGTAGATTTTGGACTAGAGCAATATGCCTTGATGGCCGAGCTTGCGAAGACAATCAAAGGCAAGATGGTGATCAGCGTGAATGACATCCCCGAAATGCGCGAGGCATTTGCTGGACTACAAATGAAGACGCTTGGAATACGTTACACGGTAGGAGGCTCAGGCCGTTCAGGAGAGCAGCAAGAGCTACTCATCTGGAATTGGTAAAGTAAATGATAATGGCCACTCAATGTGGCCAGTTCAGCTTTTTAGACTCCTGTTAAACCTCCAGTTTTTTGGCTACATCACTATAAAAAACTGGCTAAAAATTGGTTGCTTGCACCCTGGTGACTATTCCTTACTCTGATGCTTGGGTATTAAGAAATGTTAAGGAGTAAGTTATGGGAAGAGAGAAAGCAAGGCAACTTCAGAATGAAGACGATTGGAATACCAAGGCGTTATTAGAAGATTATAGATGTGAGATCCATGGTGGCTTAATCTCCTATGACGAAAGAGCGGTATATTTTAAGACTAAGCGATGTGCATACTGTAACCACATTCAGTCTAAGGATGACTAAACGAAAGGCCCTCTTAGTGAGGGCCTTTGCTTTTTCTCATATAGGCGATACCATTTCTCACTTTGGTCGGCGCGCTACACTACCAGAATTAATCTTGGTCTTTTTCTGGTACAAAACCTTCAATTTCAACATCTTTACCTTCAAATAGGAAAGAGGTCATTTGTTCTTCAAGAAATTTACGATCATCAACATTCATCATGTTGAGTTTTTTCTCGTTGATCAGCATGGTTTGCTTTTTTTGCCATAGGCCCCAAGCTTCTTTGCTGATGTTATCAAAAATGCGCTTACCTAAATCACCTGGATACAGTTGAAAGTCTAGGCCGTCGGCTTCTTTATTTAAATATACGCAATTGACTGTACGCGCCATGATTATTCCTTACTGACTGCGGATTGAACGAGTGATCCCAAATTGGCTAGCACGCGCTCGGTGGCGGCGGCGAGTCCCACTTTGGAAGGATGACTTATGTTATACCAGAGAGACTGGTTTTGTTCCATGACAGCGCCCACGCTCTGTTTATTGCCGAGGGTTTTATCGCCGTGAGTTTTATCTAAGTTAAGCATCATGGGCTGAATATCTAAATGAAAGTGGCTAAATGTGTGCCTAAAGCCAGTTAACCATTCGAGTTGCTGCACATCAAACCCTTGCTCTTCAAGATGAGTTTCAAGGGCGGCTTGGGTAGCGAATTCAGGGAAACACCAGAGCCCGCCCCAAATTCCCGCTGGCGGACGTTTAGCTAGAAAGACTTGGTTGTCTTGCATCAGCACTAACATCCACGCCGCTTTGGTTGGTATGGTTTTTTTAGGCTTTTTGCCAGGGAAATCGGTTTGTCTGCCAATCAGTTGAGCTTTGCAATCAATCGCTACAGGGCAAGCGGCACAGTTAGGTTTGCTACGAGTGCAAATACTGGCGCCGATATCCATCATGGCTTGATTATATTTCTGAATATCTTGCTGCGGTGTGAAGGCATCCGTCAGTTGCCAAAGTTGCTCTTCAACCGTCTTTTGCCCTGGCCAACCTGCTATTGCCCCATGTCTTGCTAATACTCGTTTTACGTTGCCATCGAGAATGGGGTGATGTTGCCCAAGTGACAATGACAATACTGCGCCTGCCGTCGAGCGACCGATGCCGGGTAGGGCGAGCACTTGTTCAAAATGTGTTGGAAATAATCCCTGATAATCATCGCGGATTATTTTGGCTGCTTTATGCAGGTTACGCGCCCTAGCGTAATAGCCAAGGCCGGTCCAATGATGTAATACCTCATCGTCTGGCGCGTTAGCAAGTGCTAACACATCGGGGAAACGCGCCATAAATTTAAGATAATAGGGAATAACAGTCGCAACCTGAGTTTGTTGCAGCATAATTTCAGAAACCCATACGCGATATGGGGTTTTATCTTGCTGCCAAGGGAGGGTTTTACGACCGTGATTGTCGTACCAAGAGACGATACGTGTAGCGAAGGAGGCTGTAGATTTCATCGGCGCAGTGTAGCGGCAGTTATCTTCTTAGACAAGCGTCAAAGATAAGTTGGCAAGGGATCTAAAGCTAAAAATCGCTGCTAAATTCGCACTCTTAAATAATCTTGGTATACTTTCGCCCCATTAGTGCTTGCACTGTATGTTGAACTTTGGATAATGCCCTTCTTTTATGATGGTGTTGTCCACTAGACGAGGCAAAAATGAGCGAAGTCACTACCGCTGAATTTAATGAAGAAGGCAAGTATCTGCGCAAGATCAGAAGCTTTGTCCTGAGAGAAGGTCGCCTAACCAAAGGCCAAGCACACGCTATTGAAAGCCAGTGGCCAACAATGGGTTTAGATTACAGCCCAGTGCCATTGGTACTAAGCGACGTTTTTGGTCGTGAAGCTGATACTGTGCTGGAAATTGGCTTTGGCATGGGCGCCTCTTTAGTACAAATGGCTAAAGATGCACCAGAGCAAAATTTCATTGGTATTGAAGTGCATAAACCGGGTGTAGGCTCTTGCCTCAGTGATGCCGCCATTGCTGGTGTGACTAATTTACGTGTGTATCATCACGATGCCATGGAAGTATTAGAACATGCGATTGCTGACGGTTCATTAGCCCGAGTGCAATTGTTCTTCCCAGATCCTTGGCATAAAAAACGTCACCATAAACGCCGCATCGTACAAGCTGAATTTGCCGAACTGATTCGTCGCAAGCTAAAAATTGGCGGTGTGTTCCATATGGCCACTGACTGGGAAGAGTACAGCGAGCATATGTTAGAGGTGATGCAAGCCGCTCCGGGTTATCAAAACCAGTCGGCCGACGGCAGTGTGGTGCCGCGTCCTGATCATCGTCCATTGACAAAGTTTGAAGCCCGCGGCCATAGACTGGGTCACGGTGTATGGGATCTGATGTTTGAGCGTATCGCTTAATCACGAACTCAATTTTAGCTAATTTTAAACACAAAAGGGAAAATCACTATGGCAACTAATCGTAGCCGTCGTTTACGTAAGAAAATGCGCGTTGATGAATTCCAAGAGTTAGGTTTCGATATGGCTTGGACTTTTGATGCATCAGTATCTGAAGCCGATATCGATGCAACTGTAGATAAATTCATCGATGAAGTGATCGAAACCCGTAAATTAGGTTTCCATGGCGGCGGCCACATCGAATGGGAAGGCATTATCGCCACCCAAACGATTGGTAAATGTACCGAAGAAGATATTGCTGCAGTTAAGGCATTCTGGGCGACCCAAAAAGTGTCTCAGGTTGAAGTTAGCGAACTGTACGACATTTGGTGGGGTTAATGCCCGAGTTGGCATTACTTGAGGAAGTGGTCGAGAAAGTTCGACCCTTGCTCGGCCAAGGAAAGGTTGCAAATTATATCCCCGCACTGGCCAGCGTTGATGCTGGCAAATTAGGCATTGCCGTCACGACTGTTGATGGCGAAACCTTAGGTGCGGGCGATTACCTTGAGCCGTTTTCGATTCAAAGTATCTCCAAAGTTTTCAGCTTAACCTTAGCGTTAACTTTATATGAAGAAGCCGAAATTTGGAGCCGTGTTGGCAAAGAACCTTCGGGTCATTCATTCAACTCTTTAGTACAAGTCGAGTTAGAACGTGGCAAGCCGCGCAACCCATTTATCAATGCTGGCGCGTTAGTGATTGCGGACTTATTGCAGAGTCGTTTAGGGGCACCTAAACACAGAATGCTTGAGTTAGTCAGGCAACTAAGCCAAAACGATAAAGTGTGTTTCGATAAACAAGTAGCAGATTCAGAATATCAGCATAGTGCGCGCAATGCGGCTATCGCTTATTTGATGAAGTCATTTGGTAATTTTCAAGGTGATGTTGATACTGTGCTGCGCACCTATTTTCATTATTGCGCCTTGAAGATGAATTGTGCTGACTTGTCTAAGGCCATGTTGTATTTGGCTAATCGCGGCAAAAGTATCACAGGGACTGAGCTTATCTCTCAAGTGCAAACTCGGCAACTTAACGCTCTGTTGGCGACTTCGGGCCTATACGATGGTGCGGGTGAGTTTGCTTATCGTGTTGGTATGCCAGGTAAAAGTGGCGTCGGCGGAGGTATTATTGCCGTGATCCCTGGAGAACTGTCGATTTGTGTATGGTCGCCAGAACTCGATAATAATGGCAACTCACTTGCGGGCACTGCGATGCTTGAGCATCTAAGTCAGCGTCTCGGTCGTTCTATTTTCTAGTCTTATCTCTCGTTTTTATTAGCACTATCAGACTAAATGTTAGCGAATTTCGCTAATGACCTTTTAGTGCTAACTTTCAAAAATTAAACATAATCAAATTGTTATAAAGTTGGCACATCTCCTGCTATAAGCTATTCAGTAGTTTAGGTTTATCGAATTATTCAGATTAAAGGACGAACAAAAATGAAATTAAATAAGTTATTAACTGGATTTGCATTATCTGGCGTGATTTTAGGAACATCTAGTGTGCAGCTGGCGCAAGCACAAACAGAGCCAAAAATAGATGAACGCTGTGAAGTTTCCTTAAATTATGACGTTATGGTTGAGCCTAAAAAATTAGTCATGAGCGAGAAGGGCACAGAAAAGTATCGCATCGAAGTTGACAAGTTATTTGTGGAAGGTAAGCAAGTTAACTTAACCGACAAGCAGAAAAAATTGGTTACTCAATATGCCGATGAAGTTTCGACTCAAGTGCCAGAAGTGATTGAACTGGTGAATGAGGCAGTATCTCTTGCTTCCAAAGCGGTTGGTATGGCCTTAACACCTTTAATGGGTGATGCTGCTGGTGCAAAATTTGATGAAATGATGGCTGGCGTTCAAAAACGGGTTGATTCAGTGGCTTACAAGAATGGTGATAGCTTCTATTTAGGGGCGACTGAAGACTCGATACAAAGTACATTTAACGATGAATTCGAGCAGGAAATGGAACAAATTGTCCAGAATTCAATTGGCTCCATTATGATGAACTTAGGTGGCCAAATCATGTCTGGTGGCGGTGAAAATTTTGAAGCCAAGATGGATACCTTCTCCAAAAAAATGGACAATTTAGGCCAAGATATTGAGCTACAAGTTGAGAGCCAATCTAAGGGATTAGAAGCTAAGGCTGACCGTTTGTGCGACCGATTTGAAAATTTGTTAGTGCTTGAAAATCAATTGCGCCAAGAAGTGCCAGAACTAGCACCTTATGTGTTGACACAAAACTCAACCAAGGAACTGCGTGAATAGTTCTTGTAAATAGTTCTTGCGAATCGCCCTTAGTTTTAACTGCAATAACTTCTATCTCCTTGTGCATGAGTCAAACTTGAATGCTACGCCCCTAGTCAATTTATCGACTAGGGGCTTTTTTATTGGCTACGGTTTAATCGTGGTGACAACCGTTATGGCTAAGTTGATGTGGCTTATAGGCTAGGCTTGCAGCGATTTAGTTCGGAATGTTACAGTCTAGAGACGAATATTTGGTATACTCTTAAAATATAATTAAAAGCTGGCATATCAGTCAGATATAACCCCCTACTTTAGTGGACTTTTTCGGTCTAAATCTCTGCGTTATATCATTTTGATGCGAGATATCAATGCTATGGTTATTTTTAAGCGATGATTACGCTAACCATAGCTGCTCACCGAAAGTTAATATCATTGTCGTAAACAGCTTAAGGCGACTTCCATGTTAGAACTGTTAGAACCTATTGCGATTTTTACTCATGTGGCCAGAGCAGGTAGTTTTAGTGCCGCCGCAAGAAGGCTTGGGATCTCTAAGTCTAAGGTCAGTACACAAGTCGCCGATCTTGAACATAGACTTGGTGTTCAATTAATTCAACGTACCACCCGCAGCTTAAGTCTGACTGAAGCAGGGCATTTGCTGTATTTGCAAGGTGAAGAACTGCTGCGTGACGCTGAACAAGCGATAGCCAGCGTGCATAACTTAAATGATGCGACCCGCGGCGTGCTCAAGGTGGGTATTTCCCAATCCTTTGGGGTGATGCATATCATTCCTGCGTTGCCATCTTTTATGGCAAAACATCCTGAGCTTGAGCTACAAGTGAGCTTACTGGACCATAAAGTGGATGTCGTGAGCGAAGGCTTAGACTTACTGTTAACTATGTCTGAGCAATTACCGCTTGGCATGGTTGCTAGACCGCTGATGAAGTGCCAATTCCTGTTAGTTGCTTCGCCTGGCTATATTGCTCAACATGGCGAGCCAACTCGACCTGAGCAGCTAGTTGACCACAACTGTTTGGTCTATCAAGGCGAGTGGCACGAGCACAGCATGTGGCAATTTAAGAAGGGTGATGACTACTGTGAAATTGGCGTATCGGGTAATTTCAGGGTGGATAATGCGCCTGCATTAAAATCTGCTGCAATAAGTGGTCTTGGAATTGTGTATCTTGCGAGTTATCTGATGGAAGATGAAATTGCCAAAGGGACATTAGTGCCTTTACTGAAGGATTGGCAATTGACCCACCATCTGCCATTGCAGGCGGTTTATCCCCGTCGTAAGCACTTAGCACCTAAGGTCAGTTCTTTTATCGAATTCATCAAAGATCACATAGGAACGCCACCGTATTGGGATGCGCCCTATGTCGAATTATTCAGTAAACGTCAGTAAAATAGGAAACATTGTTCTCAAAAGCAGCCTTATGTGATTTTAAATTGAGCAGACACTTTTCTGGTCATTTAAAATCAATATGTTAGATTTAGTTGTTAAGTACATTTGTTGATGGTTTTTTAGGGGGTTCTAAAGCACTTTTTTATAACATCCTTGAACTCTGTTCTTAATTGAATACAATGGTAACAGTTGATTCGGAATGATCTGAGTCCTATACGTTTATTGGAAATGACCCCTTTCAATTTTTGTGTACAGGTCGGCATTAATGCAGTTTTGGATCACAGCCAACAGAAGTTTGAGAACTAAAACAATGTTGGCTCTTTAAACCATCATCCTAGTTTTTGGTTTACCTCAGCCTTATCGCTGAGGTAATTTTTTATTGATGGTTTGTGCAGCCTTGGGCACAAGTTTTGTCTCCCTGTACCCTAAAGTCGCAACTGTGTGTTAAGTGATGTGAAGGCGAGTGCTAAAGCATAAATTAATACAACAAATATAGTGACCCACAGTGAGATGGGTTCTGTTATCTAACGGGATAATGGTACCAATAAAAAAGCCACTTTCGAGTGGCTTTTTTATTGGCTGCAGCTTAAGACTTTCACTTATGTCGCTTTAGTCGTGAAGCAAATTAACCGTGCTTCACGGCTCAGCATTAAGGCATTAAAACATTAGGGTATTAGGCCTGCTTCTTACTGGCTATCCAGAGAGCGACTTGTTGTTCTAACACATCCAGTGGCAATGCGCCGTTAGCAAGTACTAGCGTATGGAAGTCGCGGATATCAAATTGACTGCCAAGCTGTTGCTCTGCTTTATGTCTTAGCTCTAGTAGTTTAATCATACCTACTTTATAAGCTGTCGCTTGCGATGGCATAACGATATGGCGTTCAACCATTTTCACCGCATCTGATTTAGCATTTGGCGTATTGTCCACGTAATAGGCAATGCCCTGCTCGCGGGTCCACTTTTTAGCGTGGATACCAGTATCAACGACTAAGCGACAGGCACGCCACAACTCCATTGCTAGGCGACCAAAGTCAGAGTAAGGATCGGCGTAGAGTCCCATTTCTTTTGGGAAAGATTCGCTATATAAGCCCCAGCCCTCAATATACGCGGTATAGCCCCCAAACTTACGGAACTTAGGAATATTTTGCAGTTCTTGGGAAATGGCGATCTGCATGTGATGACCCGGAATACCTTCGTGGTAGGCCAGTGCCTCCATTTGGTATTTCGGCATGGCTTTCATGTCATATAGGTTTGCATAGTAGCTACCTGGACGCGAACCATCCGGCGCTGGTTGTTCATAGAAGGCTTTACCCGCGGATTTTTCCCTAAAGGCTTCAACCTGCTTCACTACCATGGCGGCCTTAGGTTTTACTTTGAACACTTCATCCAAGCGCGACTTCATATTGTCGATGAACTTAGTCGCCTCAGCTAAATAGGCGGCTTTGCCTTCGGCGGTATTGGGGTAGTAGAACTGGGGATCGTCACGCATAAAGCTAAAGAATTGCTGTAAATCGCCTTTAAAGTTGACCTTCGTCATGATGGCGCGCATTTCATTGTGAATACGTTCCACCTCAGAAAGTCCTAAGTCATGGATTTGATCTGCGCTCATATTTGTCGTAGTAGTACGAGCTAAGGCATTGTTGTAATAGGCGACTCCGTTAGGGAGTTTCCACGCACCATCGCGGTCATCAGCTTTGGCTGCTAAGGTTTTTACGTAACTGATGAGTTTGTTATAGGCGGGCTCGACTTGAGTAACGAGTGCTTGCTCAGCCTGTTGAAGCAGTGCTTGCTTTTCCGTTTCTTTAATCGCTAATGCGTTAACTTTACGGCGAAAATCTGCGAGTAACGCGCTGTCGTCGCCTTTATCAAAAGGCGCACCTTTGATGATGTTTTGGCTGTCTGAAATCACATAAGCGAATACGAACTTAGGCGCGATAATGCCTTTATCTGCGCGAACGGCTAATACTGTCTGTAATTGACTTAAGCGTTTGGGAACGCCATTCAAGCGACTGATATAGGCCTTAGCATCGCTGACATCTGTGATTTGATGTTGGTTAATCAAGAAGGAGGCTATCATAGAGTGGCCGCCATACATCTGATTCACAGGGTAATTATGATAGCGCCATTGGTCATCTTCGATGTCATTTTGCAGATTTTGTTTTAGTAAGGTGAGGCTGAGTTTTGTTTGTGGATCGAGCTTGGCCGCATCAATCTGATTGACCCGCTCCAGTTGTTTTTTTGTGCGCGCTAGGGTTTTATCATCGGCGGCATCACCCAGTTCATCCCATTTATCATAGTCTTGCTTGATCCCCATATAGGTCTGCGAAATGGGACTCGCCATGATGTTTTCCATGAAGATGGTTTCGAACAGAGCATTGGCTTTTTCTGATTCGGTTTGTGCTACTGCATTCACAGGTTCGCTTGCACTGTGTAAGGCTGGCGAAGTTGATGCTGCATACGCGGGAATGGTCAGCAGAGCTGAAAGGGTCAGTGCGACTAAGCTGATTTTAGTTTTTATTGGCATGATCAGGCTTCCTAGATTGATTTGCATCAATACTAAAGAAGCGGAACAAGAATGTATGGATATTAGTGTTAGAAAATGTGTTAGCAGTAATAGTGTTAAACTGTACTATTAGTCACTAACACATTATTTATATAGGTTTTTTAGCTGCTAATTCAGCAAAATTGTGTCAGTAAATCATTAACAAACATATGACCTTTACTGGTTAATTGCCAATGTTCAGCGGATTCTGTGAGTAAACCGCGTTGTTTGGCTTTTTCCATTCCTTCGGTCAATGTGTCTCTGTGTTGTCCTGTGCGCAGTTCAAATTCTTGCTTAGGAATAGGCGTCATCAGACGCAGGCGATTCATTAAATATTCGAGCGCGCGGTCTTCCTCTGCAACTTCAATCGATTCGAAGGTGTAGTTGTGGGCACTTAGATATCCCTTGGGATGTTTAATTTTTACCGTGCGTATGATGCGGTTTTCTTCAGGCAGCGTCACTTTGCCGTGGGCGCCACAGCCTATGCCTAGATAATCCCCAAACTGCCAGTAGTTGAGATTGTGCCTACATTGGTAACCGAGTTTTGCATAGGCAGATATTTCGTATTGCTCATACCCTAATGCGGCCAACTTTTGTTGACCTTGCTCATAGATATGCCAGAGTGCTTCGTCATCGGGCAGCTGTGGCGGTTTTGAGTGGAATAGGGTGTTGGGCTCAATCGTTAACTGGTACCAAGATAGGTGTGGCGGGTTAAGCGCCGCTGCCGTGTCGATATCGGCCATAGCTTCAGCAAAGCTTTGATTGGGTAATCCATGCATTAAATCGAGGTTAAAACTCAAGTATCCCGCTTGGCTGGCTTTTTGAGCGGCGATTTGTGCCTCGTTTTGATCGTGAATACGTCCGAGTAAGTTGAGTTTATCCTTAGAAAAGCTCTGCACCCCGATAGATAAACGAGTGACGCCCGCTGCACGATAGGCACTAAAGTCATCGTGCTCTAAAGTACCAGGATTGGCTTCCATAGTGATTTCGATATTGTCACTAAAGGGGATTAGCGCATTGGCACCATCGAGTATGCGTTTGATTTGCAAAGCATCGAATAAGGATGGCGTGCCGCCACCGATAAAGATGGTATGGATCTGCCGCCCTTGGACGAGATGTAAATCTTGGCGTAAGTCTTCCAATAGCGCATCAACATAAGCCTCTTGTGGCAGTTCGCCATTTTGGCCATGGGAATTAAAGTCACAATAGGGACACTTTTGTACGCACCAGGGAATATGGATATACAGACTGAGTGGTGGCAGTTCGAGCTTCATCGTAGTAGTCACGGCAGTTGACGACATTATTGTGCATTCCCGCCTGTTAATACGCCTTGGGCTTGCATGGCAGCGATGAGTTGCACTAGAGCTTTACCACGATGACTTAAGGCATTTTTCTCGTTGCTGCTCAGCTCTGCCGCGCTACATTGATAATTTTCAGGGATAAAAATCGGATCGTAACCATGGCCATTAGCGCCGCGTTGGCTAAAGTCGATTTGGCCTTCCCATGAGGCTTGGCAAATAATCGGGGTAGGGTCTTTCGCATGGCGCATATATACCAGTACGCATTGGAATCTTGCCCCGCGAGGTGCTGGCTGGTCTTTTAACGTCTCAAGTAGTTTCAATACGTTGTCTTGATCTTTGGCATTTTCGCCTGCGTAACGTGCTGAATAAATGCCTGGAGCGCCTTGGAGTAAATCCACTTCTAAACCCGAATCATCGGCAATGGCCGCAAGTCCGGTGATTTCGGCGGCATGCCTTGCTTTGATAATGGCATTCTCTACAAAAGTGGTACCCGTTTCTGCTACTTCGCTGACATTAAACTGGCTCTGCGGCAGTACAGTGACACCGTAGCTTGCGAGCATTTGATCGAATTCAGCGAGTTTGCCTTTATTACCGCTGGCGAGGACGATTTGTTGCATGGAATACCTATCATAAATGGGGCGACGTGCGTTGGCACTATGATACCCAAGCTCAATAGTAAAGGACAGGGAAAGGGGTTGGCGCTACAGGAAAGCAACGCCAACAAAGGTATAAAATAGGTTCATTCAACGTAGAATTTTTGCTTGAACTGTAAGTTCGTGTTCAGTTGATTGCCATATTTAATTGCGATATTGAAGTTGATTTCCTGATCATCGCGGTAGGGTACTTCGGCAATGTAATAAATCGCATCACCTTCGCGGATCTCTTTAAACGTTAGATTGATTCGCGCATCTAACAAATTATTAGCAACTCCAGTAATTTCAACGGGTACTGCGGGCTTATTTGCTTCGCTAATATCTAATACGGCAATATTGATGATGCCAGTGTAGCTACTGCGCTTAATGCCATAGGATTTGGCTATGCTAGGCGTTAAAAATGTACTGCCAAGTGCCATGTAATGAATATCAAAATTGCCGACAGTTTCTTTTTGCTCGGCATTTGCAACACCGCAAAGGCTGGCCGTGAGGGCTAATACAGCGAGAAGATTACGGAACATGATGGGATACCTCATATTAGGGAATGTTGGATTATAGGGCCGCTGTGACTATTTTTTCTAATAAATTAATAGCATTCAAAGGATTAATTCGTTTTCAGTTGTACGATTCTTTAACTGAGTGACCTTTCAACTGAATTACCTTTCACTATCTTGCCCCATCAGTTCAGTAATGACACTTGGGATGACCTTAGGGTCAATAATGCGGATTTGTTTATGTCGACCAAGTTCACCTTTTATTATGTGAATGTCGCTCTTTGGCACTTTAAAAGCTTTTGCTAAGTACTTGCTTAAATGGGCATTCGCTTTGCCATCTATCGGGGGCGCAGTGATGGCTACTTTTAGCTCATCACCGTGCAGCCCTACAATTTGATCTCGGCTTGCCTTAGGCTGAATGTAGAGATTGAGCAGCAAGTCACCTTGCTGCAAAGTCACTGCACTCATTAGATCACTGCCCAATAAGGGATATATTGGGCAAGTAACATATTGAGGAAATTCATACCAATAATGACCAGCATTACGGATAAATCTAAACCACCAATTGGCGGTATGATACGACGTATTGGTGCTAATACGGGTTCAGTTAACTGACCCATGATCATTACAATTGGATTATAGCCTTGGTTAAACCAGCTTAAGATTGCGCGTATTAATAGCATCCAAAACAGCAATACCCCTGCTTTTTTGACCACAGATACAACGGCAAACAGCAAAAATAACAGTATGTCTATGCCACCGCCCGCAATGAGACTAATTAGTAGCAGCTTGGCTATCACAACCAATAATGCGAGGACGAAAGATGCGGTATCAAATCGCCCTAAGGAAGGCAAAATACGGCGCATTGGTGCGATGAGCGGGTGAGTTGCTTTAACAATAAATTGGCTAAAAGGATTGTAAAAATCAGCCCTTGCCAGTTGTAACCAAATCCGCAAAATCACCACCATCAAATAGAGATCGAATAGAGTGGTGATTAAAAAGGTAAATGCATTCATCGAGATTTCTACCTATTAAAGTTCGATATAAAAACGTGTTAGTGGATCAAAATGTTTTAGCCATTTCTTCTGCACGATTAATACAGTTCTCCATGGCTTTTTTTACTAAGCCGCGCATATCCGCAGCTTCAAATGTCGCCAGCGCCTGTGCGGTGGTACCGCCCTTTGAGGTAACATTCTCCCTTAAATTACCTAAGGTCAGTTGTGGGTTTTGCTTTGCCATCATAGCAGCGCCAAGCGCAGCTTGCTGCACTAAACTTCTGGCTTTTGTTTCATCCATTCCCATTTCTTTGCCAGCATCTATCATAGACTCCATTAGCAAAAAGAAATAAGCCGGTGAACTGCCCGATAATGCAATCACTTGATCTAAATCTGACTCTTCATTTACCCACACTATTTCGCCGCCGCTTGACATCAAACGATCGCAAATGGCTTTCTGCTCGGTAGTAATGCTTTGAGGCGCATAGAGGCCAGTCATACCAACACTAATTTGCATCGGCGTATTTGGCATCGCGCGGATAAGCTTGATGTCTTGTGCCAGATAGTCGGTATATCGCTTTGCTTTAATGCCCGCAGCGATAGTGATGACTAACTTATTCGACAGCTCGACTGTCTGTAATGCTTCACAAACTTGTTGCATCAATTGTGGTTTTACCGAAAGTACTATGACATCGGCAGCTTGCGCCGCGGCTAAATTATCCTGAGAAACCAAAATCCCAAAATCGTCTTTTAGTGCATCGAGTTTACCTTGGCTGGGATTAGTCGCTTGGATGAGTTGAGCTGGATAGCCGCTATTGACTAAGCCACTGATGATGCTGCGCGTCATATTGCCGGCACCGATAAAGCAGATTTTCTGTTGATCCATTTGATTCTCTTCAGTGTGTTAACCGTTAACTTGTAACATCTTCACCTTAAATTAAGATGATAAAACGGTTAGTCATTTGAATGACTGAGCCTAATTATCGACTCTCGCTAATTGCTCTTAAATCGTTAATGTTCGGTGTACTTAAATACAGTATTTGGGCATAAAGTGCTAAAACAAGGTTAAACTGACCTCTAACTAAATGCCTAAAGTGGATTTTACACAGCGTAATTGCGCTCACCAAAAATGGCACTGCCAATACGCACCATAGTTGAACCGCAGCTAATCGCTGTATCTAGGTCATTACTCATCCCCATTGAAAGCGTGTCTACAGCGGGATAATGCGTTTTAAGTTCTTGAAATAGATTGTTTAACATGGAAAACTCTTTAAGCTGTAACTCTGTATCTGCGGTAGCCGTTGGAATTGCCATTAGGCCCCTCAGTGCTAAGTTAGGTAGCTGAGCTATCAGTTCGGCCAGTGGCAGCATTTGAGCCGCATCTATGCCAGATTTTGTGTCTTCAGCACTGATATTAATTTGAATACAGACGTTTAATGGCGCCAATTCGGCCGGACGTTGCTCATTGAGACGTAGGGCAATTTTGTCGCGTGAGAGGGTATGCATCCAATCGAAATGCTGGGCGGCTATGCTGGTTTTATTGGATTGGAGTGGGCCGATAAAATGCCACTCTATGTCCGGAAAATCCCCCTTGAGCGCAGTAATTTTTTCAGCGCCTTCTTGGACATAGTTTTCGCCAAAGCAACGCTGACCCGCTTGGTAGGCTGCTATAATGTCTTCAATAGGTTTAGTCTTGCTGACGGCAAGTAAGCGAATATTGCTGGGGTGGCGGGCACATTTTTGCGCTGCTTGTGTGATCCTGCGCTGTGCGATTGCGAGTCTGTCTGCTATTGTTGTCATGATGTAATTATCTAGTTGCAAGGATATCCCAAACGATGGAAATCACTGAGTTATTGGCATTTAGTGTAAAACACAAAGCCTCGGATCTACACCTTTCTGCAGGGATATCTCCCATGATCCGTGTTGACGGTGAAGTGAGAAAAATTAACCTGCCCGCGCTCGATCATCAAGGTGTACACAGTTTAGTGTACGACATAATGAATGATAAGCAGCGCAAGGACTACGAAGAACATTTAGAAATCGATTTCTCGTTTGAAGTCCCTAATCTTGCACGCTTTCGTGTTAACGCATTCAATCAATCCCGTGGTGCAGCGGCTGTGTTTCGTACCATTCCAAGTGACATTTTGTCACTTGAGCAATTAGGTGCGCCGGAAATTTTTAAAAAAATTGCCAGTTTCCCTCGCGGATTGGTGCTAGTGACTGGACCTACGGGGTCGGGTAAGAGTACCACACTTGCCGCTATGGTGGATTACGTGAATGAAAATCGACATGATCATATCTTAACCATTGAAGATCCTATCGAATTCGTTCACCAAAATAAGCAATGTTTGATTAACCAACGTGAAGTTCACCGCCATACCCACAGCTTTAATGCGGCGCTTAGAAGCGCACTGCGTGAAGACCCAGACGTGATTTTAGTCGGTGAGATGCGTGACCTTGAGACCATCCGTTTGGCTATGACTGCCGCTGAAACAGGCCACTTAGTGTTTGGTACCTTGCATACTACTTCTGCCGCGAAAACGATTGACCGTGTGGTCGACGTATTCCCCTCCGGTGAAAAAGACATGGTGCGCACTATGTTGTCTGAATCGCTGCAAGCGGTTATTTCGCAAACCCTGATTAAAAAGGTGGGAGGAGGCCGTGTCGCCGCCCATGAAATCATGATGGGCACGCCCGCTATCCGCAACTTAATTCGTGAAGACAAAGTGGCGCAGATGTATTCGGCAATTCAAACAGGTATGGCCCATGGAATGCAGACCTTAGAGCAATGTTTACAGAACTTAGTCAATCGCGGTCTTATCACTCGTGAAGATGCAATGGCGAAAAGTTCGAATAAACAAGCGACATTTTAAGGATTTATGATGGATGTTCGTCCGTTTTTAAAAGTGATAGTGGAACGCAAAGCCTCCGACTTGTTCATCACAGCGGGTTTTCCGCCGAGTGCCAAGATTGACGGTGAATTGCGTCCCTTGGCAGAAAGTGCGTTTACACCAGCACAATCACTGGATTTTGTTGAGTCGTTAATGACTGAGGCGCAGAAGCAAGAGTTTCATTCCACTCGTGAGTGTAACTTCGCTTTTGCGGCAAAGGATTTAGGTCGTTTTCGGGTGAGCGCTTTTTGGCAGCGTGAATCGCCTGGCTGTGTGATGCGCCGTATTGAGACTAAAATCCCTGATGTCGATGATTTAAAATTGCCGCCTATTCTAAAAGATCTGGTGATGAGTAAACGTGGTCTCATCATTATGGTAGGCGGAACGGGAACGGGTAAGTCAACGTCCTTGGCGGCCTTGGTGGGTTATCGCAATGGTCATGCTCGTGGGCATATTTTGACTATTGAAGATCCGGTTGAATTCGTTCATGACCACAGAAAAAGCATTATCACCCAGCGTGAAGTGGGCATAGATACTGAATCTTTCGATGCGGCGCTAAAAAGCTCCCTTCGCCAAGCTCCCGATGTGATCTTGATTGGTGAAATCCGTACCCAAGAGACGATGGAGTTTGCGCTGTCATTTGCAGAAACGGGTCACCTTTGTATGGCAACCTTGCATGCCAACAACGCCAACCAAGCGTTAGACCGGATTATGCATCTCGTGCCTGAGAGTAAACACCAACAGTTATTGTTCGATTTATCATTGAATTTACGCGGTATTGTGGCGCAACAATTGATCCCTAAAGTTGATGGCACAGGGCGTCGCGCCGCGATTGAAGTATTGATTAACACCCCAAGGGTGGCGAGTTTAATTGCGAAGAACGAGCTGCATTTACTCAAAGAAACCATGGCAAAATCCAACGAGCAGGGCATGCAGACGTTCGATCAGGCCTTGCTGAAACTTTATGTCGATGGCGAGATTAGTTACGCCGATGCGCTGCACCATGCTGATTCACCAAACGATTTACGTTTGATGATTAAATTGCAGAATAAAGAATCCACGGGCTCAGGTTTTATGGAAGGTGTCACCTTAGACATGGACTAACGCGATAGTCAGGTTCTGGGTTAGGCAGCTCTTTATGGGCTGCTTTTTGTTGGTGTAGTTAGATTTTCGTTCAGCTCAATCGGTTTTACTTCATCGCTATGCAGTCGTTAACCATAGCTTTTATTTTTTAATTCAATATGATCTTTACCTTGTGCGTTTGCGTAATGTACTGGTAAAGGAGAAAGCAATGAAAAAATTACCCATGATATTCGCTATGACAGCGAGCTTGATGAGTGTTGGCGCTATGGCGGCCACTTGTCCCGAGTATCTGAACCTTGAAGTACGAAAATTACATTCTGAAGAGACAGTTAATCTGTGTGAATTGACTCAGGGAAAACCAGTGTTGATTGTTAACACGGCCAGTAACTGTGGTTACACCCCGCAGTTTAAAGCGCTCGAAAAATTGCATGAAAACTACAAAGATAAAGGCTTAGTGGTCATTGGTTTCCCATCGGATGATTTTTTCCAAGAAGAAAATGATGAGAAAGATACGGCTAAGGTGTGTTACATCAATTACGGTGTCACCTTTACTATGCTGTCGACATCGCCAGTACGTGGTAGTGACGCTAATAGTGTCTTCAAATACTTAGCCGAAAAAACCGGTGCGCCTAAGTGGAATTTTTATAAGTATGTCGTCAGCGGTGATGGTGCGGTTGTGCAACAGTTCAATTCTAAAGTGAAGCCAGATAGTGAAGAGCTTAAGCAAGCGATAGAATCTGTACTTTAATCTTACGAATATTTATTAATTAAGAGGCTGTTTTGGCTAAATTTTCAGGCTTATCCAAAGAAGTTGGACACGGGCAGCGCGGCAAAGTAGGCGTGTTGTTGTTGAATTTAGGTACTCCAGATGAACCCACAGCATCTGCTGTTAGACGTTATCTTGCAGAGTTTTTAGCGGATCCCCGAGTCGTCGAAATTCCTAAGCTAGTGTGGATGTTGATTTTACACGGGATTATTTTGCGGGTACGGCCAGCAAAATCGGCAGCATTATACCAAAAGGTATGGACTGCGGCAGGTTCACCGTTAATGGACATTAGTTTGCGTCAAACGGCAAAGTTAGCGAATAAGCTTAAAGCTGATAACTATGATGTTTCTGTGCATTTAGCAATGCGTTATGGCTGTCCGTCGGTTGCTAGCACCTTGCAAACTATGCATCAAAATGGCATAGATAAAATCGTGGTGTTACCTCTGTATCCCCAATATGCGGCGCCAACTACGGGTTCTGCTTTTGATGCGATCGCGGCTGAGTTGTCCAAGTGGCGCTATATTCCAGCACTGCATTTTATTAATACTTATCATGATAATGCTGATTTTATTAATGCTTTAGCCAATTCGATCACGGCTGATTTTGAAGCCCATGGTAAACCGCAAAAATTGGTGTTGTCTTACCATGGTATGCCTGAGCGTAATTTGCATTTAGGCGATCCGTATTACTGCTTCTGTATGAAAACGACTCGACTGGTTACCGAAAAGCTTGGGTTAGGTAAAGATGAGTTTGTGATGACATTTCAATCGCGTTTCGGTAAAGCCAAATGGCTACAACCTTATACGGATGCGACTTTGAAAGCGTTGCCGCAACAAGGCGTGCGTGATATCGCTATCGTCTGCCCAGCTTTTAGCGCCGATTGTTTAGAAACGCTGGAAGAAATTGTTGGTGAGAATGGTCATCTCTTTGCTGAGGCGGGCGGGGAGAAGTTCCGTTACATCGCTGCATTAAATGACGATGATGCGCACATTACTATGATGGCAAACTTAGTGAAGCCACATTTTTGATCTGGTAATTTATCGGGTTAAACATCAAACTAAAAGGATAAGGCAACTTATCCTTTTATTTTTATTGTAGTTTTATTTATTGTGGCATTATTTGCTGAAGTTATTTTCGAAGTAGCTTTCGATGATAAGGACGGCAGACACAGCATCGACTTGACCTTTGGTCAGTGCCTTAAACCCGCCCAATTCGAATAATCTGGCCTTAGCATCAGTGGTAGTTAATCGCTCATCTTGAGTGGCTATTTTGACTTTGAACTTAGCATTGATGCGATTAGCAAATTTACGCGCCCTGTGGGTCATATCTTGCTCTGTGCCATCCATGTTT
The DNA here is from genome assembly GCF_025654025.1 of Shewanella sp. SM55. NCBI lineage: Bacteria > Pseudomonadati > Pseudomonadota > Gammaproteobacteria > Alteromonadales > Shewanellaceae > Shewanella > Shewanella sp. SM55. The sequence continues at coordinate 244,688 of NZ_JAKKRS010000002.1, read as the reverse complement.
AAAGGCAGACCAACGACGACTAAGTCAGGTTGCCACTCTTTGATTAAGTCGCCTATCTGATCCCAATTTGGGATACCATCGACGGCCTTGAGTGATAATAACGGTGTGGCGCTGGCAGTGATCTCTTGGCCTATAGCCACACCAATACTTTTAGTACCAAAATCAAAGCCTAATACGGTTTTCGAATTCATAGTGTGCTGACTTATATTAATAAATAGACTTAAGCGTGACCCGCTTGAGCTGAAACTTGCCAAGCATCAAATCCGAGAGCACGACTGGCCTGTGGCCAACGGTCTTCGTGTTTAATGTCAAACAAGAGCGCATTCGTTGCTGGAATTGTGAGCCAAGAATTATCGGCAAGCTCTTGTTCGAGCTGATCTTTACTCCATCCAGCATATCCTAATGCGACGAGGAACTTCTCGGGCGATCTGTTGCTTCCAATAGCGGTTAACACATCACGGGAAGTGGTTAGCATTAAACCACAACTCAGATCTGTGCTATTGGCCCAATAAGGCTGAGAGGTATGCAGCACAAAGCCGCGATCTTGGGAGACGGGGCCGCCCATCATGACATTGGTATTGAGCACTAAATCCGCGGAGACTTGCTCTGCCGGCAAATCCATTTGTTCTAATAGCGAATTAACTTCGATACCGAGCGGTTTGTTGATCACCAGCCCCATGGCGCCTTTGGCATCATGTTCACAGATATAAATGACTGAGCGTTCAAAAAACGTACCGTGTAGTGAGGGCATAGCAATTAAGAAATGGTTCTGCAAACTCTCCATTAAACTACTCCGTTTGATGTGGCTAAGTTGATCTAGCTTGCTGCTATATTGCTAAGTCGGGCGAGATTAACCGCCAGCTAATTTAACTTTGTAGTTTTGTTTCTCAAGTAATAGCTTTAATTGCTCGCGGTTGTCCGTTTGGACCTCAATAGTGAAATCTTTAACCGTACCACCACAACCACATTGTTTCTTAAGGGTTTGAGCCATTGCTTTTAACGCTGCTTCATCAAGACCTAACCCAGAGATAATCGAAACGCCTTTACCTTTGCGGCCTTTACTGTCTCTATGGATCCTGACTATGCCATCGGATTCAGGAATTGCTTTAGTGACGGGCTCTGCATTTATACGACCTTTGTCGGTACTGTACACTAAGGATACATTAGGATCTGCTTTCATCGGTTTCATTCATTGATATTAGAAGGTGACTTATACCGACTCAGTTTATCAAATTTGCAGAGGTTCTGGGAGGTAAAAAAAGACCACTTGAGGATTCTCCTTAAGTGGCCAATACAAAATGCTAACTCTTTGCAGGGAAGTAAGCATATTTTTGAAAAGTAAGCTTAAAGCTCAGGATCAATTCATTCGCATGAATACCATGGCTATCAGCGCCACAGCGGTGAGTAATGCACTGGGCATAATAAATTTATGTAACTTAGGTAACGCAATTAAGCAGGCTGTTGTAACAAAACCAAATGCGGCGACTGTGGCATAGTTAGTGCCATTAGCAATGGTATCAATAACCAACCAGCCAAGCACTAGGAGGGGTAATATCAGTAAACTGGTAGGCAAGTGACGTTTTATTTTGGCGTTATTCGCTTCGAGAGAAATTTTTTCTGGTGCAAGGAAAAAAATGGCAGATGCAACCATAAACGCGCTAATAAACCAGTACATTTCAATACCTCCTCCAAATCACAATTGATAATCATTATCATCTTTGGCTTTGCTGAAGTCAAGCTGAATGAGATGCTGCTTTTTAATCAATTGAGTTGTAGATTAGGCTATTGCTCTGTAAGCTAAATTCATATCTCTGATACTTGTCTTTGTTCGGGTCGAACATCTGAGGAAATTAAGATGAAAAATATTTTTGTAGCATTAGCTGTGTTGGCACTCAGTGCCTGTAGTTCGATGAAGTCAGGTTGGGATTTTGATCCTAGCGCCAATTTTACCCAATATAAAACCTATGCTTGGGTTGCTCAGAAAACGGATTCTGCTGGATATCATCTAGATGGCTTGATGGACCAACGGGTCAGAGAAGCGGTGAATAGTCAGTTAGCGAGTAAGGGGATGACATTAGTTGATGCAAAAGATGCTGATGTACTTGTTAATTATCTGACCAAAGTTGATAAGAAGATTAATGTTGATACCTTCAATAGTAATTTTGGCTACAACCCATACTATGGTCCAGGATGGGGTTGGGGCGGCAATATGCAGACCCAAACCACAGTAAGAGAATATGAAGTTGGCACCCTGATTATTGATTTGGTTGATAATAAAACCACTAAACTGATCTGGCGTGGTTCTGTTGCCGATACCATTCGCGACAAAAATACCCCAGAAGAAAGAGTACAGATCATCAATCAAGCTGTGGGCAGTGTAATGGCAAATTATCCACCTAAGCCTGACACCAAGTAGTTCTGATTCAGTTTGAATGAACATTAAGCGGCCTAAGGGCCGCTTTTTTTGTGGTTGATTTTTATGTTTTTTGTCTACGGTATTAGATGATCTGCAGTTATTTATCATCTGATTGGATTTACGTTATTAATACTTATTAAAAATTCTATTTTCATAGATGAAAATGAGGAGGTAACATTTTTGTAACTAGCTATTTTGTATAATATTTATCCTGTAACTTAATAAAGTTATAGGAATCAGCATCAGATTATTAATAAGATGATGAATTAATTTTTCTAATGATGAATTCAAAATAAAATCATTATAGAACTGAGAGGTTATCAGGCAGAATCAATTCTTTGAGTTGTTGGTAGTAGCAAAGATGCATGAGACGCAGATTATTGGATTACTTTGGCTGATTGGGATTATTGCTGAGGCGATGACGGGCGCTCTGGCGGCTGGCCGCAAGCAGATGGATTTGTTTGGTGTGGTGATCATTGGCTGCGCAACGGCAATTGGTGGCGGCACACTAAGGGATATGATGCTCGGAAATTACCCCTTAATTTGGGTTGAGCATGTGCATTACCTTATTGCGATTGCATTCGCTTCTTTGCTCACTGTCGCTATCGCCCCTGTGATGCGTTATCTGTCTAAGTTATTTTTGGCTATTGATGCCTTAGGCTTAGCCGTATTCTCCATCGTGGGCGCACAAAAGACGTTAATGCTGGGATTTAGCCCAACAATTGCCGTAGTCATGGGATTGGTCACAGGTGTCTTTGGTGGCGTTATCCGCGATATTCTGTGTAACCAAGTGCCTTTGATTTTTAAGAAAGAACTCTATGCGGTGATTTCACTACTGACGGCAGGCTTGTATATCGTCTTAAAAGCCTATCAGTTAACGGAATGGATTAATCTGGTTATTTGTTTAAGCGTTGGTTTTAGCTTACGGATGTTGGCGCTGCGATATCATTGGTCTATGCCAACCTTTGACTACCAATCCAGTGGCGATCAGCATACACATTAAATCGTAAAACCAAATCGTAGAAATAGAACCGTTAAACAAAAGGGCAGCTAAGGCTGCCCTGTTTTTAGCTGTGAATTACTGCTGGGCTTGAAGGGTTTTCAAGGCTTCAAGGGCAGCATCATAGTTAGGATGCTCTGTGATGTTTGGTACTAACTCTTGGTATTGGAGCTTACCTTCTGCATCTATGATGAAAATGGCTCTAGCCAGCAAGCCGTAATCTTGAATTAACAAACCATACTTTTCACCAAAATCACGCCACACGCTATCTGATAGCACTTTGATTTTATCTACGTTTTCCACTTTACAGAAACGCTTTTGTGCGAAGGGTAAATCGGTACTGATTGTTAGCATGATGACGTCATCGGAAAAATGGCCAACTTCGCTGTTGAAGCGCTTCGTCTGCAGTGCGCAAACACCTGTATCTAGGCTTGGCACGGCACTTATCAGTACAGTTTTACCCTTAAAATCACTTAGCATCACTGGCGTGAAATGCTCATCAACGACTTTAAACCCTGGCGCCATTTGCGACAATTTTGGTCTTTTCCCTTCTAAGGTGACTGTTTTTTCACCCATTAAAACCTGTGTTTTCTCACTGGCGAGTGTATTGGGGCTCATCAGAACTAGGCTATAAATACAGCTTGCGGCTAAAAATGAAACATATTTTTGCATTGGATTTCCTCACACATGAATATCTGTGCCTTCGCTAATATCTGTCCATTAAGGTACGCTAAAATGATGCGTAGAACCATAAAAAAAGGTCGGTAATTACCGACCTTTTTTATCCATTAATTGTTATTTGCTTAGCGGTAATTCTTTGACATGGATATCCATTTGTGGGAATGGAATACCGATATCTGCAGCGTCTAATGCATTTTTTATTTGCTCAAGCAGTTGGAAACGTGCAGTCCAATAATCAGATGTTTTTACCCAAGGACGAACCACGAAATTGATTGAAGAGCTAGCCAATTCAGAAAGTCCAACTGTATATGCTGGATCTTTTAACACATACTGGTTGTTATCTAAAATATCGGTCAATACTTTTTTAGTGAGTGCGATATCGGCGGAATAAGATACACCAATCACTAAATCAATACGACGACTATCCATCGCTGAGTAGTTAGTGATAGTGCCATTCATGATAGATGAGTTTGGCGCTACGATAACTTTATTATCAGGAGTGCGAAGCTTGGTTGAGAATATGGTTATTTCATCAACAGTGCCGGCGATACCTGCAGCTTCAATATAGTCACCTACGCGGCAAGGGCGGAATAACACCATTAATACACCCGATGCAAAATTAGACAGAGAACCTTGTAGCGCTAAGCCTATTGCTAAACCTGCAGCACCGATAACGGCTACCAGTGATGCGGTTTGTACGCCAATTTGGCCTAACGTAGCAATAACCGCGAAAACAAATACCACTGCCCAAGCGAGGTTCGCGACAAATGAAACGACTGTCGGATCAACTTTACGGCTGTTAAGTAATTTACGAACAAGCTTCTGTGCTACGCCCGCAAAGTATTTACCAACAAAGAAGATGATAATGGCGAATAATGTTTTTAAGCCATAAGTTACAATCAGATCTGGTGCTTGCTTTAATAAACCTTCGAGGTTTTCCATTGAATAACTCCCTAAATATACGCTAACAAAAACTATTTATTATTGACGATAAATTCTACTCGTCGATTTAAACTGCGCCCTTCGCTAGAACGGTTGTCCGCTACAGGTTCAGATATACCTTTACCCATTACGGTAAAGCGATTTGGATTAAAGCCATAATCTTCAACCAAAATACGTTTTACATTTTGAGCCCGTTGAAGTGATAGTTGATAATTAAACTCTGGTGTACCAACGATATCTGTGTGGCCTACTAAGGTTAATTCAGCATCATTTATTTCTAAGAATGCTTTTACTAAGGCTAAAGTTTTCCATTGAGAAAAGTCAACCTCGGCAATGGCAAATTCAAAATACACCATAGCTGCAGAAATATTATGACAATCTGTGTTTAACTCAGCATTTGAATGACTCATATCGCAAACTGGTGATGCAGTCATTTCCACAGCGACTTCTTCCACACAACCATTAGCCATAACAGGTGTATTTGGCTCTGTGTTAGGACAGGCATCTTTGATATCTGGCACTCCATCTCGGTCAGTGTCAGACCAAGCAAATACCTGTGATGTTAGGCTTAAACTTAATAGCAAAAGCGCTAGCTGAATCCATCGAGATTGGGAGTTTTTCACTACAAATCACCTATTGAACGATAAGTATTAGTCAAAATTACTAAAGCGATCGCATTTTTGTAGCATGACCATCTTAGTGTGGCATTCTAACGAGTAAGACTCTTTTCGCCAAGCTAAACGCGTACAAACGTCCATACATCGACAGATAGATATCGGCAAGATCTTGAGTATATTTATGTTTTTATTAGTAGATGTCAGTATGTCGATACTTGCTTCAAGTATATGCGAGGTTCTACATCGGTAAATTTGTCGACAAGTATGACGATAAACTATACAAAATAAGCCTTTAGCGCTAGAGTCTTGAGCCCATTATGCGCCAACCAAACTTTAAGTTGAGGACAAGATGATAGATTTACGCAGTGATACTGTTACCCAGCCAACAGCAGCCATGCGGTTAGCCATGTCCAGAGCCGAAGTGGGTGATGATGTTTACGGTGATGACCCTACGGTAAATAGTTTGCAGGATATGGCTGCGGAGATGTTTGGCTTTGAAAGTGCATTATTTACCTGTTCGGGTACTCAAGCAAATTTATTGGCTTTGATGGCCCATTGTGATCGTGGAGATGAGTACCTGTGCGGTCAGCAGGCTCACAATTATAAGTTCGAGGGCGGCGGCGCCGCTGTCCTAGGCAGCATTCAACCTCAACCTTTAATGAATCAATTAGATGGCACTATTGCATTAGCTGACATTGAAGCCGCAATTAAGCCTGATGATATCCATTTTGCTCGTACTCGTTTGCTTAGTTTAGAGAATACGATTGGCGGTAAGGTTCTCCCGCAAAGCTATTTGGCGGATGCGCAGGCATTAGCCTTTAATCGCGGATTAAAAATTCATTTAGACGGTGCGAGAGTTGCCAATGCTGCGGTGGCGCAGAATATCGCGATAAGTGATATCACGGCGCACTTTGATTCAGTGTCGATTTGTTTATCCAAAGGATTATGTGCGCCAGTCGGCTCATTACTCTTAGGTGATGAACGCTTGATTAAGAAAGCCATTCGTTGGCGTAAAATGCTTGGTGGTGGCATGCGTCAAGCTGGGATACTTGCCGCTGCGGGTAAGCTTGCTTTAACTGAGCAAGTACAACGGCTTAGTGAAGATCATGACAATGCAGCGTACTTAGCTCGGCAGTTGGCAGAATTCAGTGAGTTCGAGGTCAATTTAGCCGCAGTACAAACTAATATGTTATTTGCTACATTAGCCCCCCATATTGATGCGAACTTATTGGCTAAACACTGTCGAGCGGAAGGCATCCTGATAAGCCCAGGGCGTACGCTTCGGCTTGTGACTCATAAAGATGTCAGCCGTCAGGACATAGATAAAGTGTTGCGTGTTGTTAAGCAGTACCTCAAAGCCTAAGTGTGGATTGATTTCCTGTTTTACTGAAATGCCCGAGCTTTGTCTTGGGCATTTTTATAGGCAGATATTGCTTAATGTTGAATTATTAAGCAATTAATGAATGATTTGCTAAAACAAGCTTTAGACAACAGGCGAAATGTTTGCGTTTATCTATACTAAAAACAACAAGATTATATCGCTAAGGTAACTTTAGGTTGAAGCCTAATAACAATACTAATAAAGGGGTCGATTATTGGACAAATCGGATCAGTGAATTGGAAATGCCAGCACTGTGTTCGACTGTTAAATCGCTAGAAAAGCTCGCCAAGGATGACGTTTCCTCTCTCGCATTACTCGGGCGTAGCGTGATGCACGATAACGCCTTAACTTCTCGTATTCTTCGAGTTGCTAATAGCGCTATTTACCATAAAGGTAGTAGCCAAATCTCTACTGTCAGCCGAGCGGCTATAGTGCTTGGTTTCGATGCGGTGCGAAATATCTGTATCACAGCCAAGTTACTCTCAAGCTTGTTAGAGAGTAAAAATTTGGCACCTAACGTATATCAAAGATTAATAAAGTTGATGGCTAAAGCATTTCAAGCCGCCATGATTGCACGGATGATGTTGAGCCATTATGACGAAGAAATGCAGGAGGAAGCTTTTATAGCCTCTTTGCTGTATCACATAGGTGAGAGTGCTTTTTGGAGTATTGGTGGTGAGTTCACCGAAGAGTTAGATCTAAAACTACGTGAATGTGCAACGCCAGCAGAGGAACGAAGTATAACCCGCGAAGCCCTCGGCACTTCTTTTTCACTATTAACTCAAAGTATTGCCCGCAATTGGGGATTGGGAGAACTGTTGGTCCATGCAGTTAATAATCCTGAAGACCAAAGACCTGAAATTCGATCTATTTTTATTGCGGATAAGCTCTGCGATATTTTATCTCAGCCTAATCTTGATAAGCAGGAATTAGGGAAACGTATCACGCAAGCGGCGAGTTTTACTGGACTAGAAGAAAATGAGTTTATGGTGCGGATGCAACGCTGCGCGAATGCGACCCATAAGTTAGCTGAAGTATATGGTGCTAAGGTGTTGCTAGACTATCTACCAGATCCTAAGCGTATGGTCACAGTTAAACCTGTTCCACTTCCCATTCCGTTAGATATGCCTGTCTATCAAGTTAACTTGAATATTCAGTTAGCTAAGCTACGAGAATTAACAGGCTTCGCCATTAATAAAGCCGATTTTAACCAAATCATGCAAACGGTTCTCGAAGGTATACTTGAGGGCGTTGGCGTTGACCGGTGCGGCGTGCTGTTATTGTCGCCAAGCCGTAAACAACTTCAACCTAGGGTGATATTAGGTCGTGATGCCGATGCCATTAAGCAAGAGTTTATTATCGATTTGAGCGATAGGCGGGGATTATTTTACCAAGCGATGGAGCATAAGTTACCGCTTTGGGTAGATGATCCTAGCTCTAAGAAATGGCAAGAGCAGTGTAAAGAATTACAAGCGCGACATGTGTCACGTCAAGGCTTTTTATTGGCGCCATTATTAGTCGATAGTAAAGTGATCGGGTTTTATTATGCGGATAGGGGCCCTTCGGAAAGGGCATTTGAAGACGTGGATTTTCAAAGTTTCATCCACTTCTCCCAATTGGCGAATGTGTGTTTTACTGTGTCTTTGAGATAGTGGTATAACTTAAGTGATTACTTTTATTGATTTAATTTCAAACTGTATTCTTTCGAAATTGCACTCTTTCAAACCGTATTTTGGGGAGTGCTGCTCTATTGTTTGTTTGCGGCTTTAATCTCGGCAGTTATTTGCTTAGCTACCTCATTAGGAATAGGAAAGCTTAAATGGTATTGCGCTATTTCCCAGTTGCCATTGGTTTTGATTAAAGTGCCTGTTCCTCGACTGACGCCATAGGCTGGACTATTTAATAACTCGTCAAACAATATGACATTGCCGTGTTGGATTAAATGCCGCTCAGTTAAATCATAGCGCCAACCTTTTGTGGGGCGGGAGTAACGTTCAAATTCCGCCATTCCCCAGCGCTCACTCGCATCCGTGCCAATAAAAATGCCGTCTTTTCGGTACAGGGCAAAATATTTATCCCAATTGGCATCGCTTGAATATTGGTTGAGTAAATCTAATACGTGAGCCGCCGCTTGTTGATCAGGATTCGAAGTCGTTTGAGCGCTTTGTGTTGGCGAGTCCTGTGCCTGTACGCTTACATTAAGGCCGCCAAGCATTAACGCGCTGAGCAGTAACCCCAAGGTAGCGCGATGAATATTGGAACCTTTAACTGAGAATGCATGAGTGTCTTTGAGCATTTGCGTGCCTCTACTTTTATGGGTTAATGCCAGTTTATCGGATCGAGTTGATAAAAGCGGCTCAGTTCCCGATACAATTCTGGGTGTTGTTGGTAAAAATCCTCTGGTTTCTCAAAAAAGACTTCGGTGATGACGGCAAAAAACTCAGCGGGATTAGTCGCACCATAATAATTAAATAATGAGGGGGTGCCAAAATTTGCACTGTGTTGTAATTGGGTAAATTCCCTATTTAGCACTTCAGACCAAGTGCTGTAGTCGGCAAAATGCTGCAGAATGGGTGCGCCATTGGCTTGGCCATCTTCTTGATCGAGCTGATGGGCAAACTCATGGATTACGACATTATTACCATCATGGGGATCGGCGGCGCCGTCTAAAGTATTTCTCCATGAGAGTACAACTTTACCGTATTCCCATGATTCCCCTGCCAGCACATTGCGTTGTTCCCACACGATACCGCTAGTGTCTTTATGTTGATTATTGACGATAAAGGCATCGGGATAGACCAAAATCTGTTTCAGTTTGGGGTAAAAGTCGGTTTTACGATTGAGTAGCAGTAGACAGGCTTGGGCCGCGATTGTGACTCTTACTTCATCCGTGATCTCAAAATTATCGCAGCCGATAAAGACTTTCTCATCGATGAAAATTTGGATATGCCGTTTGAGTTGCAGTTGTAGATCTGCGGGTAGAGCATGGAAGTAAGGCAGTCTTTTTTTGAGAATGCTGCGCCATTCTTTTGGAAAAGGTTTCATCGTGACTCGTCGACGATGTAAGGTCTTGCGCCAACGACTCGACAGTAGCCAGGTAATTGCGCCAATTCCTAGGATAAGCGTGATAACAATAGCGAGCATACTTCCCTGACTTTATCCTGATTAACTTAGTATTAGCTAATGGGGGTGAAGTCAGCGTAACTCAATCCTCTGGTGAAAAAAGAAACTGAATAGTTGCCGCATTTTATGGTTAGGAATAGCGAACTGGTTGGTTTAGTCGTGTCTCTGTACGATTGCGACCTGTTAGTTTGGCGTGATAGAGAGCCTCATCAGCTTGATTAATTAAGCTATTCGTATCCATAGGTTGTGATCGCTCCCAGCAAGTAATACCAGCGCTGATGGTCAGTATGCCGTCATGGGGGGAGTCTTCATGTGGTATTTTTAAACTGATGATTTTATTGCGTAATATTTCAGCAAAATGATATGCCTCCTCGAGATTGCTCGATGGCAGTACTATCATGAACTCCTCTCCGCCATAGCGGGCAAGCATGTAAGTGGGTTGTTTCAAGATCGATTTGGTTGCATTCACGATTTTCTTAAGACATTGATCGCCTGCGACATGACCATACCTGTCGTTAAATTGTTTAAAATTATCAATATCAAACAGAATTATACCTAGGGGCATGTTGTGGTCCCTTGCATACTCTAATTCTTTTTGGAGTTGTAAATCTAAATAGCGGCGATTATAGCAGCCAGTTAATCCGTCGGTTTCGGCCATGCCTTTAACCTGAGCTGCGTAGCTTTTTAATGTCTCTAAGGAGCTGACCATTTGCTGGAGCTCTAAGTTATCAGTGACAGGCATTCTGGCGTCGAGTTTTTCATTGGCAATGGCATTCATTGCATCTCGAGTCGCCATGACAGGCTTGATGATTCCCTTAGTGATAAAGTGCCAACTGGTGAGCCAGATGAAGAAGCAATATAAGATGCCACTGCAGAAAATTAATACGATAAATGCGGTGCTATCGTTTTTAAGTTTGCGGCCAGTTTGCTGAATTTCATTTTCAACTTGGTTAACGAGATCCTGCGTATAGGTCGCAACGATTTGTGCGGCATCAGCTTGGTATTCTAAATGCGCATTGGCGATATGAGTGCTTCTAATCGCTTTGCGAGAAAGTTCAAAGAGGTTGTCTTCACCGACCATGGTCTGTTTTATTTGTGATAACAAATTCAAATATAAGTTTTTATCGCCACCGATACTATCAAGCATAGCCTCCATGCTTAACAGCAGTCGCATAGCATCTCTTTGGGTTTGGTTTAGTTCAACTAGATTGTCGATGATATTCACTTGAGTTAACTGGGTAAATAAGTGTTCTCCTAGATGACTAAATAAAGATAGCTGCTGATTGGTATTGATATTTAAAGCAATCTGGTCAACGTTTTTCAGCTTAAGCTGACGTTCAGAGTCCGTATTGATACGCTGAAATTGGGTTTGCATTTCATCGCTAAATCCCGACGCCATTGACGTTAAGTTGGCTTGAATATTGGCTGCCTGTGAATTGGCTTGTAAGGCAGTATCGGTTAACGTGTTGAGTAATGGCAGTTGTTGTAAGTAATACAGTTGAGTATCTAAGGCGTAATTTAATTCTTGCTTATTGACTGTAGAAGTTTCTATCGAGGCCAGTAGTCGTGAGTCATTGATGAGTAATTCCCATTGTGCGGAAAGTTCGCCTAACAGGCTAGTTCTTTGTTTTTCATCATAATAATTATTCAAGCGTGCAGTAATGATTTGTAGTTTTTCACTGTTTTTTGCCAGTTGCAGCGCAGTGGTGACTTTTACCACATCTACCCCGACTAAGTGTTCAATTTCTGATTTTAGTTGCTGTGACAGTAGTATGGCGACAACACCATTTAATAGCGCCATGCCCACTATGATATAGAAGGCTGAGGTTATTTTTTGTTTCAAACTTTTCAGTGGTTTAGTGCTTGGCATTATTTTCTTTGTCAATAGCAGGTACCTCTCCATAGGTATTTTGGAGGTGTTTTATCTCTGCACTTAATTTAATGAAAATATCTTCACTGTTAGCGGGTCTGCGGCTTGCGCTAAAACAGGCGTGGCTGAGTTCAGGGTAAATTTGTCCCATGGCAGTACTGGTGAAATGCCCAAAGGATAAGACCTTAGTAGACCAAAACATATTGGCTATGTGGCTTGCCTCAAATGCGCCAGCTATGCCTCTTAAAGATTCATCTTTAAATTCTGGGGCTGTTACTACATCCATACGACAGGGATTACCACCCCCCATAGCATAGGCATGTTGTGCCTCATAGGTGCCCATATATTTGAGCAGCCAATAGGCAGCTTGAGGGTTTTTGCTGTCGTAGCTAACGGCAAAGGCATAAGCGCCATTGTAGGGATAACCGCCAGGCACTTGGCTTACGGCTAGACGCGCGCCGAGAATGTTCTGTTCAACTTTAAAGGATTTATACCACAGATTATTGTAGGCAAAAGGCCACATTGCCGCTTGACCTGTCGCAATAGCATTAGCTGCTTCATTGAAAGCAAACTGCTCGTTAGCGGGAACTGCATAGGGCATTAATTCGCGATATTGTTTGGCCGCTTCAATGGCTTCATGGTTGATGGTAGGCACTTCAAAATGGGAGATCTGTTTCTGGCTGTTATAGACGGGCTGCATCCAAGTGCCACCTAAGCTCCAAATCATGCTAGAGAATTCATCGTTAATATGGGGCTTATCACCCGACATTAGCGCTAGACCGTAAAAGTCATGAGTCAGTATTTTATTCGCTAATGTAGTGCCTGCTTTACGAGTGAAGAACTGAGCTTGATCTCGTAACTCTGTTAAGGTTTTTGCTGGTGCGAGTGGATAGCCAAACTGACGCAGAAAGTGAGCTTTTTCAGTTTTATTATCAAAGAGATCTGCTCGATAATGATTACCCATAACATAATTGTTATAGGGAATAGCATGGATTTCACCTTGATAGGACAAGATGTTAAGTAGCGATGGGTAATAGGGTTCTAGGTATTTCTCCATGGCCTTTTCGCCATCGGGATCGTAAAGTTTAGCGAGTTCAATTAAGGGCACTGTATAACCATTGGCAGCCCATTCTTTAGCCCAGCCCGCTTCCATTGTGAGTAAATCGTATTTGCCTGAACCTTGAAGTAAATTCTGGGTCTGTAAGTTAAACATATCCTCTAATTCAGTACTGACCACTTGCACTTTTACGCCGGTTTTTGCGGTGAATTTAGGTAACATTTCTTGGGTTAAATAGTCGGTCCAAAATCCTTTTTCAGCGACCAAAGTAATGGGGGTTTTGTTTGTTAGCGGCGGGATTTGTGCCAATGAAAATTCTGCGTAACAGGGCATCATTATCGCTGCGGTTAAACAAAGAAAAATAAATCTGATCTGGTTTAACAAAAATAACACCTTAATGTTACGTATTGACTCTGAGTTAATATCATTAATTCAGCATTATGTATATTTAAGGATAGGTGGGATCAGAACTTATGCCGCGATTTTATGATGGTTTTTATTGTGTTTTTAACTTTTTGAGTAAAAAGCCGGTAACTCGATCTTAGCTAAGTTACCGGAAAAGGGTGGGAGTAGTGCGAATCGTTAACGGTTTTGGCGTTGTTGTTCTTGTAATTGCCTCAAGGCAATAGGTAGGTCGAAGTGTTGTTCAATCAAGAGTCGGAGCAGTTTTGATTTGGATATAGTGCTTTCTTCTGCCAGTGTAGCAAGATGGGTTATAGCCGCTTCACTGAGGGAAAATGTTGCTTTGCGATAGTGTGTTTTTGTTTCTACTTTTGCCGGGAATAATACGTCTGTTTCTAGGCTTTGTTTGTGTAAGCTCAACACATTTGAATGGCTCTGGGCCATGTCAGTTGTGATGTGATTTGCCTGTGAGCCTGTGTTTTTTGTGACAGTTGCATCTGCTTTATGATCTAGATTGCTTTTTATCTTATTCAGACTTTGTCCCATTGCGTACAAGTTTGCCGCTTCAATAAACTCATCTAACGAAAGCGAGTGCTGTAAGCTGCTAGATGACATAGCGTTTTTCTTGAGATCGCTGAGTCCCATTTTGCCCCCTTCGTTGAGTAGTCGTGTGAGTGGATTGAGTTTGATGGGGCAAATGATGATGCATTTGACTCACCCCCTTAGCGTGTATCGCGGGATGTAGGAGATTGGCTAAGCTGGCAGCACAATCGACTTGGAATAGTTCGCAGGCGATAGTGCGAATTTCTTCGGCTGCTTTTCCTGCGGGCTCGATTTCAATTACCGATAATCCTGATTCTTCACTGTCATCATAAACATTACGACAGTAAGTTATCGCGTCAAGGACATGGATATCATAGGTTTTACAGACTTCTTTGGCCTCTAAAATTCGGTTAGCTTGATTGGGTAGACTTGGACATTGGGTGATCACAAAAGATGCCTGTAACTTGGGATTAATCATCTTACACGTCGCGACGATATCGTCCATGTGACACACAGTTTTTAAATCGCGGCGCTTAGGTCTTAAGGGCATTAAAATGTAAGAGGCGACTGACATGGTTGCTCGTAGCGCTAGGTTATCTTGACCACCGCAGTCGACGAGAACGACATCATAGTGTTGCTCAAGACTGAGTAAGTCATTACGGATCTTACCGTAAAGCTGCACGCAATTGATGCTGGCCAGTTGCGGATTGTTGTTTCTTGCATGGATCCAGTCAGAGGTGGTGCGCTGGGGATCGCAGTCCACCATAATGACCGAGGCGTTACATTCTGTGGTTAGAAATACAGCTATATTTTGGGCCAAGCAACTTTTACCGCTGCCGCCTTTTTCTCCACCGATTAAGACTATCATGACGTATTCCTTAATTCTTTTGATGACCCTTGTGCAGCGAGTTGATGTGTTTGGATCTATCCGCATTGATGTCCGAAATCGAATGTAAACCTAATGTTAATCTCGGTCAATTGGCTGATTTTTGACGTTTTTTTAATTAAATTGTCGTAGGCGTTTTTCTGTCAGTATCTGGTCATATGCCGTTAATTTGACAAAAAAGATGAGACGAGGGATTTATAAAAATGTTTTTTTATCTTATTGGTTTTACATTGTTTTATCTGTTATCCGTCAGTTAAAAGGGTTGTTTGTGGTGATCGGTAACTGTGCATAGGACTTAGGGTGTAGTTTTTTATTTCTTCCTTGGTACAAATGTTAATTTTATATTTCTAAATGTTATTAACTGATCTGAGTAAATTATCAGCTTCTCAGTCGAAAGTGGTCTTGTTTGGTGAGGCACTTGTCATCAAACTGCCAAATGCTGGCTTTATCATCTCTATAGACTGACGTCTAAATCGCTTGAAATTTCAACCATGGAGAAGGGATGCCAAATGGATATCAAAACTATTATGCCTATTAAGTTTGAACTCGTTGAAACTGCAACGTTATTTCATGAACTACTTAATCTGCGGGCCACAGTTGGCCTCCCTTCTATTGGCGTTGAACTTGCGGATGTACAGGCATTGTTCTGGGTCTCTATTCGATTAAGTGACAAGACTGAATTGGAGCATGCCGGCGCTGGGGCCGCTAAGTCTAATCTATTGGCAACGGCGTGTGTTTATGGCAACAAGCCCGGGCATTTGATGATTGAAGATTTTATTGTCTTACCCGAATACCAATCCTACGGGCTAGCAAAGATAATACTTGAGCGGGTGATGGCCTTTGTTGATGACCATGCGAGTGCGGGAACTTGTGTCAGTATGACCGCCCATGGTGAGCATGAGCGCTTATGTAGTGAATATGGTTTTCAGTATGCTCCCTGCGCTAATTTAGGGCCTAATCTGTTAAAAATTATCGCTTAATATTCATGTGAGAATGCCTTTTGGATGTTAGCTAGCGCGTATTTTAGCCCTTGGGTATATAGTCACTTTTGCGTGAGTTAACGGCGACATTCGTTCGCTTATGTTGTAGCATCCGTAGGATTATCGTGACGTTCTGTATGAGATAACAACCTATGGATCAGCAACTCCTTATTGATGCTGTTAATCAAAAAATGCCCTTTGGTAAGTACGCTGGACGTAAGTTGCTCGAATTACCCGAACCTTATTTGGTGTGGTTCCATAAGCAAGGTTTTCCTCAGGGGAAACTTGGTGAGCAATTAGCGCTAATGTACGAAATCAAACTTAATGGCTTAGAAGGCATGCTAAAACCGCTGTTGAAATGAGTTCCCTTCTTTTAAGAAAAATACTGCTTTTGCGATAAGTGTTGTATTTCGTGATAGAGATTAGCGATTTATTGTTTTTAGCGTGCTTTAATGCAGCATATTAGCAAAACAAAAGGAACGCAGGCATGATGGCAAAATGGGTAAAATTAGCGGCAGTAGCGACTTTAGCGTTAGGCATGTCAAGTGCTTGGGCTCAGGGTGTCACCCACGAAGGTACTGTTGTTGATACGATGAACGGTGGTGGTTACACCTACGTACAGATTAAAGAAGCTGATACCACTTTTTGGGCCGCGGGTCCTCAAACTGAAGTGAGCAAAGGCGATAAAGTGGCTGTGGTTGAGCAAATGTGGATGAACGAATTCACCAGCAAAACCTTGAACCGCACCTTTGATAAACTGTTATTTGTTGGCCAAATCGATAAGAAATAGTCAGCAGTATCGAGTGCGCTAACCTGAGCGCCTCTGTAATTCAACGGCTTCGATACTTTCGAGGCCGTTTTTGTTTTTAGCGTTCAATGCCGCTAAATCTGAGTTTGTGACTATCTCGATGGGGACAAAGGCGGCAAAATAGCGGCTATTTTTCTAGCCGTTATTACTCAGCAGGGGATCACTCAAGTGATGGCGTTTGAACAGTTCGAGATCCAGCCTTATCAGTCATGTTATGCACGTGAAGTGAGTGAGTTATTTCACCTTTGCGTGCACAGCATTACCCATGTTCGTTATGCGCAGGCGCAGCTTATGGCTTGGTCTGCGGCGCCAAGATCGGCTAAACATTGGGATTTACGGTTACGTCGCTCGAAGGCGTGGGTGGTTTTAGCCATAGATGAAGCGACTGCTTCTTCTGTTTGTTGCGGTTTTATCAATGTCGAAACCCATTTCCCCCGTCAAGGTTACTTAGATAGCTTATATATACATCCAGATTATCAAGGTCAGGGATTAGGTGAGCGCGCTTATCTTGTTTTAGAAGCTTGGGCTAAGGCACAAGGCTATGTGCGCTTGAGCTTGGACGCATCTTATCTCTCTAAAGGGTTGTTTACTCGGATGGGATTTATTCAAATACAGCGCAGTTATCAGCAAAAACTTGGGCAAGTGATCCCCGGTTTCTATATGGAAAAGAATATAGGAAAGAATATTTAACGCGCGTTTACTATGGTTTCAGCTAGAAAGTGATGTAAGGTATTCCATAGTAAAACATTAGCTTAACGCCGTTTAGTGACACTATTTAACTAAATAAGCACTGTTTAGCTTAAATTAGAATTCGGTTAATCTAAGTCAATTAATGATTCAAGATGGAGGGCAGAGAATGAAGATTCGACTATTTACGCCATCGGATGTCTCGCAGTTGGCGGCAATCTTTGAGGCGAGTGTAATGCAAGGCTCTGGCGAGTTTTACTCGTTTGCCGAGCGCTCTGCTTGGGCTTATATTGAAGGTGAGACCCGCAGCGAGAGTTATTGGCTTGAACGCTTACAGGGAACCACTATTTGGGTTGCCGAAACCGATAATATGCTGGTGGGTTTTATCAATCTTAAGATAGGCGCCGACAGCGATGTTGAAGCCGCTGCTGAAGTGGAATGTTTGTTTGTTCATCCAGAATATGCCCGTTCTGGGGTGGCGACCTCTTTGTATTTTGCGTTGTTTGAAGAAGTTAAAATCTTAGCGCTGAAACGATTAACGGTTGAAGCATCCTATCTCGCGCGGCCTTTTTTTGAGAAACAGGGATTTCGCAGTATTCGTCGTAATGAACATAAGCGTTTTTTGAATGCGGCGGATAAAGCACAGGGTCAAGCTCAAGTGTTGGTTAACTTCAGCATGACGCTCGCCCTCTAACTCAGCTTATCAAGGGCTGTTCTGGTAGCTAAACGAAGCCGTTAGCACTGCTTTATAACATCGCCATAGAAGCGCCAATAAAAAACACTGCCAAAGATGACTTGTGGCAGTGCTTCTTGGTGAGTGCTTATCAAGCTGGCATCTAATCACTTACTCAATCGTTTGCTTGGTAGTTTGCTAATAACTAATAAATAGTGAAGCTGAATTACTGAATCGCTTTGTTAAATCACTTGTATTACGCATTAGGCGATAAATCGAACACTAATGCGGTAACTGGGCCGCTTGTTGCAGTAAAGTCGACACTTGCGAGTTGTGTCAGATGCGCGCCATCCCCAGCCGTGAGTGTTGTGCCATTGATATCCAACGTACCTTCAATCAATTGAACATACAGATGACGATTTGCTTGAGCGGCGCTTCTGTCCATCGTTACTTTTTCGCCTTCACTCAACACTAAACGATATAGGGTCGCATCCTGTTGCACTTTGAGCGTGCCATTTTCACCGTTTGGTGTCACCACGGCCGTCAGTGGTGAGCTTTGCTCGAATGCCTTTTGCTGATAACCCGCATCTATGCCTAAAGTATCTGGGCGGATCCAAATCTGTAAAAAGTGCAGCGGCTCGGTTTTAGAGGCATTAAACTCGCTGTGGTAAATGCCTTTACCTGCGGACATCAATTGAAACTCTCCTGCGGGTAAGGTTTTGATATTGCCGAAGCTATCCTTGTGAGCGATAGTGCCGGATATCACGTAACTGATGATCTCCATGTCTTTATGACCATGGGTATCAAAACCTGCGCCGGGTGTTACTCTGTCATCGTTGATGACTCTTAGGGATGAAATCCCCATGTGCTCTGGGTCATAGTAGCTAGAGAAAGAGAAGGTATGTTGACTCTTTAGCCAGCCTAAGTCTGCTTGACCGCGATCTTGTGCTTTTCTTAATGTGATCATCTTGCTTTCCCCTTTATTTGATGCGGTTAGCGAATCGGTTATCTACAGCGAATTTGCCAGCACCAGATACCGTCAATGAGACTGTGGCTGCTAATAGGGCGAGACCAAATTCGTAACCGTTATTGGCAAGGAACAGACCGTTGCCTATATGTACCGAGAAAATCGCCACAACCATAGTGAATGACAAGACGAGGGCCGTTGGGCGAGTCAGCAGGCCGAGCAATAGGAACAGGCCGCCGAAGAATTCACTTGAACCTGCCATCAATGCCATTAAGTAACCTGGTGTCAAACCAATGGATGCCATCCATTGTCCAGTGCCTTCTAAGCCGTAACCGCCAAACCAGCCAAACAGTTTTTGTGAACCATGGGCGATTAAGATGATCCCGATAGGAATGCGCAGTGCCAGTGGGGCAAAACTCGGGGCTGATTTCAGTGTTTTTGTGATCAGTGCTTTCATGGGATATTCCTTATTTCAAATTATTTAACGAATAGTTAAGGGTATTGTTCACTCAGTCTTAAGTCAGTTTGGCTGCAGTTCCGCAGAACTTCTCCATTGCTAAGCAGTGTAGACTTGACCTTTGGCAAAGAAAATCGGAACATTTTCAATGTCCATTTCAAATAATTTGAATATAAGGTTTATATGTTGCCATCTATTAGTCTCGATGGATTAATCGTGCTCGATGCCATTGATAAGAAAGGCAGTTTTTCCGCTGCTGCCGAGTCCTTGTTTCGGGTGCCATCGGCACTGACCTACACAGTGCAGAAACTGGAAAGCGATTTAGGCACAAAATTATTTGAACGTAAGGGCCAGCGCGCCGAGCTGACCTTAGTCGGTCAACTTGTGCTGCGCCAAGGCAGAGAAATCCTTGCGGCAACATCAAGGCTCGAAGAGGCGGTGCGTCAACTCGAGACAGGCTGGGAGTCTTCATTGACCTTAGCCATAGATACAGTGGTGCCGGATTTACCCCTGCTGCAGTTGATTGGTGAGTTTACTGAGCTGGGTAAGCAAGTGACTGTGAATATCAGCGAAGAGTCCTTAGGTGGCGGGTGGGATGCGCTCTATTCTGGCCGTGCCGATATCGCCATCGGCGTAACAGGGGAGTTGCCCAAAGGCCAATATCATGTGGTTGAAATTGGGGAGTTGGAGTTTGTATTTGCTTTAAATCCTGCGCACCCATTGGCGCAACATGCAGGTCCAATTCCGACCGAGGCATTGCTGCAATTTCCTTCTATTGTGGTAGCAGATAGTTCGACTGCCCTAGCACAGCGATCAAGTGGTTTATTTGATAGTCGCCAAGTGATCCGTGTGCCGAATATGCAGACCAAAATTAAGGCGCAGCAATTGGGATTAGGTGTGGGTTACATTCCAAAGCACTTGATCTTAGATGCGTTGGCGGCGGGAAGCCTAGTGGCTTGTCATGTGGAAATGCCGCGCCCAACGCAAGCTGTGTTTATGGCATGGCGTAAATATGCTGAAGGCAAGGCGCAGGATTGGTTTACTGCGCGTTTACCGCAATGTGATTGGCAATTTTAAGCTCAGGTTTGTTTAGTGCTTTGTAAGTTGCCACTCACTTTGCACCTCACAGCATTAATGTTTACGCCATGAGGAGCATAGCGCCTAACCTATACGTTGGCTGTGGCTGGTGTAATGCACATGCTGTGACAATAAATCAGACAGATTCGGTGAGCGATTCAAGAATCGAATAAAGGCCTGTGGCAAAGTCAGTGACTCCATCGACTCCTGCCAGCGGGCTTGCAGCAATGGAGAATAACCTTCTTTACCAGCGGCGGTATAAGATGTTGAAACTCCTACGTAAAGTGACTCAGGTTCAACGGGATACCATAGTGATTGGCTGTCCTGCTGCATCATCTCCAATCTAAATAAACGCTCACCCAGTGGGCGTCGCCCATCGTAGTAATACCGTAGGCCGTAAGTGTAGGGGAAGCTACCCGCACCTGTGCCACGGACACTGTTGTTGGTTGCCGCGTTAATCGCCGATTCGAGCGCTTGATAGAGGAACTGGCCTTGAATTTCATATTTAACTAATGGCAATTCGAAGGGCAGCAACTGCCCCATCACATCCGCTAGCGTCAACTGACCTTGGGCCACTGACTGGCGTACACCGCCGGCATTATGCAGAGCAAAGTTCACTCTTGGGTCGACCAGTTTGGCTTCTTGGAACATGCTGCGACTCACCCAAGGTGCTATTTCACTGCCGTGGGGCAGGGCTTTAGAGGGTAAGCGGGTATGGACTAAGTTCTTCGGCACCAGTGCTAACACTTTGTTTTCCATCTCTGCGATAGCGGGTTTGTAGATATCTCGGATCACGCCATCGATATCGGCATCGGCATCATCCCAAAAGATATTCGGATGCTGATTAAGCTGCTGGCGCACAGCTTGGTAATCTTGGTTATCGACTGCCGTGTTAGCACTTAAGATAAAGTGTTGATCTAGCATGAAGTAGTTGCCGCCTGTTAAGCTCAGCATTTTACCTTCAGCGTCAAATACTACCTCGGCCAAGCCGACGACTTCGGCATACTTACCCGCATGCACTATGGGCGTGTTATTGATGACTTCACCGTAGGGCAGGTTGCTCAAACCTAAGGCGCGAAAATCCCCCTGTAGCGTATGCGTGTGACCGCCGACGATAAGGCTAATACCATCGACTTCGGCCGCGAGGCGTTTATCCTGATCTAAGCCTAAGTGACTGAGCACGATAATATGCTTAATACCTTGATTTTTAAGGTGCTCAACCGTGCGCGCGGTAGTGGCGATAGCATCGACAAAATGGGTGTCGGGATCGGGACGAGCGATCTCTTTCATCTGATCTAAGGTAATACCGACAATTGCTAATGTCTTATCGTGGAAGGGCTTAAGCAGGTATTTCGCGCGTTTTTGCTCATGATCATAATCCAAGATATTAGGCAAACCTCGCAGACAACCGGGTTTGTTGAGATCTTCTTGGCTTAAATCCATATTGCCCGCAAGCAATGGGAAATCAATTTGCTTGGCAAACTCGGCAAGTCTGGCGTTACCTTCATCAATATCGTGGTTGCCAATGACCATAGCATCAGGTGCCAACAGATTGAGTAAGTGGGCGTTGGCCTTACCTTTAAAATGGCTGAAATACAGCGTGCCCTGGAAGCTGTCACCACCATGCAGGAAAATAAAAGGCGTATTGGTTTGTGCAGCGGTGTGACGCGCTTTTGTGATGTGATGGCCGATGCGGGCATAACCACCGCTATGGCTGGTCACATCTAGCTTATGTTGACCTATGTTAAGGCTAAATTGGACGCGGCAGGGTTCAAAATTCGAATGGGTGTCATTAATGTGCGCGAGTGAGAGTGTGTAGCTCTGTGTCATAACTTACCTCTATTACGGCGGGTGAGTATATACCCAAGCAACCTGAAAATGCGAGTTTCAGAGGGTTCTGAGTCATCCGCATTCTAAAAGAATAAAGGGAGCTAGGCTCCCTTTATATTAACAAGCACTAAACTTGGTTAGCCTTCAGCCGGATTTGGCTTCGTCATCATCGGATGCGGCTTCAAAATCACCGTCATCGGATAGGCGAATGCCTTTTTGCTTCATGCGCTTAGTCCAAAGTTTACGTGCCAATTGCTGCATATCGGTCGCGGGGTCGTTTAGATCGACAATCTCTAATCCTAACATAGATTCGATGATATCTTCTTGAGTTACGATACCTTGGCTACTGCCGTACTCGTCGACCACCATCGCAATTTGGGTGTTACGTTTAATCATACGCTCAAAAAGTGGCAGAATTTTTGCGGTTTCAGGCACCACAAATAAACTCCGTTTAAGTTCACCAATCGGTGCTTCTGGCGTGTAACGCTCTGCTAGCAATACATCGGTGCGGGTAATGTAACCAATCACATCATCATGATCTTGGTCGTATACTGGAATTCGGGTAAAAGGCTTGTCGCGGTATTGGCGCACAAACTCATTTTGGGTGAGATCTATGGGTAAAGAAAACATCACAGTGCGCGGCGTCATGATCGCCGTGACTGGCATATCTCGCACCTTCAGCATTTGCGTCAAAATTTTTGACTCTTGCTCATCAAGCTCACCGGATTCATGGCCAATTTTGGCCATAGCACTCATCTCTTGGCGTATGTAGTGGCCTTCATCACCTTTGCCCATTAGGCGAGTGACTTGCTGTGACATCCAGATCAGCGGTTTAGTGGTACGCTTCATCCACAGCACGGCAACAGAAACACTTGGTGCGAGGCGACGCCAATGGTTTGCACCCAATGATTTAGGAATGATTTCTGAGAAAAACAGGATAATAAAGGTTAATACGCCCGAGAAAACACCTAACATATCGTCACCAAATACTTTAGCCGCTTGCGCACCTGCAACGGCGGCACCGACGGTATGAGCGATAGTATTTAGGGTAAGGATTGACACCAAAGGGGCTTCGACATTCTCTTTCAATCTACGCAAGCGCGCGGCTGCGGCACTGTCAGTTTGTTCGAGTGATGCGATATAACTTGGGGTAACCGATAACAGAACTGCTTCGAACACACTGCACAGAAAAGAAACAGCAACAGCGACAAGCACTATAATGATGAGGGTTAACATATAGGTGGAATTACAACTCCGTATTTTAGGCCAATATTAGCCCTTGGAGATTCTATCATAGGTGAATTGAGTTACTGGCTAAAATTTATTTGCGTCTGTATAATTCGCCGCCCTGTTGCAGGATCCGGTTTTTGGTGTTGAGGTTAGCTATATGAGTGAAAAGAAGATCAATTTATTAGACCTTGATCGTAAGGCGATGCGCGCATTATTTGCGGAAATGGGTGAAAAACCCTTTCGTGCCGATCAGCTCATGAAATGGCTATATCATTTCGGTGTCAGTGACTTCGAAGAGATGACCAACATCAACAAAGTGTTACGTCAAAAGTTGGCGGCCCGCTGCGAGATCGTTGCACCAGAAATTTCGAGTTTCCAAAAATCGACCGATGGTACGATAAAATTTGCAATTAATGTTGGCCAAGGCCAAGAAGTGGAAACGGTTTATATTCCTGAGGATGATCGTGCGACCTTGTGTGTATCTTCACAGGTTGGTTGTGCGCTGGAATGTACTTTCTGCTCGACGGGTCAGCAAGGTTTTAATCGTAACTTAACGGTTTCTGAAATCGTCGGCCAAATCTGGCGCGTGTCGCACTTTTTAGGATTTGCAAAAGACACGGGCGAGCGTCCGATCACTAACGTCGTGATGATGGGCATGGGTGAGCCATTACTCAATTTAGCCAATGTGATCCCTGCGATGGACATCATGCTCGATGATTTTGGTTTTAGTTTATCAAAGCGCCGCGTGACTTTATCAACATCAGGCGTAGTGCCAGCGTTAGATAAACTGGGCGATGCCATCGATGTGGCACTTGCTGTCAGTATTCATGCACCGAATGATGAGTTGCGTGACATTCTGGTCCCGATCAATAAAAAGTATCCGCTGGATGAGTTTTTAGCGGGTATTCGTCGCTATATTGCTAAATCAAATGCTAACCGCGGCCGCGTGACAGTTGAATATGTGATGCTAGATCATATCAACGACAGCACAGATCAAGCCCATGAGTTAGCTAAGTTAATGAAAGATACACCTTGTAAGGTGAATCTGATCCCATTTAATCCGTATCCTGGCTCGCCTTATGGCCGCTCATCTAATTCACGTATCGACCGTTTTTCTAAGGTTCTTATGGAATACGGTTTTACTGTCATTGTACGTAAAACCCGTGGTGATGACATTGATGCCGCTTGCGGTCAGTTAGCTGGTGATATTCGCGACAGAACGAAACGTTTAGCGAAAAAACGCATGCAAGAAAACCAGATTTCAGTCACAATGAATTAACTCTTTGTTTGCACAGATTTATAGGCTTGCCCATGAAGCATGGATTGCCAAGGTTTTCGTTGATTTTAAGCCTGTCATTATTGATGACAGGCTGCGTCACTGAGCGTACTTATACTGGGACAGATATTCCTGTTTCGGAACGAAAGTTAGACAAAGTCGCCGCCGCAAGAGAGCGGATGCAGCTCGGTTTAACCTATTTAAATCGAGGTAGCACGGAACAAGCCAAATACAATCTTGATAAAGCATTAGAATATGCTCCAGAGCTCGAAGATGTGCATACCGCTCTGGCTTATTACTATCAAACCGTGGGCGATTTAGTGCGTACCGAAGAGTCGTACATGAATGCCATTAGTACTAAGGACGCCTCTGGCGATTCCATGAATAATTTCGGGGTGTTTTTGTGCCAACAAAAGCAATACAACAAAGCTGAAAAAATGTTTTTGGCCGCAATTGAAATGCCCAAATATACGCGCACTGCCTCAAGCTATGAGAACTTAGGTCTTTGTAGTCGCGAAGCAGGACAAGCAGAAAAGGCACGACAGTATTTTCAGATGGCGTTAAAGTATGACCCGAGACGCTCGGTGTCATTACTGGAGTTGGCAGAGTTAGAAGTCGATCAAGGTGATTTTATTCAGGCGCGAAACCAATTAGCGCGCTATCACCAAGTGGCTGAGCAAACTCCAGAAAGTTTAGCGCTCGGGATCAAAATAGAGCAGGCAGTGAATGATGATGCCGCTGTGAAGAGATTTGGTATTTTATTGCTTGCCAAATTCCCAGCATCACCTCAGGCCAAGCAATACAGAGTTAATTTGCATCAATGAAAGATCATGAAACCAATGCGCCAGTTGAGTCGGTAGCACCGCAATCAGTCGCGCTAGATGTCACGCTTGGTACTTTATTAAAAGCCGCCCGCGAAAAAATGGGCCTTAGTATTCAAGATGCCGCTGTAAAGCTGCATCTACGTCCTCGTATTATTGAAGATATTGAAGCTGACAATTTTACGAATATAGCCTCATCGACTTATGTACGTGGCTATGTGAAAAACTACGCGCGTATGGTCAGTGCCGATGCGGCTTTGATTGAAGCTTGTCTTGTGCAGCAAGTGCCAGTTGTGACTGAGCCTGCAATGCAAAGTTTTTCACGCAAAACCACATATCAAGCTCGCGATACACGTTTAACTTGGCTGAGTATTTTTATCGTCATAGTGTTACTCGGTTCGTTAGTCGTCTGGTGGATGCAAAAAACGACCTTGCTAAGCACTATTGATGTGTCGCAACCCACGGCTGAAGAGGTCGCAGCAGCGAATCAGACGCTGCCAGGTGATGTGTTATTGACCGAAACGGATGCCAGTCCTCGTTTGACTGAGATTGCCGCAAACGGCTCAATGTCTATCGATGGTCCAATTAAAGATACTGATGCAAGCACTATTGATGTCAGCACAGGACCAACGGACAATAATTATCCTCAGACCGTTGATACGAGTAATGAAGATGGCGGTTCAGCAATCGCAGCCACAACGCCATCGGTTCCGCAAACGACAGCTCCTGTAGTCCAACAGCCTGTTAGTGCAACGCCTTCACCGACCACAACATCAACGACCACTGCCACTGCAGCAAGTACTTTGGTTGCTGTTGCAGGACAATCGATTATAGATGTCCAGTTGACGGGTGATTGCTGGATAAACATTGTTGATGCTAAAGGTAAAGCGTTAGTCGATGGTGTTAAAGGCGCTGGCGCAACAGTGCAAGTGAGCGGTGTGCCACCGTTTAAAGTCATTTTAGGTGCACCCCATGTAGCGACCTTAAGCTTAGATGGTCAAATTGTTAGCCTAGCGGATTTTCCCAAGGGACGAGTCGCGCGTTTAACCTTGCCTAAAGCCTAACGACCGCGTAATGATCTGCAGCACGTACCGAAATAGAGCGTATTAAGCATGTATAATGAAACTCCCATAAAAAGACGTCCTTCCACCCGCATTTATGTGGGTAATGTACCGATTGGTGATGGGGCGCCGATTGCTGTTCAGTCAATGACCAATACTAAGACCACAGATGTTGAAGCGACAATTGCTCAAATTCGTGCCTTAGAGAAAGTCGGTGCCGATATAGTGCGTATCTCTGTACCCACTATGGATGCGGCTGAAGCCTTTAAGCTCATTAAGCAAGCGGTCAATGTTCCTTTAGTGGCCGACATTCATTTTGATTATCGCATTGCTCTAAAAGTTGCCGAGTACGGTGTCGATTGCCTTCGAATCAATCCGGGCAATATAGGCAATGAAGAGCGTATTCGTAGCGTGGTGGAATGTGCCCGTGACCATAATATTCCCATCCGTATTGGTGTGAATGGTGGGTCATT
Source organism: Shewanella sp. SM55 (assembly GCF_025654025.1). Taxonomy (NCBI): domain Bacteria; kingdom Pseudomonadati; phylum Pseudomonadota; class Gammaproteobacteria; order Alteromonadales; family Shewanellaceae; genus Shewanella; species Shewanella sp. SM55. The sequence continues at coordinate 217,430 of NZ_JAKKRS010000002.1, read as the reverse complement.
AGAAAAAGATCTAATGGACAAGTACAAAGAACCCACACCTGAAGCCTTGCTTGAATCAGCTATGCGCCATGTGGATATTCTGGACAGATTGAACTTTGACCAGTTTAAGGTCAGCGTTAAAGCCTCCGATGTATTTTTAGCGGTCGAATCTTACCGTTTATTAGCAAAACAAATTCGTCAACCCCTGCATTTAGGCATTACAGAAGCCGGTGGCGCGCGCGCGGGTTCAGTGAAATCGGCCGTAGGCTTAGGTATGTTATTGGCCGAAGGCATAGGTGATACCCTACGTATTTCCTTGGCCGCTGATCCGGTCGAAGAAATCAAAGTCGGTTTTGACATTTTAAAGTCGCTGCGTATTCGTAGCCGTGGCATTAATTTCATTGCCTGTCCATCTTGTTCTCGTCAAGAGTTCGATGTGATCAGTACAGTCAATGAGTTAGAGCGTCGCCTCGAAGACGTGACTACCGCCATGGATGTGTCTATTATCGGCTGCGTAGTTAACGGCCCAGGTGAAGCCTTAGTGTCGCACATCGGTTTAACTGGTGGGCACAATAAGAGCGGTTACTATGATGAGGGTGAACGTCAAAAAGAACGTTTTGACAACGACAACATTGTCGATTCCCTCGAAGCGAAAATTCGCGCAAAAGCCACTCAAATGGCGAACCGTATTCAAATCAAAGACACAACTGAGTAATATGTACCCGCATTTGGGCATAGATTACGCCTAATGATGTTGAGCTAGGCCCCGAAACCGACGGGGTCGTTTTACGTTTTACGCTCAAAAGCCTATAATGCGTGACATTTTTATTAATTTAGCGAAATCGGACGAGTCGATACAGTGGCAAAACAGATCCAAGCGATTCGCGGAATGAATGACATTCTGCCAACTCAAAGTCCTCTATGGCAAAAAGTGGAAGCGGTACTACGTTCGAGCGTCAGTGCTTACGGTTACAGCGAAATCCGCACTCCAATAGTGGAAAATACCGATCTTTTTAAACGCTCTATCGGTGAAGTGACTGATATTGTTGAAAAAGAAATGTATACCTTCGCAGATAATAACGGTGACAGCTTAACGCTACGCCCTGAAGGTACCGCGTCGACAGTGCGTGCAGGTAACGAAAACGGTCTGCTATATAACCAAGAGCAACGTCTTTGGTATATGGGTCCTATGTTCCGCCACGAACGTCCACAAAAAGGCCGTTATCGTCAGTTTAACCAATTTGGCGTTGAAGTGTATGGCATTGGCTCGGCTGATATTGATGCTGAAGTCTTGATGCTATCGGCACGTCTGTGGGAAAAACTCGGTATTAGCGAGCACGTCTCGTTAGAGCTAAATACCTTAGGTGATCCTGCTGAGCGCGCTGTTTATCGTGATGCCTTAATAGCGTTTTTAGAGCTGCATAAAGATGCGCTCGATGAAGACAGTAAGCGTCGCATGTACAGCAATCCACTGCGAGTATTGGATTCAAAAGATCAAAATGTCCAAGCCATATTGGTTGATGCACCTGAGTTAATGGATTTTCTCGGTGAAGAATCAAAGACACATTTTTCACAATTACGTGAACTACTTGACGCAGTGGGTATCAAATACACCATTAATCCGCGTCTAGTACGTGGTTTAGATTACTATAATCGCACTGTATTTGAATGGGTTACATCTAGTTTAGGCTCACAAGGTACTGTACTTGCGGGTGGTCGCTACGATGGTTTAGTCGCCCAGTTAGGTGGTAAAGATACTCCAGCGGTCGGTTTTGCTATGGGCTTAGAGCGCATTGTCTTGCTGCTTGAAACCTTAGAGCTGACCAAAGATATTCCGCCAGAAGTGGATGTGTATGTCACGGCCATGGGGGATAGCTGTCTGGTTGAAGCCATCAAGGTCGCGCAGGAATTACGTAACGCACTGCCAAACCTTAAAGTGATGAGTCACTGTGGCGGCGGTAACGTGAAGAAACAAATGAAGCGTGCCGACAAAAGCGGTGCGAGTGTGGCACTACTGATAGGTGAAGATGAACTTGCCGAAGGTATGGTTACGGTTAAACATTTACGCAATGACATCGAACAACAACGGGTAGCTCGAAGTGCCTTAGGCACATTTTTGGCTGAACTGATCAAATAAAGGGGACGTGCGCGTGGAAATTTATAGCACAGAAGAACAACAAGTTGATGCTATCAAGCAGTTCTGGAAAGATTACGGAAATTCAATTTTAATCGGTGCCGTAGTGGGTTTAGGCGGCCTATATGCGTGGAATTATTATTCTGACGTTAAAGTGGCGCAAGCGGAAGAAGCTTCAAAAGCGTTCCAAAATTTGACCACTAAATCTGCCGATGAAGCCGCAATGCTTGCGGGTGTCGCCGAGTTTTCTAAAAATCACGATCAAAAAGGCTATCAAGCCTTGTTAGAACTGATCGTGGCCAAAACTGCGGTAGAAGCGAAGGATTATCCAAAAGCGATTGATGCTTTGAACAAGGTGATTGCGGCTAAACCCGGTGCTGGTTTAGATGTGATTGCGACTTTGCGTTTAGCACGAGTACAAGCAGAGCAAGGTCAAATTGATGCAGCTCTAGCGACCTTAGATCAAGTAACAGATAAAGCTTTCTTCGCTCAGCGCGATGAGTTGAAAGGTGATTTCTTAGTTCGTCAAGGTGAAGTTGAGAAGGCAAAAACAGCTTATCAAGCTGCCATGGACAATGGTGGTGTGGTGACAAGCCCTGCGCTTAAAATCAAACTTGATAGCCTAAATCAGGCATAAGGGATCCCTTGATGAAGTCTTGGTGCAAAAACCTGCTAGCCGCTGGATTAAGTCTGGCCATGTTATCCGCCTGTTCGTCGAGCGATGTCGAAGAAGAACCGGTAAGTGAGTTAACTGCCATTCAGGCGACAGTGTTTCCTGAAGTGAGTTGGAGCACCTCTGTCGGTAATGGTGTTGGTGATTATTATTCTCGCCTTGCCCCCGCCGTTAGTTATGGAAAAATTTTTGCCGCCGACCGTTATGGTGAAGTGGTTGCCTTCGATGAGGCCACTGGCGAGCGCGTTTGGACTAAAGATTTCAGCGAAGAGTTTCGTGATAACGCTTTAGCTAAAAATGAAGGTGCGCGTATTGCTGCTGGTGTGACTGCTGCGCGTAATAAAGTCTTTTTAGGTGGTGAAAGTGGGCTGCTTGCTGCATTGAACGCTGAAGATGGTCAAGTGTTATGGCATGTCGTTGCGGGCGGTGAATTACTGTCTGCTCCCACTGTGGCCGATGACGTCGTGGTGGTCAGTACCAGCTCTGGTTCACTCGAAGCGTTTAACGTTGATACTGGCGCCAAGCTGTGGGTGTATGAAATGCAATTGCCGAATCTGACCCTGCGCGGTACAGGTTCTGCAGCTTACGAAGCGGGTGGTTTCTTCATAGGTACCGCCGATGGCAAAGTGGCTGTTGTGATTAAAAACAATGGTCAAGCTGCGTGGGAACAGGCTATTTACAATCCAACGGGCGGTAACGAGTTTACGCGTATGGCCGACGTGGATATGACGCCCTTGATCCTTGGCGACAACTTATATGCAGTGAGCTACAACGGTAACTTAGTGTCGATGGAACTGCGCACGGGTCGAGTTGTGTGGACACGTAAGTATTCTAGCTTTAACGAGTTAGCATCAGCGGGCCTAAGCTTGTACTTAGTTGACGATCACAGCCGTATCTACTCAGTTGATAAACGTAACGGTTTGGAACTGTGGAGTAATTCTGAGTTAGCTAACCGCACTCTGACATCTCCGGCTGTATATAAAGACTATTTAGTTGTGGGTGATTTCGAAGGTTATTTGCACTTCATCGATCGCAGTACAGGGACGATTGTGGGTCGTGTCCAAGTGGACAGCTCAGGATTATACAGCCAGCCGTTAGTGGTGGATGATAAAATCTATGTTCAAGGTCGCAGCGGAAAGTTGGCTGTTGTAACACTTCCATAGTTAAAAGTGTTATCCTTGCTGAGCCCCTGGAAGTGTGTTCCGGGGGCTTTTTATTGAAAAGTTTTTTAGAGGCAAAATCATGATCCCTGTAGTGGCCCTTGTTGGTCGGCCGAACGTCGGTAAATCCACCCTATTTAATCGCCTTACGCGCACGCGTGATGCGCTGGTTGCTGACTTTCCTGGCCTAACACGTGACCGTAAATATGGTCGAGCATTCTTATCCGGCTATGAGTTCATTGTGGTCGATACCGGCGGTATCGATGGCACTGAAGAAGGGATCGAGACGAAAATGGCTGAGCAATCCCTTGCTGCCATTGAAGAAGCCGATGTCGTTCTATTTATGACCGATGCGCGCGCGGGTTTAACCGCTGCGGATCTGTCGATTGCACAGCACTTACGTAGCCGTGAAAAAACCACCTTTGTGGTTGCAAACAAAGTTGACGGTATTGATGCCGATTCAGCTTGTGCCGAGTTTTGGTCTTTAGGTCTTGGTGAAGTTTACCAAATGGCGGCGTCTCAAGGACGTGGTGTGACCAATATGATCGAATACGCACTGACCCCTTATGCCGAAGCGATGGGCATTGTGCGTCAAGGTGAGGACGAAGTTACTGAAGAGCGTGAATATACCGAAGAAGAAGCCGAAGCTGAGCAAAAGCGTCTGCAAGATTTGCCTATCAAGCTGGCGATCATAGGTAAACCTAACGTCGGTAAGTCAACCCTGACTAACCGTATTCTAGGTGAAGAGCGCGTTGTGGTATTTGATGAACCCGGCACGACCCGTGACAGTATTTACATTCCAATGGAACGTGAAGGTCGCGAGTACGTGATTATCGATACCGCGGGTGTTCGTCGTCGCAGTAAAGTACATCAAGTCATTGAGAAATTCTCAGTGATCAAGACCTTGAAAGCGGTTGAAGATGCTAACGTGGTTTTGCTTATCATCGATGCCCGTGAAGGTATTGCCGAGCAAGATTTAGGTCTGTTAGGTTTCGCACTCAATGCGGGTCGCGCTTTAGTTATTGCCGTCAACAAGTGGGATGGTATCGACCAAGGCATTAAAGATCGCGTGAAGAGCGAGCTTGACCGTCGTCTTGGTTTTATCGACTTTGCCCGTATTCACTTTATTTCGGCGCTGCACGGTACTGGTGTTGGCCATTTATTTGAATCGATTGAAGAAGCTTACGACAGTGCCACACGCCGCGTCAGCACTTCTATGCTGACCCGTATTATGCAAATGTCGCAGGACGATCACCAGCCGCCATTAGTGAATGGCCGTCGTGTGAAGCTTAAATACGCTCACGCCGGTGGTTACAATCCGCCAATCGTGGTTATTCACGGTAACCAAGTGAGTAGACTGCCTGACTCGTATAAGCGTTACATGATGAACTACTTCCGTCGTTCATTGAAAGTCGTAGGTACGCCAATCCAGCTGCGTTTCCAAGAGGGTGATAACCCATTTGAAAACAAGACTGAGAAGTTGACTATGAGCCAAGAGCGCCGCCGCAAGCGCGCACAAAGCCATATTAAAGACAGAAAAACCAAATAGTGTTTTTTACCAGACACATTTGAAACAAAAGGAACCTTAGGGTTCCTTTTGTGTTTTAAGACTATTTCAGCGTCATGTAGATTTATTCGAGCGGCTTTATCTGAGTGACGGTTGAAATCACTTGTCCATGGCGCAAGCGGGTCTGCAAACTATCACCTATGGCCAGTTTATCAGCAGAGTCGACCACTTGATTGTGGATGTCAGTGGTAATGCTGTAACCACGGCTTAAAGTGGCAAGCGGACTGACGGTTTCGAGTTGATGGGCCGCGTATTTTATCCGCTGTTCACTTTGGCTGAGTTTGTCCTGCAATGCATCCTGTAAGCGGCTCGCAAGATAACTTAAGCGGTTACCCTCAATGGCGAGTTTATGCTTGGGAGATTGCTGTTCAAGGCGGCTTGCGAGCAACTGCTGACGGCGGCTGAGCAGATGCAAGCGATTCGACAGCGCGGACTCTAGTCGTAATTGCATCTCATCGAATCTTTGTTCGAACTGCTGCAAAGTCCGTTTAGGGTCTTGGCGTTGCAGTCTGTGCTCTAGCAAACTAAGTCGTCTTTCTTGTTTAAGCTGATAATGTTTCGCGCTTTGTTGCAGGCGCGATAAGGCTGTGGCGAGTTTTTGCGCCTTATTATCACTGTCTTGTGATAATAGCTCCGCGCCCGCAGAGGGTGTTGGGGCGCGGATATCAGCAACATAATCACTGATAGTCGTATCAACCTCGTGGCCGACGGCGCTGACAATGGGCAGGGCGCTGTTATAAATCGTGTGGGCGAGGGCTTCGCTGTTAAAACACCACAAATCCTCAAGCGAACCGCCGCCGCGGGTGAGCAGTAATACATCGACTTCTAAACGTTGGTTGGCGATATTGATTGCCTGACAAATACTCTGCGCCGCGGTTTCGCCCTGAACTTGAGTCGGATAGATAATGACTTCAATCGAAGGATCGCGCCTTGCCAATACATGTAACACATCACGGATCGCCGCACCCGTAGGTGACGTAATAACGCCAATGCGTTGAATATTTTTGGGTAGCAATCTTTTGGTGTCGGCGGCGAATAATCCTTCGGCTGCGAGCTTCATCTTGAGTGCATCGAACTGCTGGGCGAGTAATCCATCCCCAGCGGGCAGCATGGACTCAATTAATAATTGATAGTCGCCTCTGGGTTCATAAACGCTGATCGCGCCTTTGACCAGCACTTGCTGACCATTGATGGGCTTAAAGCTGACCGTCTGGTTACGGCCCTTAAACATGGCGCAACGGATCTGTGAAGAGTGGTCTTTTAAGGTGAGATACCAATGACCTGAGCTGGGGGAGGAAAAGTTGGATATTTCGCCATTAAGCCAAATTTTACCCAGTTGTCCTTCGAGAATTTGTCTGACTTCACCATTGAGCCGCGAGACAGTATAAATGTTGTTTTTGGTGCCTTGCATCGAATAACTCAATAAAATGGGGATATTTACTATTTTCCATTTACCAGTGGCGATATGCAAGGTATAATCCCGCCGCAATATTTCACCTCTAAATCCTACTCAACTGGGGAGATGTTGCATATGCTACGTTTAATTAAAGAAGCGCTTACTTTTGACGATGTGTTGCTTGTTCCTGCGCATTCGACTGTACTCCCAAATACCGCCATTCTAAAAACTCGCCTGACCAATACCATTGAATTGAATATCCCACTTGTGTCTGCCGCTATGGACACAGTCACCGAAGCTCGTCTTGCGATCGCGATGGCGCAGGAAGGTGGCTTAGGCTTTATTCATAAAAACATGAGTATTGAAAAACAAGCCGAAGAAGTTCGTAAAGTAAAAATTTACGAAGCGGGCGTGGTTCAACAACCTGTGACTGTGACTCCATCAACGACCTTAGCCGATCTGAAAGTGTTAACACTGAAGAATGGTTTTGCGGGTTATCCCGTGGTCAATGAAGCCAACGAGCTGGTCGGTATCATTACTGGCCGTGACGTACGTTTCGTGACAGATTGGAGCAAAACGGTAGAAGAAGTGATGACGCCTAAAGCGCGTTTAGTCACTGTTGCCGAAGGCACTAAATTAGATGAAGTGCAAAAATTGATGCACTCACATCGTATCGAAAAAGTGTTAGTGGTCGATGATAACTATAAATTGAAAGGCCTTATCACAGTTAAAGACTTCGAAAAAGCCGAACGTAAACCGAATGCCTGTAAAGATGAGTTAGGCCGTTTACGTGTGGGCGCCGCCGTCGGTGCGGGTGCCGGCAACGAAGAGCGCGTTGATGCGCTGGTTAAGGCCGGTGTTGACGTACTGCTGATCGATTCTTCCCATGGCCATTCCGAAGGCGTATTACAACGTATTCGCGAAACCCGTGCCAAATACCCAGATTTACAAATTGTCGGTGGTAACGTTGCCACGGCAGAGGGCGCATTAGCGCTGGTTGAGGCGGGCGTTAACGCCGTTAAAGTCGGTATTGGCCCTGGTTCTATTTGTACGACTCGTATTGTTACCGGTGTGGGTGTGCCACAAATTACTGCGGTTTCCGATGCCGCCGAAGCCGTAAAAGGCTTAGGTATTCCTGTAATTGCCGACGGTGGCGTGCGTTTCTCTGGCGATTTAGCTAAAGCATTAGCCGCGGGAGCCTCTTGCATTATGGCGGGTTCAATGTTTGCCGGTACCGATGAAGCACCGGGTGAAACCGAGTTATATCAAGGGCGTGCATATAAATCATACCGTGGTATGGGTTCATTAGGCGCTATGTCTCAAGGATCTTCCGATCGTTATTTCCAATCTGACAATGCTGCCGACAAACTCGTGCCAGAAGGCATTGAAGGCCGCGTACCTTACAAAGGCAAGCTGAAGGAAATCATCCACCAACATATGGGCGGCCTACGTTCATGCATGGGCTTAACGGGCTGTGCCACTATCCTTGAACTGAATGAAAAAGCGCAATTTGTGAAAGTGACTTCTGCGGGTATGGGCGAGTCCCATGTGCACGATGTGACTATCACTAAAGAAGCACCTAACTACCGTTCAGGTTCTTAAGCGTTTGACATAACGGGGCGGCGATAAGCCGCCCCGTTAGTAATCTGTGTAATGCCCTCAAGATTGACCATATCGATTTTGAGCCAAGTTAAACAATAGATGAGAAAAGGTTATCCATGAGCGATATTCATGAGCACAAGATACTGATCCTCGATTTTGGATCCCAGTACACTCAACTGATTGCCCGTCGTATCCGTGAAATTGGCGTTTACTGCGAATTATGGGCGTGGGATGTGACCGAAGCCCAAATCCGTGAGTTTGCCCCTAATGGTATTATCCTAGCGGGCGGCCCTGAAAGTGTGACGGCTGAAAATTCTCCCCGTGCACCTGAATATGTCTTTAACGCTGGCGTGCCCGTGTTAGGTATCTGTTACGGCATGCAAACCATGTCTGAGCAGCTTGGCGGTAAAGTGATCCAAGGTGTGGGCGAAGGTGAATTCGGTTACGCGCAGATCGAAATGTTGGCGCAATCGGCACTGTTTAAAGATATCGAAGACGCCGTCAATAGCGAAGGTAAACCGCTGCTTGATGTGTGGATGAGCCACGGTGATAAAGTGTCTGCGATCCCCGAGGGATTTGTGGCGGTGGCTAAAACCGATACTTGCCCCTTTGCGGCCATGGCCCACGAAGGAAAACGTTTCTATGGCGTACAATTCCACCCTGAAGTGACCCACACTCGCCAAGGTCAGCGCATGTTATCGCATTTTGCCTTAGACATTTGTGGCTGTGCCGCTAACTGGAAACCTTCCTCTATCATCGAAGATGCGATTGAGCGTCTGAAAAAGCAAATCGGCGATGATGAAGTGATTTTAGGGCTGTCTGGTGGTGTCGATTCATCGGTTGTGGCCATGTTGCTGCACCGTGCTATCGGCAAAAAACTGACCTGCGTGTTTGTGGATAACGGTTTATTACGTTTGAACGAAGCCGAGCAAGTGATGGACATGTTCGGCGATCATTTCGGCCTGAACATTATCCATGTCGATGCGGAAAACCGTTTCCTCGATGCGATGAAGGGCGTTGCCGATCCTGAAGCAAAACGCAAAATTATCGGCCGTGTCTTCGTCGAGATTTTCGATGAAGAGTCGAAGAAGTGCGTTAATGCTAAGTGGCTAGCCCAAGGCACGATTTACCCCGATGTGATTGAATCCGCTGGCAGCGCCACAGGCAAAGCCCATGTGATCAAGTCGCACCATAACGTGGGCGGTTTGCCAGACGATATGGCGCTCGGTTTAGTCGAGCCTCTGCGTGAACTGTTCAAAGATGAAGTCCGTAAAATCGGTTTAGAGTTAGGCCTGCCGTACAACATGCTTTACCGCCACCCGTTCCCGGGCCCAGGCTTAGGGGTACGCGTTTTAGGTGAAGTGAAGAAGGAATACTGCGATTTACTGCGCCGCGCCGATGCTATCTTCATCGAAGAGTTGCATAAAGCCGACCTGTACAACAAAGTTAGCCAAGCCTTTACCGTGTTCCTACCCGTGCGTTCTGTCGGCGTGATGGGCGATGGCCGTAAATACGATTGGGTGGTGTCACTGCGCGCCGTCGAAACCATCGACTTTATGACCGCACACTGGGCACATCTGCCCTATGATTTCTTAGGTCGCGTATCAAACCGCATCATCAACGAAGTCGATGGCATTTCCCGCGTAGTTTACGATATCTCTGGCAAGCCGCCAGCGACGATCGAGTGGGAATAGCCCAAATATAAATAGCTAATAAGATACTATTTATGATTTATCTCAATGCCAGTCATTTTATTGACTGGCATTTTTATTGGGATGACGATATTTTTTCTAAAAAAAAACAAGGTGATCCAAAAATCTGAAGCAGTCAGTATTGCTTCGGACGCAAATTGCAGTCCTTTGACTGAGTAATAATATAAGACAGCACTTTCTTTCCAATGCGGGATTGTGTACCACTATTTGAGTTAACACATCTATTGATAAGGTTTTTCTCCTTAAACTTCTTTTTAATCATTATGCTAAGAGCTGTTATTATCGAATTCTTGATTATCCGATAAAATTATCTTGCTCTAGATAGAGTTAACAAGATGTTCAGCTGAGGATTACCGTGGCAATTTTTGATATTGAGAAAGACGAATTACTCCGACTCTCTGATACTCTGCTCGAAGAGTTGATTGCTCGCCTCGCCGAGGCTGAAATAGCAGCGCAGGGGCATAGCCCTGCGTATGTAAACTGGTCAGGTTCAATTAAAGCTGCTGATGGTGGGATTGATATTCACGTTCAAGTCCCTGTCGCTCAGCTGAGCACAGGTTTTCTCGAAAGGCCCAACACAATTCTTCAGGCAAAAAAGCATTCGATGCCGAGGGCTGCAATTACTAAGGAAATGGTCACCGCAGGGAAACTGTCTCCGACCATCTCTGAACATGCTAAAAAAGGTGGGAGCTATATCATTGTCAGCTTAGGTGATGATTGCTCTCCTCTTATGAAGAGGGACCGCCTCAAAGCTATGCGAGATGCCGTAGCGGATGATCCTAATAGTGACAATCTTTACTTGGACTTCTACGACCGTTCTAAACTGGCTCAATGGGTACGGCAACATCCGTCAGTCATGCTCTGGACAAAAAGAAATCTCGGTCAGGGATATTCCGGTTGGCAGCCATACGGCGCATGGAGCAATCCACCAGAGGGGACGCCGGACATCTTGATTTCAGCACCAGGTGTGACTGTCACTCTGCCGTCAGGCAGGGGGCAACAGCTCAGCATTAATGACGCCATCGCACCGATGCGAGATCTTATTCGCTCTACTAGGAAGGCGGTTCGCATCACTGGGTTATCTGGTGTTGGAAAGACCAGAATCGTACAGGCACTTTTCGATGAAACGGTCGGTACAGATGCGCTTGACCGGACTATCGCAGTTTATGTTGATACCGGAGAAAGCCTGGAGCCTTCTGCTACAGCAATGCTAGACAGGCTGATTGCAGAGGGTAAACGGGTCATCATGATCCTCGATAATTGCCCTTCAGATTTACACTCTTCGCTTGCAAGCAAGGTATCGGCCGTAGGCACAATGGTCAGCCTTATCACGGTTGAATATGACATCAGAGACGATAAGCCTCAGACCACAGAGGTCATCCATATAGAAGCGGTTGGGCCTGAGGTGGCTGAACAGCTTCTGCTGCGCCGTTTTCCTAAAATCGGCCAGAATAACACCCGCCGAATTGCCGAGTTTGCTGATGGTAATGCGAGGGTATCCCTAGCTATCGCCGAGCGGGTTGAGGAAGGTGAGAGTTTGGCTCAGCTTTCTGATACTCAGTTGTTTGATCGCTTGTTTGAGCAACGCAAAGGCCCTGATGATAACCTGCGTGAGCACGCTGAAGTACTGTCTCTGGTCTATTCGTTCTCGGTAGCAACTGTTGAGAAAGGCCAAAACGAACTTGAGTTATTGGGTTCGAACTTTGGGTATTCTGCAAGCCAATTGTATCGGTCAGTCAACAAGTTGTCAGGCCGCCATATTGTACAGAAGAGGGCTCATTGGAGAGCTATTTTACCCCATGTCATTGCCAATAAGTTGGCGACATCGGCACTGAATAATTTACCCGTTGCTCAACTCAGAGAAACCTTTGAAGCCCCCGAACGTCAACGCTTACTCATGTCTTTCGCACATAGGCTTGGGTTGTTGCACGATCATCCTGTGGCTAAAGAGATCGTTGAGATTTGGCTTCAACCCGATGGGTTGCTGGGGCGGATAACAGAATTAAACGATATATCGGCACGAATGCTGGATTATATCGCACCAGTTGCGCCAGAAGTTCTGCTCGACAGAATTGAAGCGATGCTTATCTCCTCTGATTTTAAGGGCATGAAACTAGGTTATAAGTCTCGGCGAACGTCAATTATTAATCTTCTGCTATTACTGGCGTATGAACCGAGCGCCTTTGAGCGTTGTATCAGGCTACTCATTCGTCTGGCGGACTTCGAGGAGGAAAGTAGCAACAATGCCTCGGTGCGAAATCAGATAACGAAGTTCTTCCAAGCATATCTCTCTGGTACCCACGCTACTTTAGAGCAACGCATTGCGACCATGAATGAATGTCTTTCATCAAGTGTGGCTGGACGTAGGTCGCTGGGTTTTAGGATGCTCTCTACTGCCTTAGAGGCGCGGTGGAGTGGGTCAGGGGTAAACGAGTTTGGTGCTCGCCCAAGAGATTATGGATTTCAACCCAATCACGATCAGCTGGTGCAGTGGCGCAGTGCTTTTATCGACGTTGCTGTCAAACTGGGAACCTCCGGTGATTCGACTCTTGAAGATCTTGCAAGACAGACGCTGGCGAAAGCATTTAGAGGAATGTGGCGACAAGTTGCAATGAGGGAAAAACTAATTGACGCTGCTCGCAAATTACATGCACATCGCCCTTGGGGAGATGGTTGGAAAGCCGTCCGAACAACTATCTATTTCGACTATACCAAGCGCAAAGACGGTGATGATGTTGAGCCACCGCCAGACAATCTTGCCGCATTGGAGAGGGAGTTGGAGCCCCATGACTTGATTCCGGCAATTCTGACTTATGTGCTGAGCAATAGGCAGGATTATTGGGCATTGGATGCTAATTTTGATCATGAAAAAATCCACAAATATAATGAAGCTAGGCAATTACTTGAAACCAAGGCGTTCCGGTTAGGAGAGGAGTTTGTGTTATCGGACCATAAGCTCGACGAGCTGGGTCCACATCTTTTTTCAAATGATTGGATGCCTAATCGCACAGCATTTGGGAAGGGGGTTGCGAAGGGAGCACATGACTTGTGGGCTACTTGGCTGCAACTCGTCGATCAACTGGAACAACATGCAGAGGCAAGCTGGAATTTTGCTATCTTTGATGGCTTCATCACAGAGGTTAATTCCATCAATTCATTTCTGGCTGAAAAACTGCTCGACCAGTGCGCTCAACATCCTATACTTCGGCGCGCATTAGTCTATCTACATCCTTTGGGGACATTTACAGAAACAGACCTAGATCGTTGTATGGCAATTCTAGATGACCCAGAAATTCACCCTAGCATATATGAACCAATCCTTTGGCGGGACGAGTATGCACATTTACCTAAAGGCCGTATCATCAATCTCGCTCAACGGCTTTTGAGTAAACCGAACGGCGATGATGTGGTGTTGGATGCGCTAAGCATGAGGTTGCATGAAAAAGACGTGGATGTGGATTCACTTGGCCCCGACTTTCGACAAATAGGTTTAAGAGCTGCGATCTTGAGTCTCTCAAAAAATCATGACAATTATAGTGGTGGCAGGGATTACCGAATGGAGCGTGTGATCAGTGCTGCGTTACGCTTTAATGGCAATGAGGCCGCAAAGCAAGAGTGGTTGGATACCATATTTACTGTTGTCGATGACAACTATGGTTACATTTATTCATGCGAAAACACCATAGCGTCGACTTCGGCATTAATGCCAGCAGCATTCCTGAATCGTGTTTTTGACGGCACTGAAAAGCAACAACATCTGCGGCAGTTCTTTATTCGGCATAGCGGATTGGAGCCGTCAATTCTCGCCAAAATCGATGTGGACGTGTTGATTGAATGGTGCAGTGCCAGAAACGATACCAACGTGTGGGCGATTGTAGCGGCGGGTATTAGTCTCTGGGAACAGGATGGAAATAAGGGTGCAGTTATTATGTCAGAGTCAGCGCTCAGACTGCTGGAAGCATCTCCTAAACCTGAAACTGTTCTGGAGGCATTTGCTGAACGTGTTACTTCTGGTAGCCGAGCAAACGCAATGCAACCTGGAGCGGATGCTATTAAAAAGTTGGTTGAACATGAAAGATCAGATATTGCGGCCGCAGCTAAAACACTCTCTGCAAACTTGGTTCAACTAATCGAGCGCCAGAAAGAGCGAGAACAGCGGGAGGATATGGAGCACGAGCAACGGTTTGAATAAGGGCTACTCTCCCCGAACTCTGCATGTCCAATCCCGAGAGAGATGAAAGCCCATTATCTACTCAGGCAACAATCGAGAGGGCTTAATCCTTATTCAGTGAAAGGCGCCAAGTGCGCCTTTTTTATTGGTTATAGGTATAATTGCCGTATTTTTACAGATGAGTGACAGCCTAGTGGACCAAATGAAGTTAGATGAACATTGGATGCAAGTCGCGATGCTGATGGCAGAAAAAGCCGAGGCCGAGGGCGAAGTGCCCGTGGGTGCGGTATTGGTCAAAGACGGTCAGCAGATTGCGACGGGTTACAATTTATCCATTAGCCAGCACGATCCTAGCGCCCATGCGGAAATTTTATGTTTGCGGGAAGCGGGGCGTTTGGTCGAAAACTATCGTCTTTTAGATGCGACTTTATATGTCACCCTCGAGCCTTGCGCTATGTGTGCGGGCGCTATGGTGCATAGCAGAATTGCTCGTGTGGTATTTGGCGCACGGGATGAAAAAACGGGTGCAGCGGGTACTGTGCTGAATTTGCTGCAACATCCGGCATTTAATCACCAAGTTGAAGTCACATCTGGGGTGCTGGCCGATGCTTGTAGCGCGCAATTGAGTCGTTTTTTTAAACGTCGCAGGGAAGAGAAAAAAGCCCTGAAACAGGCTCAAAAGGCGCAGCAAGCTATTGGGTAAGTGACGATTAACGTGACAGGATTAATCCTGAGACTGAATAAAAGTAAAGAAGAGTTTTTGACGATTTAAAATACGGCGATGACGAATTTTTAGCAAAGTACGACGACGCGCAACGGTATTGTTGATGGTTTTTCTTCTCATATTGACCCCATTAATTGTTATTATCGATGCCCTACAGAGATTTATCTTAGGTCATAACCCAAGACAGTAGCAGTTGCACAGGAGTGCAGCAATAGCACTGGTCAGATAAGCTGAACTAAGCGATGTTTTTCATCGCAAATTTGAGTTAGGTTGATAAACCTTAATTCAGCTTGCCTGTTGCTTAGTATCTGACCTTGTTGAAGACATCTACGTACATCTTGAGTTTTTATGTTGGTGTTCTTGTTACGTAAAACTCTGTACTTGATATATAAGAAGTGAGTTGTTGGATTGTCGTTTGGCCCATGCACCTGAGCGCTAACGAGTTAAGCTATTTAGGTTGATCAGGGCTTAACGTTCCCGCAGGAATCAAGGGTTCTTCCGCAGTAAGATCGCTCGAGTCATCATCGGGGTCGGGTTGTTTCGACTGATTATCCACCCAGACTAACGTGTCATAGTAGCGACGGATGCTGTCGACGTAATGAACGGCTTCACTGCCTCGGGCGTAACCATAACGTGTTTTTTGATAATATTTACGCTTTTGCAGTAGCGGTAGTACCTTTTTTAAATCTCGCCAAGCATTGGGATTTAACTCCATCGATTCCGCAAGCTTACGTGCATCTTCAATATGGGCATATCCTATGTTGTAAGAGGCCAGCGCAAACCACATGCGTTGACTCTCGGGGATCGATTCTGGCAGGCGATTGATCATATCGTTCAAATACGCCGCGCCGCCGCGAATACTTTCTTCGGCATCGAGTCTGTTGGTGATCCCAATCTCTTTGGCGGTTGGCTGAGTCAACATCATCATGCCACGCACTCCTGTGGCCGAGCGGGCATTAGGATTCCAATGTGACTCTTGATAGCTGGTTGCTGCTAGTTTACGCCAATCTAAATTGCCTGCATGGGTTTCAAATAATTGTCGATAACGCGGCAATACTGTCTCAATGGCACGGATAAATGCGCGAGTATCGATATAATCGAAGCGTTTTACATGACCAAAGTATTTCTCGTTGAGATGATCCAGCGTACCGGCAAGCTTCTCTTGGTGCCAAAAGGCCAGCAATTTACTCATAAGTTCATCACTGTGAGTGGGAGGTAATAGCCAGATCACATCGAGTTTTTCTTCCAGCACAGGGCCTGAGCGTAAGTCGGGCAAGTAGCGACGGTTGATCTGTACGCTACTAGAGTCGGCGATAGTGTAGTCAATTTCTTTGTTGGCAATCATAGCCAACAACTCTTCACTGTCTTTGTCAGTAATTTGATCCCACACCAGCGTTGGATAATGCTTTTGCAACTGGGTCAAGGTCTCGACGAAGGAAGAGTCGGCGATAACGGTGATCTTGCCTTTTAAGTCGCTGATGTCTTTTGGGATTGGCATGCCTTCGCGATACACCAACACTTGATTCACCCGGTATAGCGGTGGACCTAAGCGGAACTGTTCTCGCCTTGTGGGCGTTTCTGTCATGCCTGCAGCAATAATATCGATTTCATTCTTTTTGAGGGCTTCGTACAACTCGATACGGTTTGTGTAGGGCACCATTTTTAAGGGCACATTTAAGTATTCGGCAAACAATACCGCCATATCGTAATCGAAACCGCTATCACCTTGGCCCGAGGTCATATAAATCTGTGGGCCGTAAAGTGTACCGACTCTTAGCTCAGTTAATTTTTTCGGCACGAATTCTGTTTCGTCCACGGTCACCTGCTGACAGGCAGTCAGTAGGAAACCTAAGATAAGAGCGAACAGAAATCGAGTCATTAAATGTACTTATAGTAAATAAAATCAATATTATAGATAGCGAGTTAACAGTGGGGCATTAGTGGTGAACTGGCTGACATTGGTGGGATTATATCCGTTTGTCTGCGATTTCGAAAAAAAATCATTCTGGGGGAAAGTACAGCCGACACAATACTGGGCTTTTTATATCACAGGAAACACTGTTTTGCGTAAGGTCGCAGGTGATTTGTGACAGACATTTCCTTATAATAGCGCCACCTCTGACCCCTGCAATAATAAATAATAAGGTGAATAGACGTGATGGAGATCATCCGCGGAGCCCCTGCACTCTCGACGTTTAGGGTGCAAAAGCTGATGGAGGCCTGCGAAAACGCGGCGCTTCCGGTACGCCAAATCTATGCTGAGTATGTCCATTTAGCGGATTTGAGCGAGTTGCTCGACACAAATGAACGCCAGCAACTTGAAAAAATTCTCACCTATGGACCTGCGATAGAAGCTCATATCCCCCAAGGTTCACTCCTGTTTGTCACTCCTCGCCCCGGTACTATTTCTCCTTGGTCTTCAAAAGCCACTGACATCGCGCACAATTGTGGCCTTGGTAAAGTGAAGCGTTTGGAGCGAGGCGTTGCGTATTATGTCGAGTCAGATGCACTGACAGCGCCTCAGCAACAAGCCTTAAATGCGTTGCTGCACGATCGTATGGTTGAAATTATCCTCGATGATTTTGCTAAAGCCGATGTGTTGTTCAAACGCACTGAGCCTGCGCCGTTTAAGAGCGTCAATATTCTTGCCGAAGGTCGCCGCGCACTTGAAGTGGCTAACACTGAATTGGGGCTTGCTTTAGCCGAAGATGAAATCGATTATTTAGTCGAGAACTTCGTCCGTTTAGGCCGCAATCCCCATGACATCGAATTGATGATGTTTGCTCAGGCGAACTCTGAGCATTGTCGTCATAAGATTTTTAACGCAGATTGGACCATTGACGGTGAAGTTCAGCCTAAGTCACTGTTCAAGATGATCAAGAACACCTTTGAAACCACGCCTGATCATGTGTTATCTGCCTACAAAGATAACGCTGCTGTGATGGAAGGTTCGGTTGCGGGTCGTTTCTTCCCCGATCCTGATGGGGTATACAACTACCACACTGAACCAATGCACATCCTGATGAAAGTGGAAACCCACAACCATCCAACCGCCATCAGCCCATATCCTGGCGCTGCAACTGGTTCGGGTGGTGAAATCCGTGATGAAGGCGCGACAGGTCGTGGTTCTAAACCTAAAGCGGGTTTAACTGGCTTTAGCGTATCTAATTTAAAAATCCCAGGGTTTGTTCAACCATGGGAAGGTCACTACGGTAAGCCTGAGCGAATCGTGAGCGCGCTGGATATCATGACCGAAGGACCACTCGGCGGCGCGGCATTTAACAACGAGTTTGGTCGTCCGGCATTGGTCGGTTATTTCCGTACCTATGAGCAGGAAGTTAGCAGCCACAACGGTGTTGAAGTCCGTGGTTACCACAAACCGATTATGTTAGCGGGTGGTTTAGGTAACATTCGTGAAGAGCATGTACAGAAGGGCGAAATCACCGTTGGCGCTAAGCTGATTGTGCTCGGTGGCCCTGCGATGAACATAGGTCTGGGCGGCGGCGCTGCTTCATCTATGGCATCGGGTCAATCGAGTGAAGATCTCGACTTTGCTTCTGTGCAACGTGAAAACCCAGAAATGGAACGTCGTTGTCAGGAAGTGATTGACCGCTGTTGGCAGCTTGGCGATAAAAATCCTATCCAATTTATCCACGATGTAGGCGCGGGGGGCTTATCAAATGCTTTCCCTGAGCTCGTGAATGACGGCGAGCGCGGCGGTTTGTTTAATCTGCGTAACGTGCCTTCGGATGAGCCTGGCATGAGCCCGCTGGAAATCTGGTGTAACGAATCACAAGAGCGTTATGTGATGTCAGTTGCCCCTGAAAACCTCGCGTTATTTACTGCCATCTGTGAGCGTGAGCGCGCACCGTTTGCGGTTGTGGGTGAAGCGACAGCGGAAAAACATCTGACGCTCGCCGACAGTCATTTCGACAATAATCCTATCGATTTACCGCTCGAAGTCTTATTAGGCAAAGCGCCTAAGATGAGCCGCGATGTGGTATCGGCCAAAGCCGTATCGCCAGCGCTCGAACAAAACAAGATTGATGTTAAAGAAGCGGTTAAACGCGTACTGAGCTTGCCTACAGTTGCGGATAAAACCTTCCTTATCACTATTGGCGATCGCACAGTAACGGGTTTAGTGAACCGTGACCAAATGGTGGGGCCATGGCAAGTGCCTGTGGCCGATTGCGCTGTCACTGCGGCAAGCTTTGATACCTACGCCGGTGAAGCTATGTCACTGGGCGAGCGTACACCGCTAGCGCTACTAGACTTTGGTGCCTCTGCCCGTATGGCCGTGGCTGAATCCATCATGAATATCTCTGGTGCCGATATCGGTTCATTTAAGCGTATTAAGCTTTCTGCCAACTGGATGTCTGCCGCGGGTCACCCAGGTGAAGATGCGGGTCTTTATGAAGCGGTGAAAACCGTAGGTGAAGAACTGTGTCCAGAGCTGAGCCTGACCATTCCGGTCGGTAAAGACTCTATGTCGATGAAGACCGCATGGCAACAAGATGGCGCGGATAAAACCGTGACGTCGCCTATGTCATTGGTCATTACCGCCTTTGGTGTGGTGCAAGATATTCGCAATACAGTGACGCCAGAGCTACGCACAGATAAAGGCGAAACGTCTTTACTGTTAGTGGATTTAGGTGCGGGCAAAAATCGTTTAGGCGGTTCTTGTTTAGCCCAAGTGTTTGGTGAGCTGGGTGATATTGCGCCGGATCTTGACGATGCTGCACTGCTGCGTGGTTTCTTCGAAACCATGCAAAATCTAGTCGCTAAAAAATCGGTTATCGCTTACCACGACCGTAGCGATGGTGGTTTATTCACTACCTTAGTGGAAATGGCTTTTGCTGGTAATACAGGTTTAGACATAGATGTAGAAGACTTGCAGGGCACTGATTTAGAACGACTCTTTAATGAAGAGCTCGGCGCTGTGCTGCAAGTGAGCCGTGACAATGCTGCGAAAATTGCCGCTCAGTTCGCTATCGCTGGCGTGCCTTGCCATGTGATCGGAACCCTAGCCGACGATCAACGTATCACCATTAAAGATGGCGCGCGTGAAATCTTCAGTGATACCCGTGTAGCGCTGCGTACTGTGTGGTCAGAAACCACGTATCGTATGCAAGCTCTGCGTGATAACCCAGCGTGCGCGCTTGAAGAGTTCAAACTTAAGCAAGACGAAACTGATTTAGGCTTAACCGTTAACTTAAGTTTTGATCCAAGCACTGATGTTGCCGCGCCTTATATTCTTAAGGGCGCTGCGCCTAAGATGGCGATTTTGCGTGAGCAGGGCGTTAACTCCCACGTAGAAATGGCCGCTGCTTTTGATCGTGCTGGATTTGAAAGCCGCGACGTACACATGTCGGACATTTTATCTGGCCGTATCAGCCTAGAGGAGTTCCAAGGCCTAGTGGCCTGTGGTGGCTTCTCCTACGGTGATGTATTAGGTGCAGGTGAAGGTTGGGCTAAGTCGATTCTGTTTAATGAGCGAGCTCGCGATGAGTTTTCTCGTTTCTTTGAACGTGACTCAAGTTTTGCCCTTGGTGTGTGTAACGGTTGTCAAATGCTGTCGAACCTGAAAGAAATTATCCCTGGCAGCGAGCACTGGCCACGTTTTGTGCGTAACCGCTCGGAGCGTTTCGAAGCGCGTTTCAGCTTAGTTGAAGTGCAACAGAGCCCGTCGTTATTCTTCCAAGGTATGGCCGGTTCACGTATGCCCATTGCTGTATCTCACGGTGAAGGTTTGGCTGAGTTTGCTAGCCCTGAAGCGCTGGCGATTGCCGAAGCGTCAGGCACGATTGCGCTGCGTTTTGTCAATGGTAAAGGTGATATCGCGACTCAGTATCCACAAAACCCGAACGGCTCGCCAAATGGCTTGACTGGGATTTGTACGACAGATGGCCGCGTAACCTTGATGATGCCGCACCCCGAACGTGTGTTCAGAACAGTGGCGAACTCTTGGCATCCAGATGCTTGGGGTGAAGATAGCCCTTGGATGCGTATGTTCCGTAATGCACGAGTGACCTTAGGTTAAGCGTTTAAAGTCAACGGCTTTTGCCTTTGTTGAGGGGGTAAAAGCAGGTTAATGAAAGCGTAAAAAAGGAGCGATAATTTCGCTCCTTTTTTTATATATAAAATGCATTTTATGGAAGTGATTGTATTTCAAATTATTAACGCTTATTGCAAATAATCTAATGGACTAAAGTGGCAAAATAGCCACTTTAATCGGTAAATACCTATTAATAGGTATGTTGCGCATTTGATACGGGGCGTGGTGTTTTATGGGGTACTGGAGTTGTTGGGGGATGCTAGGGTCTTAATATACAAAAAGCCCCCAATCTCAGGGAGATGGGGGCCTGTTTTGCGCTAACAAAACTTCACATAAATGCAATCAATTTCACGAGTAATTCTGGGGATTATTTCAGCTCATTAGCTGTATAAAGTTCAACAAAAACACGCTTGTAGCTGTTAACCAGACGTTCAAATAATTTAGTCATATCGATATCTCCACACCAAAAGTTAGTACCTATGTGCGCGAAGTTGGTCTTGGCTGGGCTACGACACCAGTTCTACCAAATTGTCTCCTTAACACAGGACATATATTAAACAACTTAGGTTAGCTTCTCAAACGAGAAAAAATACAAATATTCATTATTAAAACTAATGTATTTTAGCCTGGGCGATTGTGATTTTTTATATCTATATGTATTTATATTTGATTTTAAAGGTTTTAAATCATGTGCCACTTAAATTTGTGACAATATTTTTTTAGTTAATTTATTGCAACATTATTTATTTATTGGTTTTTTGATGATTAGAACTGATTTTTACTGCCTAATTGGTAAAAGTATGACTTTATATTAATTAATGGCTGCTCACTACTCTTGTTTTTATCAATTGTCAATCCTCTCTGGTGGGGAAGTGTGTACCTCACCGCAAAACCCACCTAAACCCCTGAGTTTGATTGATTTGCATCAAAGCGAGGTGGTATAAAATAGCCACAAATGAAAATGAATAAATATCTTAACTATCTGATATTTATATCGATGAAATCATTTGATTGAGTGAGTGGTAGGGTGTCGGTCTCAGTTACTTGCGATAGTGTGACTCGCGTCTCAATATGCAACAGATATTGGTACTTTTTAGCCCTTGCTGCTTCGAACTAATGCAAAAGATTAAATTTAACGGTTTATACTGTTGTCGCAGATATAAACACAAAATGAAAACTCACTATCCTACAAAGGCACTTGCTGTGATTGACGCGGGTTATGTCATAGCAATTGGACGCACCAAGTAAGGAGTCACCGATGATTGTTGAAGAGGTTGTTGAGCTATCGCGGTTGCAGTTTGCGCTGACAGCCATGTATCACTTCCTATTTGTTCCCTTGACTTTGGGGTTGGCATTTTTGCTGGCTATCATGGAATCACTGTATGTGATGACAGATAAACAAATTTATAAAGATATGACTAAGTTCTGGGGTAAGTTATTTGGTATTAACTTTGCCTTGGGGGTTACCACAGGTTTGGCAATGGAATTCCAGTTTGGTACTAACTGGTCTTACTATTCGCATTACGTAGGGGACATCTTTGGTGCGCCTCTGGCTATTGAAGGTTTAATGGCCTTCTTCCTTGAATCTACCTTCGTGGGTATGTTCTTCTTCGGTTGGGATCGTTTCACTAAGCGTCAGCATTTAGTCGTGACTTGGTTAGTGGCCTTTGGCTCTAACATGTCGGCATTGTGGATCCTAGTGGCAAACGGTTGGATGCAAAACCCTGTGGGTTCAGTGTTCAACTACGAAACCATGCGTATGGAAATGACCAGCTTCGCTGAAGTTGTGTTTAACCCTGTCGCGCAGGTTAAGTTTGTTCACACCGTCGCTTCTGGTTATGTGGCGGGTGCCATGTTTGTACTGGCGATCAGTGCTTATTACATCCTCAAGAAACGTGACTTACCTTTTGCTCGTCGCTCATTCGCGATTGCGGCAAGCTTTGGTATGGCGGCGATTCTGTCGGTTATCGTGTTAGGTGACGAATCTGGCTATAAAGTGGGTGAAGCACAGCGCGTTAAGTTAGCAGCGATTGAAGCTGAGTGGCATACAGAGCCTGCTCCAGCGGCCTTTACTGCTGTCGGTTTTCCGAATCAAGAAACCATGAAAACAGATTTTGCAGTCAAAATTCCTTATGCGATGGGTATAGTGGCAACACGCTCGTTGGATGAAGAAGTGACTGGTATTCATGACTTGATTGCTGAGCATGAAGTGCGTATCCGTAACGGTATGAAAGCCTATGCCATGCTAGTGAAACTGCGTGCGGGTGAAGAAACGCCTGAACTACGTGCTGCTTTTGAAGAAGCGAAAGTCGACTTAGGCTACGGTTTCTTACTGAAACGCTACACAGACAAAGTGGTTGATGCGACTGAAGAGCAAATTAAAGCAGCAGCTAAAGATTCTATCCCGAACGTAGCACCGATTTTCTGGAGCTTCCGTGTGATGGTAGGTCTAGGCTTTATCATGTTGTTCGTATTTGCTGCGGCATTCTGGCAAAGCACACGTCATCAAATCGCTGAGAAAAAATGGGTACTTAAAGCTGCACTTTATAGCTTGCCATTGCCTTGGATCGCGATTGAGTGTGGTTGGTTTGTGGCTGAGTATGGTCGTCAACCTTGGACGATTTCTGAGGTACTACCGACCTTTATGTCTGCGTCAAGCTTAACGACTGGCGACTTATGGTTCAGTATCCTTTCTATCACCTTGTTCTACACTGTACTGCTGGTGATTGAGATGTTCTTGATGTTTAAGTTTGCCCGCATTGGTCCGAGCAGTTTGAAAACTGGTCGTTATCATTTCGAGAACCTAGAAGCCTAAGCAGAGGATTTCATTATGTTTGATTATGAAATATTAAGAGTTATCTGGTGGGCTCTGATCGGCGTACTGTTCATCGGATTTGCGGTTACTGATGGTTTTGACATGGGTGTCGGTGCGTTACTGCCAATTATAGGCAAAGACGATACTGAGCGCCGTATCATGGTTAACACTATTGCTCCCCATTGGGACGGCAACCAAGTGTGGTTAATCACAGCAGGCGGTGCGTTATTTGCCGCTTGGCCTATGGTGTATGCAGTGTCTTTCTCTGGCTTCTATGTCGCCATGATGTTAGTGCTGTTTGCCCTCTACATGCGTCCAGTCGGATTCGATTATCGTTCTAAAATCGAAAATCCAAAATGGCGTAAGTCGTGGGACTGGGCCTTGTTTGCCGGTGGTTTTGTACCTCCGCTAATCATAGGCGTGGCCTTTGGTAACTTGTTGCAAGGTGTGCCTTTTGAATTCGACGAGTTCCTACGTGCGACTTATCACGGTGGTCTGTTCGGCCTGTTGAATCCTTTCGGTTTGCTGGCAGGTCTTGTGAGCGTGAGCATGTTTATGATGCAAGGCGCTTCTTGGTTACAAATGAAGACTGACAGTGAGCTGCGTGTTCGTGCTGCGAAAGCCACGCAATTCTTCGCACTGTTAGTGGCAGTGTTGTTTGCTGCTGCGGGTGTGTGGTTAGCCAATGGTATCGATGGTTATGTAGTGACTTCAGTACTGGACCATAATGCGGTTTCTAACCCTGCCATGAAAACCGTCGCAATTGAAGCGGGTGCTTGGCTTGCCAACTATGACAAATACCCCATCACTATGCTGTTCCCTATCTTAGGTGTGGCATTGCCTCTGCTAGTGATTTTGGTTAGCCGCTTTAACCGTTCAGGTTTTGCGTTCCTATTCAGCTCACTCACTGTGGCTATGGTGATTTTGACTTGCGGTGCAGCAATGTTCCCATTCGTCATGCCATCATCACTTAACCCTAACGTCAGTTTGACTATGTGGGATGCAACAGCCAGTAAAATGACCTTAGGTGTTATGACTGCTGCTGCAGCGATTTTCGTACCTATAGTGTTGAGCTACACTGTCTGGACTTACTACAAGATGTTTGGTCGTATCGGCCGTAAGCATATTGAAGATAACAAAGCCTCACTCTATTAGGCATTAAGGAGCATCTGCTATGTGGTATTTTACGTGGATATTAGGGGTTTTGTTGGCCTGTTCTTTTGGGATTATCAATGCCCTGTGGCTTGAGAATACAGAGAACATGGACAGATCGGCAGAAGATGCCGAGTAACGTCTAAACTCGATTTAAAAACCTCGCATCAGCGGGGTTTTTTATTGGGATTTTTTGATGGGCTGAAGTTATTTTAGTTTGAAGTAGAGCTGCGTTATCGTATTAGGCCAAGCAGTTAACTTCGCTGCAGAGTGGTGATGTAACTGCAGCGAATAGGTCTGATATCATTGTTTTTTGATTGTGCTCTCTGCAGATGCTTGCTCTGCATGGCTTAAGATATTTTTCTCCATTACTCCATTACTCCATTACTCCATTACTCCATTACTCCATTACTCCATTACTCCTTTACGTCAGGAGCCTAAATTAAAGTCCCATTTCTTAAATGTGGCTCCTATCGTTTTGATGTAGTGCTGTTATAAAAAATGCCGCCCTGTTAGGGCGGCATTTAACGTTTGATAAAGCACTAACTCTGTATCTAACCTGAACTCGGGATAACGAGTGTCGAAAAATCTAAATTTAACAAATAAAATCAATGGTATAAAGTTATTAGTTTAAAGCGAAAAATCTATTTCCTGACTGAATGCGCAGATTTTTGCGCATATCAAGGCGCTCTGTCGTACGCCATAGCTAGCTATGGTTAGACAGAGCAACGCAGAGAGGCCCGAAAAGATGCCTATTCAGCGGCTCTGCTTATCCCGAGCTCAGGTTATCTAAGTCCGTATTTGAGTTATGCCTTAAACTGGCTTATTTGGCGTTTTAAGGCGGCGGCTAAGGAAGACAGTTCATTGGCAGAATGCACTGTTTCAGTGGCACGGTGCTCGCCTTCGTTAGCGAGTTCGCTGATCTGATGCAAATTGTGGGTTATCTCTTGTGCAACACTGCTTTGCTGCTCAGTAGCCGAGGCTATATTGCGTGAGCTAATCGCGAGTTCGCCAATCCTACGGGTGATTTCCTTCAGTTGTTCACCCGTTGCTTCACCCTGTGTTGCAGATTCCATTCCTAATTGATGACTTTGGCTCATTTGTTCTGTGGTGCTTTTCACTTGAGTTTGCAGCTTTTCAATCGTTTGGCCAATTTCTACAATGGATGACTGGGTCCGCTGGGCGAGAGTTCTCACCTCATCGGCAACGACGGCAAAGCCTCGACCTTGATCGCCTGCGCGCGCCGCTTCAATTGCTGCATTTAATGCGAGTAAATTAGTTTGCTCGGCAATGCTGTTAATGACTTCGGTCACCTTGCTGATCGCTTCACTTTCATGGCTGACTTTTTCAACCGATTGATGACTGTTGCTGAGTTGCTGACTGAGTTTGAGTAAATCCTGCACCATTTTAGTCTGTTGGTTTTGACCTTCTTTGGCTGCGGCATCCACTTGCTGGCTTTGAACTGCGCCATCTTGGGCATGATTAGCCACATCACGGATCGAGGTCGACATTTCTTCGATGGCAGTTGCGATTTGATCCGTTTGTAGCATTAGGGCTTGAGCTTCTTCACCATTTTGCTTCGCGATGCTCTGTGCCTTGGAGGCTTGTTGCTCTAGACTCATGACTGAATCCTGCAATGCAATAATCAATTGCCTGAGCTCTGAGGACATAGTTGATACGCTGGTCGTGATTCGATCCACTTCGTTTTGACTCTGTGGTTCTGATGGCGCTAAGTGATGGCTAAAATCGCCACTGCCTAAATTTTCCATATGCACTTGGAGGGCATGCAAAGGTTTGAGTGCGCGAATTAAGACAACTGATAATAGCGCTGTGATCAGCGCGATCCCTGTGATAGCAACGATGGCGTTGATGGTGAGCAATTGCATACTTTCTTCATTAAGCTCACTTGCCTTGACTTGACCCACTAGCACCCAATTCCAGCCCGTCACGGTTTGGCTATAGGCAAACATGGGCTCATTTTTACTATTGCTGTAATGGGATTCCGCATCATTTTGGGTGGCATACGCAACACTTAAGCCATCAAGCATACTTTCGGTGATGATGTCACCTGCATTGAACTTAGGATGGGCGACCAACACATTGTCTGCTTTGCGTACTAATAGAAAATGGCCACTTTCTTCTAAGGTAATTCTGTTAACTGCTTCTTGTAATTGTTTTAAGGAACTGGTGATGTCGAAGCCAATATATAAGATACCAATAACTTTGCCCTGTGTGTCTTTCACTGGACGATAGACTGTCATGTAGTCTTTGCCGAAAAGTTTGGCATAACCTTCGTATTCATTACCGCTGATCAGCACTTGATAGCCTGGATGTGTTTTGCCAAGGGAAGTACCTAGTGCACGGCTGCCATCGGCTTTTTTGAGCGAAGTCGAAACTCGCATAAAGTCATCGCCATCACGCACGAATACCGTAGCGGTACCGCCAGTTAGATTAGCAAAACGATCGACTTTGCTTTTTGATGAGTTCACTTGTTCTTGTTCATGCATTAGGGCTGGAGAGCCTACTCCCATCACATTGACCGTTTTATTTTGCAGACTAAATTGTCCAGGATACATTTCCTTAAAAACATCGGCGTTGCGTCTCGCAAGCTGCAGAAGACTATCGTACTGCAGCTCTAACATGTCTGAAACTGCACGCATTTCAGATTTCATGGCACTGATACCTTTATCTTCTAATACATTTGAAGCGGCTTTATAGGAGACGGAACTCAATACGCCAAAGATGAGAAGAGTAAGAATAAACGCGAGGGCGCCAATTTGTTTTGCAATAGGCCAATTTTTATAATTCATCGTAAGATCCTATAGGTAACGGTTACATCAATGTAGCCTAAGTTTTACTTTGTAGTCTTGATGTGGGTCTAAAACTTCTGCAATTTTAAACTCATTTCGTTGATATTTTTGCAGTTTTATACTTGGACTCATCGGCTTATTTTGCAGAAATGTTAGTAGATAACATGTCCAAGTACTGGCTGTATTTTGAGGGTATAGACTAAGCTGCTTAAGGTAAATGGAGTTTATAGTGTTAGAACCACATTATAGGAGAAGTGTATATGCTAGGTGAGAATCATGCGTTGGTTTATGAGTTTCCTGATTTCGTCGATCAAATTAAGCATTTAAAAGTCAATAATACCGTCTTCGCGACCATGGCTAGTCGTTACCATGAACTCGATAATAAAATTAGGGCGCTGGAGTTAACAAAAGTGCCCACCGCCGATGAGCACTTTTTAGCGTTAAAATTAGAGCGATTAAACCTTAAAGATAAACTGTACCAATATCTAGTTCATGATGCGATTTGAGCTTGAATCGCGGATGGGGTGTTCGCCGTACGGGTTTTCATCAGCAGCAAATACATGGTTGGAACCCATACCAGAGAAAGTAAAGTCGTCAGCAGTGTGCCACCCGCGATAGCAATGGCAAAGGGAGGCCAAAACCCGCCGCCAGCAATGATGAGCGGAATAAAACCGCCCACGGTGGTAATGGTCGTTGAGCTGATATGACGACCACAGCTGCTGACGGTAGAGACTATGGTTTCCATATCGCCGAGCCGAGCGCTCGGCATATCTTCTAGTTCGGCCAAGATCACAATCGCAGCGTTAATGGCAAGTCCCATTAATCCAAGCAGTCCTATGATGACCGGGAATCCAAAGGGATAACCGAACACAAACACGGCTAATAGGCCAAGTCCTGCTGATTGTATCGCGCTCAATAGAATAATCGCCGTGAGCCTAAAGGAGTTGAACGACAACACCACAGTGGCTAATAACAAGGTGACGACCAACATCATATTGGACAGTAAATTACTGACTGCTTCGTTACGCTTAGCGCTTTCCCCACCAATTTCAATGCGATAACCCGATGGCAATGATAATTGAGCGACTTTATCTTTAACATCATTAAGTACTTGGGCAGGTAATACCCCACTGACGATGTAGGCTTCTATGGTATTAACCCTTTGGCCGTTGCGCCTTGGAATGGCGCCGCGGCTCACTTGCACTTCGTTGTGGGCGAGGGCGGATAATGCAACAGACTCACCCGAAGGTGTCATTAATTGAATTTCAGAAAGGCGGCTCACCTGCTCGCGACTGTCATCAGCAAGGCGAACTCGTACGGGTAAGGATTCTGTTTGCTCAAGCACGCTACCACCGATAACGCCTGTGGTTGACATTTGGATCTGCTTGGCAATGTCCGTCAGGCTTAACCCACTCATTAGACTGGCATCTTCATTTACCTGTAGCCACAGCTTAGGCGCACCGGCACTTAAGGTTGCACGTGTGTGAAGTACGTCCGGCGTTTGCGCGAGAATATTACGAACTTCGTCGCCCAATGATCGCAAAGTATCTAGATTCGGGCCGAAGATCATTAACTCCACTGGCGCATTAAAGGGCGGGCCTTGCTCGAGTTTTCGTACTAGTACTTGCGCTTCGGGAAAAGCGCTATCAAATTGCTGTTGTAATTCGGGGATTAACTCATTGGCACGCTCAAAGTCAGTCACTTTTACCATGGCTTGTGCATAGTTAGTCGCCCCTTGTTGGCGCTGCGTCAGGTTGTAATAAAATGAGGGCGTATTACCGCCGACCACCCAATCGACTTGAGTGATCCCTGTGACTGCGTGGAGTTTTTTATCCATCAACTGCACTTGGTTCAAGGTGTTTTCTAAACTCACATGGGGCGCAAGATAGATTTCAATTTGGAACATGTCCCTGTCCGATGGCGGAAAGAACTGCTCTGTCATCTTACCCGAGGCGAAAAAACCTAATACTGGTGTAATGCCGATAAGCAGCGCGCTGACGATAGGGCGTTTAAGGGCAATTCTCAGGCTCGCTTGAAAATATTGGCTCACTAGCGGGAGGTTGATCCCGTGTTGATACCAGACATCCTGTTTACCTTCATGACTAAAACGTCCCGCGAGCCCTGCAATTAGCGTATGGGAAATCACGTAAGAGCCCAGCAGCGCAAACATCACTGACATGGCAATACCACCGACAAATTCCCCCGCAGCACCGGGCATGAGTACTATGGGCGCAAAAGCCAAAATAGTGGTGATAGTCGATCCCGCTAAGGGCAGCCAAAGGTGGTGTAAGGTTTCGCTCACTGCGGCTAAACGGCTCATTCCTTGCTGACGCCTTTGTGATATGGCATCGACAATCACTATCGCATTGTCCACCATGATCCCAAGGGCGACGACGAGTCCTGTCACCGACATTTGATGTATCGGCAGGCCGATATATTTCATGCAGGCCAAGGTAAACAGCGCTGTGAGCGGCAATGAAATCGCCACTATGATGGCGTTTCTTAAGCCTAGGGTGAGGAGTAATACCAGCAAGATGATGACAAATCCTTGCAGCAGGTTAACCACTAGCCCGCCAAGTCGTTCGCTGGTGTAACTGTTTTGCTCGAATAGCCATTGGATCTGGATATTAGCGGGAACTTCGCGATTGAGTTCGTCAACGACGTTATTGACTTGTGCTTGCCAAAGATCAACACGGGTATTATCGATCATTCGCACTGCAACCATTACGCCTTGTTCACCATCGACTAACGCTATGCTATCCGCTGGGGTTTGAGCTTGGCGAATCACAGTGGCTATGTCGCCGAGGCGAATAATTTGCCCTTGGCTATCAATTTTAAGCGGCACTTGGCGAATACGGGTTAAAGAATCAAGCTCGCCGGAGACTTCAACTAAGGCGCGAAATTCACGGTTGTTGATTTCACCGGCAGCAATTTTACTGTCGGCGCCGCTGAGAATATGGGCGATGGACGCAGGAGAGAGCTGTAACTGGCTCATCTTGTTACCATCAAGCTGCACTAGCATTTCTTCGGTTGGGGCGCCGTAAAGTTTGACAAAATCCGTGCCCGATAACAGCCTGAGCCGACTCTGTAATTCTTTTGCGTAGCGGTTTAGCATGTCGACTTGTACGGGCGTATTACTATTCCATACTAAACTTAAGATGGCGGTGTAGGCATAACCAATTTGATCATCGAGTGTGGGAGATTGTATGCCCTCAGGTAAATTAATTTTCGCATCGGCCAATAAATCCCGCGCTCGAGACCATACGGGAGCCGTTTCTTTAACTGTGTCTTTCAATTCTAACTGTATAACTGAAATCCCTGGTCGAGAGGTCGATTGGATCAACTTAATTTCTTCCAAACGCCTGAGCTGGTTTTCAATGACTTCAGTCACTAAGGCTTCTACCCGTTCGGCTGAGGCGCCAGGATAAGGGGTGATCACTGAGGCGAAACGGTTAGTTATGTGGGGATCTTCAGTACGAGGCAGGCTCGATATCGCACCAAAACCTGCGACAAGTAATAGCGCAATAACGAGGCTGACTAAGCGGCCGTTTTCAACAAAGGCTTTAATCATAATTACCTCGTGGCTGCAGCAATGGGAGATACAGTTTGGCCGACGACCAGCTTATGCAGCCCTTGACTTACATAGATTTCATTAGGCTGAATCGCGCCTTGAATGTAGGCCATGTCTTGGGTGGTGTAGAGGATTTCCACATCGCGGCGCTCTATGATGGATTGCTGTTCATAGTTTGCGATGACATAGAGATTCCATAATCCGCGAATACCATCCGTCAGTGCGGAAATGGGTACCCAATAGCCCGGTTGCGGGATTTGCTGTTGTTGATGCAGATACGCAATTTCGCCGTTAATCACACGGGCATCTCGGGGCAGGCTTATTCTCAGTTGTAGGGTACGACTGATGGGATTGACTTCAGCGCTAATACCGGCAATTTCAGCAGAAAAGGTTTGATCTCGTACACTAACTTGCACTTGCTGTTTGGTGTTAAATTGCTCCGCTAGCGCAACAGGAACACCAATATAAGCTTCAGGATTGATGTTACCCACTAAGGTGAAGATAGGACTGCCCACGGCAATCACTTCGCCAAGATTATGTAGCCTTTGGCTTATGGTACCGTCAAAGGGAGCTATTAAAATGGATTTATCGAGCTTAAGTTGGTTGGCATGCTGCGAGGCGAGTAGACGGTTTTTCGCTGCGGCTAAGCTATTTAATTGTGAGCGGTTTTCATCTAATAGCTGTTCAGAGACATAGCCCGATTTTTTCAATTCTTGATTACGTTTTAGAGTGCTGGTGGCCAGATCAACATCGGCTTGGGTTTGTGCCAGACTTGCTTGGATCTCTTGACGCTCGGCTTCGAGTAGCCGGGTATCGAGAACTGCAAGTATTTGTCCTTGCTTAACTTTACTCCCAGAATCGACCTGTAAATTGTTTAACTTTCCCGCTAGTTCAAAGCCTACACCTGTGGTATTACCTGCACGGATGGTGCCAGTGAAGGTCTGAAAGTGTTCATAACTTGGGGTCTGGATCAACGTTTGGCTTGTGACTGTGGGTAGCGTGGCTGTCGTAGCGTGTTCGGTGACTTCCTTTTGACAGGCGGATAATGTGGCTAAAGCAAACACGCAGACGCTAAGAGTGCGCCAAGAAAGTCGGGCAGTTCGATCCATTTTAAAGGCTTCCACTGTAAGTTAAACGTTAATACTATGTAACTAGACTTGCTAGTCTAGTTGCACGAAACTAGACTGTCTAGTCTATTTTGTGCTTAACTAATGCCAATTAATTATGTCTATCCATTTGAGAGTTGATATGACGCATTCCTCTGAGACGCAATTACCTTTGAGCCGTAGTGAACAAAAACGTCAGCAAGTCCTTGTGGCTGCTATTGATTTGTTTTGTCGTCAAGGTTTCCCTAATACCAGTATGGATGAGGTTGCCAAGCTTGCGGGCGTGTCGAAACAAACCGTATATTCCCATTACGGCAGCAAAGATGAATTATTTGTTGCGGCAATTGAATCTAAGTGTGTTGGCCATAATCTTAATGATGATTTGTTAAGTGATCCCACTAAACCGGAATCGGCATTAACCCAATTTGCCTTGCAATTTGGGGAGATGATTGTCAGTCCTGAAGCTATTACTGTATTCAAAGCCTGTGTGGCGCAATCCGAAAGTCATCCTGAAGTGTCGCGATTGTTCTTTGATGCAGGCCCTAAACACATAGTGGGCTTATTGGCGGATTATTTAGTCGCTGTAGAGGCGTTAGGGCAATATCGATTTGGTAATGCTCACCATAGTGCAGTGCGTTTATGTTTAATGTTGTTTGGTGAGTTAAAACTTAAATTAGAATTGGGATTAGTGGCCGATGAACTTTTTGACGACAGGAATCATTATATATTGGGTTGTGCTGACATGTTCTTGAGGGCGCATCGGGTAGAGTGAAGGCTTGTTTGTTTCAGAGGTATTAGTTTGTATCTTCATTTTGAAAGTGTGAACCTTTTTATTCAATAGCGCGTATTATGCACAAAAATTTATCCATTATTTTAAATGCAAGGAGCTAGCGTGGCTAATCGAAAACTCGCACCATTAAGCGTAAAACAGCGGTTGCTGAAAAGCAGTTTGTTATTGTTACCGTTAATGAGCTGTGCCGCT
Organism: Shewanella sp. SM55; assembly: GCF_025654025.1. Taxonomy (NCBI): domain Bacteria; kingdom Pseudomonadati; phylum Pseudomonadota; class Gammaproteobacteria; order Alteromonadales; family Shewanellaceae; genus Shewanella; species Shewanella sp. SM55. The sequence goes on along the minus strand of NZ_JAKKRS010000002.1, from coordinate 183,821 downwards.
ATTGCAGCGGATAAACCTTCGCAGGAATACAAACCTTTTAGATTAAGTGTCACACAGATCAGCACCCAAAGCGCCGAGGTAGCTAATGGCAATACTGAGCTACAAAGGGACAGCTTATTACTGAATGCTGGGATGAATGTATCACTGGATAAGCAATGGTCGCTAGGTTTTCGTGTGGGCTATGACCGACTTGATTATGACTGGCGTAACATCACGCTTACTGGCGCAAACAATGTCGCACCGCTGTTTGGCACCGACGGACAGAATTGGGATCATATTAATCGTTACCGTGCCGGAGTGTCGTTAAATTATCGCATGGATAAACATTGGGCCTTCTTTTTAGCGCCGCAGATCCAATATGCCTACGCCGATACTGCATCGGCTAGCCAAGCTCAGAGTTACGGTATTGTGGCATCGGCCATGTATGCATTTGATTCGGGAAACATGATTGGCTTTGGCGTCGCGTATCTTAATGATATCGATGAAGTTCGCACAGTGCCTTATCTTGCCATGCGTTGGCAGATAGATGAACATTGGACACTGGCTAATCCATTCCAAGCTGGTTTTAGTGGTCCAGCAGGACTAGAGCTTAGTTATCAATTCAATCCTGATTGGAATATTGGTTTGGGTAGTTCACGTCGTACTGAGCGATTCCTTATTGAGGATGATGATATTGCTGTAGAAACGAACGAATGGGTGAGTTATCTGCGTGGCGGTTGGCGAGCAACGCCTGCTCTAACCGTAAATCTCTATGCTGGTTATTACTTTGATGGTGAGTTAGAAGTGACAAATCAAGCCGCGCTTGAAATGGATAACCAAGGCGCAGCGGCCTTGGATATCGAATTCAAATTCTAACGTTAATGTCAGTTATTTGCCCAGCATGGCCTCTTTGAGGCTTTTCTGGGCTGGCTTATCACCTAGCCAAATTTTTAACAGTGCTTGACGGAACATTTCACCTTCGATGGTGGCTTGTTCCTGACCATTTTTATAGGCCGTCACGCCGCGGGCTTTATTGGCGACTAAGGTAAATTGGTCACCTTCTTTAATTTCTTCCTTAAACAGCGCCATAAAGGTATCTATCTGCGGTTGAATATCGGCGGTGTTTTCTGCCGTCGCTTGCTCAAAACCTTCAGTGATCGCATCGCGCATTTTTTCTGAGGTGATCATGCCAGAGGTAATGTTAAGGCGTATCGCTGCAACTGGTGCATCAATAACCGCTGCAGTGCTACTTAATGCTGCTGGCAAATACAAACTGCCTACATATAAATCCATAAAGAACTTACTGCGAACGCCCGCACCATTGAGGTGTAATGTTTGGCTATCTAATGTCACTGTCTCGGCGACTTGCACTCCTGAGACTTCTTTGGCCATTAATGTGTGGGGTAATAACAGCGCGCTTGCTAGGGTAAGAGTGGAGAGTAACTTCATAATACACCTCATTTTTCTATTTTAATTATTGGGTTTTAAGCAGATTTTTTATGAGTATTTACAGCAAAAAGTTGACCCCCAACTTCTCAAATACTCGGCACCGAAAACGGATGTTAATCTAAAGAAGAGGTGAGTGATAGGCTAATTGTGCTTACGCATCATTCAAACATGGTTAAATATGGCATACTCATCATTAAATATGAGCATGCCAACAAGATGACTCATCGCGCTAAATTATCGGCGTAAAAGTGTTGGCGTAAAGCTATCGATGGGAAATCATCAGCGTTAAGCACCCTGTATAAATTATCTGCGAGTGCCTAGCTTGTACTGACCACTCTGTTCGAACATCACCGCTTGTTTCTGTTTTGGCGAGATCAAAATGGGACCGTCATCAAAGAAAAGAAAACACTTCCAATTGCGGACGAACACATCCCAACGAGTTTCAATAATCTGATATTTTTCATAGCAAAAATACACCGGCGTCTCATCGGGCCATTTTATAAACTCAGCTAACATGGTGGGTAAACTGCTATCTTCACTATCCCAAGCGCTCTGCCAATGATCTGTTTCCACCCAAGCATCAGCCTTCGCCGCCCAGTCTCCCTTAGTAAATTGCTCCGCACGACTACTCTTGTTGCTGATCCATTGGCTCCAGATTTCCATCGCACTTTTATCTGTTAACGGCAGGATGTGCGCCTTGTCCTCGTCGGTGACAGGCAAGTCTTTGTGGTTGAAAATCCACTTACGGCGGTAAGTTTCTAAAGGTATATAGGTATGAGCCAAACAAAATCTCCTAGGATATGCAGATGAGCAATGCTGAAACGAGGCTAATTATACGGTCTAGCGAGGTAATAGTGAAATCACCGAACACGAATATGCGAGTTCGGTGATCTTGAGCCTGTTATTGTGAGACGTTCATTAGTCTTGTGAGTTCAGATAAGTAATCACGTGCCACTTGATTATCGGGATCGGCATTAATTGCATTAGAAAATGCAGTATGCGAAGCTTCTATTTGATTGATTTCAAACATGAATAATCCAAGTTTTATCCATGTTTGTGTATCTGATGGATACTTCTCTAGGTAATCTAGGTAGACATTAACTGAGTCTTGAATCTTGCCTTGGAGTTTTAAAATATGCGCATACTGAGGCATGTACTCATCACTATAAGCCAAAATTTTGACTAGAGTTGCTGTTGCAAGCTCAAGGTTACTTAGTTTGAGCGCCAGTAAAATAATATGCTTTAACTCCATCTCAGTACAAAGTTCTTCAGGCAGAGCAAGTAAAGCATCTAATGCCTGCTGCGGCTGCTGTTCAAGGCTGAGTTGGAATGATAAGGCGAGGTGGTACAGCCTTTTAGCTTCATTGTCAGATTCAATTAAGGGGAATAAGTTTTGGACTGTAAGTGATAATCCATAACTATTTTCATTCGAGTTTAGTCCCATAATTTTTTTATAGACGCGTTCCATTCCAGAGGCTTTATTTAGCGTATCGATATAAGCTTTTCGTACTTGAGTGATATCTTCTTCAAATTTATCTTTTAATTGTGAAAAAATAAAATTTTCATGCGAGTCAGATAATGCAACTTTATGGTTTTTGCACCATAAGAAAACTCTACCAGGTTGATGATTTTCTAGCCAGACAGGGGCGAGTGGAGCTAATGAGCTAGAATCAATTTCTAATATTCTAAAAACTATTTTTTTGTAAGATTTTATTACTAGTTTAAGAATGTTATGGCAGGTCGTATTAAATGCATTATAGTAATTTATAGTCATTTTATTAATGTGTGATTGAGTCCAATTTTCTGTTTCTCTTGTAGTTAGAAACTTTGAAAACTCAAGATATCCATAGGTTTTAATTAATCTTGTTAGCTCTGGGTACTTTGAGTTTATACTTTTTTCAATCTTATTGACTTCATCAAGTATGACATCAGAGTTCAATGAGTTTAAATTGAGTTTTTTAGATAGCGCTAACGCTTTCTTTGTTAGCTTTAGTAGCTTGGTGAGATCGTCTTTAGCTTTTTTACATTCATCTAATGTTTGTTCTAAGTCAATTTTTTTATTTTGGGTGTCGCACTTTTCTAGGCAAGAAATTATTTTACTACCAAGTTCATCAAGAATAATATTTTTAGTAGAAATATGAGAAATGTCTTCGATTTTTGCAGCATTTTTTGACAAATTTATAAAGTCAACATTAGGATATTTTTTAGCCTCAGATGCTAGTGACTCCATCGCATGGACAAGCTGTATTGGAGTTTCAGCTTGGTAGCCTGCATAGGTTTCGACCCATTTATTATTATGTCCTAAATTAGGGCCTAGATTAGCTTCAACTGTTCCGTTTGCATGAGTGTATCCAGATCTTGAGTAACAATAATCAACACCACTTAATAGTATTTTTTTGAACCCCATCTCAACAGCTAGGCGAATCGAACTATTAGTAACTGTCGGCCCGACAGTAATGATGTTGTCGTGATCCTTTTTGCCACTCCATGGATATCGTTGACCTAGATATATACTTTGTCCTTGCCATTGTGAAAGTACTTTTGGACTAACGTGGTAAGAGTTTACTAGAAGTGTGTTTTCACTTAATGCAAAAATTTCTCGACTAACATCAAAGCTAAACTCTTGTGGATCAACGCAAGTGATAATATCAACTGAAATAGAGTGTTTAGCTAGCTTACCTGCAATACGCGACACTGCAATAATGAAAAGATTGTCACTGTTCTTTATTATCCAATCAATATGCTCATCAAGTGAGGGGCCGCCAGCAACGACCAAGCAAGTTTTCCCTTCAAATTTGTTTCTAAGAAGCTTTGCAGGTGTGTGATTGTCTGGGATATTCTCTAGTTGAGTCTGAAAGAATATTTTTTGGGTGAATAAAACCCTATGATTAAAATATTCATCTTGGACTTTGTTTTCTATTCTGCTAAATAGTGAGTTATAGGCTTCTAGGTGTTGGGATGTGACACCAAGAGAAGCATAAATCTCATACTCTCCTTTAGCGAGATATATTTTTATATCCTCTTGTTCTAACTGCTCTAGAAAATCAGTTTCATTTACTATCTTAAAGTTTTTTTGCTTAGCTGACGGGATATCTATAATTAATAATGGTAGCACTTCATCCAATTCGATAAATATAAATTTAGACCCTAAAGCGATTTCCTGTTCTAATGCATAACTTGCTAGCAGTCCTGAGTCCATTCCAATAATAATATTAAGCTTATCTTTAATCGAAAATGCCTTTTTAAACTTATTGTTATAAATTGTTTTTGAGTCAAGATTTTCAAAAGTATGGCGATTTATGCTAGGTAAATAGTATTCATTAAATCGACTTATTGCGAAACTATTCAATATTTTGTTCATTAGTTATACATTCCTATTGGTCGGCAAGTAAGTCAATACGAGCTCTTATCTTATATGCCAAGGCAAAAAATTGCTCAGGTAGAAAACAGCAATAAATGCGCCATGTTATTTTTTTGACAGTTTATATTGACATTTAGCCCTCAGGTGTTGATTGACTAGTTAGAAAGGGCTGACTTGATGCAATAAAGTCGAAATTAGCCTATAAAATCATGTAAATTTTACGAGTAACTACCTATACTAATAGAGCTTTATAGGTGAGTAAACTACGTTCTAGTAATGATTTTATGCCATGTTGGCTTGTTTTTTGCTTTGATTTAATTGCTTTAGCAGTAAATCGTCAATTGTATAGGTTGCTACGGTTACATTATCAAGATGGAAAGCTAAATTGAGCCACTGGGGAGGCCCTATGTTTGATAACAAAACAATTTTAATTACAGGTGGCACTGGGTCATTTGGGCAGAAATACACAAAAACAATTTTAGAAAGGTATAAGCCCAAACGGTTGATCATTTTTTCCAGAGATGAATTGAAGCAGTTTGAAATGCAGCAGATATTTAATGCTCCCTGTATGCGTTATTTCATTGGAGATGTGCGTGATGCCGACCGCTTAATGCAAGCATTGCAAGATGTCGATTATGTTATCCATGCAGCAGCATTAAAACAGGTACCTGCTGCAGAGTATAATCCTATGGAATGTATCAAGACAAACATTTATGGTGCAGAGAATGTTATTAAGGCCGCTATTGCTAATAAAGTAAAAAAGGTGATCGCCTTATCGACAGATAAAGCTGCGAGTCCAATTAATCTTTATGGTGCGACAAAGTTGGCTTCTGATAAGTTATTTGTTGCAGCCAATAACATCGTAGGTCCTGGGAAAACACGCTTTGCTGCCGTCAGATATGGAAATGTCGTAGGTTCTCGTGGTTCTGTCGTTCCTTATTTTAAGCAGTTGATTGCTAATGGTGCTTCATCTCTTCCTATTACCCATCCCGATATGACACGCTTTTGGATTACACTCCAAGATGGTGTTGATTTTGTTCTTAAAAATTTCTCTAGAATGCAAGGTGGAGAAATTTTTGTACCTAAGATCCCTTCAATACGAATTTCCGATTTAGCGGATGCTTATGGTAATGGATTACCACATGAGATCGTAGGTATTCGTCCTGGTGAAAAAATGCATGAAGTTATGTGTCCAGGTGATGATTCTCATCATACGATAGAATTCTATGATCATTTTGTTATCACACCATCAATTAAATTTTTTGGTCGTGAAAGTGATTTTACAGTTAATGCTTTAAATGAAGTTGGCACTTTAGTTAATTCTGGCTTCGAATATAACTCTGGTAGTAATGTTCATTTTTTAACAGTCGAAGAAATATTAAAACTAGATGAGGAGTCATGTTCATGATTCCATATGGAAGGCATGATATTAATCAGGATGATATCGATGCTGTGCTTGCGGTATTGAAATCAGATTACTTGACACAAGGTCCAGTCGTTCCTGTGTTCGAACAGGCTGTGGCACTGGCTGTTGGTGCAAAATATTCAGTAGCAGTAAATAGTGCTACCTCAGCATTACATATAGCCTGTCTTGCATTAGGTGTAGAAAGGGGGGATTTAGTCTGGACATCTCCTATTACGTTTGTCGCATCAGCAAATAGTGCGCTTTATTGTGGCGCTGAAGTAGACTTTGTTGATGTGGCTCCCTATACCGGTAATATGTGTCCTAAGGCTCTGGCAACAAAACTGCTTCTTGCTGCAGAGGTAGGAACTTTACCAAAGGTGGTTATTCCTGTTCATCTATGCGGTCACAGTTGCGATATGCAGGCCATTTCGGCACTCGCTGATGAATACGGATTTAAGGTTATTGAGGATGCTTCACATGGAATAGGCGGTAGCTATCAGGGTCATAAACTTGGCAGCTGCGAATATTCGGACATTACAGTTTTTAGTTTCCATCCGGTGAAGATTATTACCAGCGCCGAAGGTGGCATGGCAATGACTAACTGCGCAGAGTTGGCATCAAAAATGGCTCTCTATCGGAGTCATGGAATAACCAAAGTACCTGAAATGATGCTTAGGCCTGATGAAGGGGACTGGTATTACGAGCAGCATTTACTTGGGTTTAATTATCGAATGACGGATTTACATGCTGCTCTGGGACTATCACAAATGAGTCGTCTAGATAATTTTGTGACTAAGCGAAATCAATTGGCTGATATCTATGAGCAAGAACTAGCAGGTTTACGACTGAATGTTGTTGACCCTATACCAGATTCTATCAGCGCTAGACATCTCTATATGGTACGGCTACAACATGCGGATCAACGTCGTATAGTTTTCGATACAATGCGTCGTAATGATATTCAAGTGCATGTGCATTATTTTCCTGTACATTTGCAGCCATTTTATATTTCTCTTGGTTTTCAGACTGGCGACTTTCCTAATGCTGAACGTTTTTATGAAGAAATTCTCACACTTCCTTTATATCCCACATTGGACCGGTCTGAGTTGCAATATATCGTAGCTACGCTTTTTACTTGCATAAGTTAATCTATGCTAGCCAAGTACCATTTCGGCAGCCTCTGGCTGCGAGTAGCATATATCTACTTAAATTTTGTATGGTTTTAGACACTATTGTTCCAATAGCCGTTGAATATCTTCCATCAGATTTATCATACCTGCGTGGTCGTTAAATACTCTGCTTGCTTCTTTTTGTAGTTTTTGTCTTGCGTTGCAATCACTCAATAAATCTTTAAGTTTTGAGATTGCATCAGGAAGGGAACTACTCGTAAGGCAGCAGTGCTCTTTGATAAGCAATTCGAGTTCTACGCTATCACACAAATGTTGTGTCGGGAGTAATATGCTAGCAGCACTTGAGAAGATGGATTCGAATAGTGACAAGCCATAGCAAGTTAAAATAATTTCTGACTCTGCGATTAACTCATGAAGATCATCGGGATCTGTCAGTACGCTTATTGTTGAACTTAATGGCAATAAGGGGGGGGAGGCCAGTGGTCCTTGTACCCAAATAATAGGCCAATCAGTACAAAGTGTTGATAGTAGCGTGGGTAAAATGGTGCCGTAAGCAAGTGCATCACTGCCACCTGTTAATACAAGAATTTGGTGTTTCTTTGTTTGTTGGGGCATTGAAGAAAATAGATAGTTTTGCCAGCCGACAGAGACCTTAGGATGCTGAAATGATTTATTGAAGCTAGGGATAAATAACCAATCAAGCTCATTTATAATTGATATGAGTTTATCTATCCCTACAATTTTAGTATTTTTATCTCTGAGTGGCTGGAGTGTCTTTCTAAGTGCTGGAAGTGAAATAAAGTCTGGATGTAGATCAAGTAGAATGAGTGGATTTGGATCCAAAATCATGGCTGTTAGCAACTCATTTTCATTCTTATACCAGTGAAGTCGAGGTGATGTTTTTTCAAGTTGTGGTCCTTCGTATTGGACGTGTACTATGGCCCCAATTCCAAGATACTCTTGCAATGCATCGGCAATCGATTTGGACCGCTTGTAATGTCCCAAGCCAATAGAGGGTCCTAGATGACAATAGATACTGGCCTTTGCGTACAGTTTATCTGCCGCTTTCTGTTTCACATGATTGTTGATAGCCGCTAGCATTGGATCTTCTAATAACTGTTGTTGCACCCATGCTAGGCTGACGATGGTGTCTACAGTATGGATCTTGTACCAACGGCGATATACTTCTTCCATAAAGCGATAGTCGGCTTGAGTATCTACTGATATTCGGTGTTTTATCTGCGAATAATTTGCGCTATCGGTAATACTTAAGCAGTCAAGCACTGGGGTGATTCTGTCCGCGTAACCCACGTGCTCCCTCGACATGGCACATTGGCTTACAGACATCAGTTTTTCCCATCCTTTGCGACTGTAAAATGCCATGCCTTCGTGAATAGAGATGACTCCATCATGGAGTTTGATGCTGTCTTTGCCCGAAGCCTTAAGCATTGTCAGGGCATGATCGATAAAATCAGGAGCAATGAGTGGGCAGTCACCGCAAATATAGATAATAAAGTCAGGTGCTTGTCTTTGGATTATGTTATCGAGTCGTGCCATTAGATCGTTAACATCTCCTTTAAAAGGATGGCAACAAATTTGGTGGGTATGTGCCCAATTTATGAGAGGTTTATTAAAATCATCAGCAGTGGTAGCCAGTTCAAAACTATTAACCTCTTGGCACAATGCTAGGCGGCGCCATAACTGTTCAATTAGCGGCTTCCCTGCGAGCTCTAATAAGTGTTTGCCTGCGAGACGACTAGAGTTAAGGCGAGCACCAACAATTGCAAGGGCTTTAGACATGACAAGGTCTCATGGTTGGAGTGATACAGATGGCAAAGTTGAGTAAATGCCCCCCAGATTTTAGGGTTTCATCAGCTTCAGCAAGGGAAAACCACAGACGGTTCAAATATTGATTGTTAATTTTTTTACTTGAGATCATTGGCAGTGCTGCACAGTTGGCAGGGTTCCAACTGATGTGTATTCCCCGAGTCTTACTGCCAAAGCTGATGGTACCATTTGTAGCGCCTAGTGCACTTGAGGAGGATACGATGGAAGATACTGCGGCTCCTTGATCCATGTCATTAGTAATTTGGAAAAACTCATCTTGGTTTCCACCTAAACGTGTTTGGTACCATGCGCGTTGTTCGCAGTCTAATAAAGTCATAAAACCAAGACGTACCGAGGCTTCGGGCCTATGGCTGTCCTCAAAACAAAACCCAGTGTATAAGCTTTCGCTATCCAGTTTATACCATTTAATTAGACCGCCACTGTTTAGTGATTGTTTACAAAAGATAATAAGGCAGCTATCCAGTTCACCTAGTTGATATTCAACTAGGTTGAGATCGGTCACCCTGTCTCTATCACGAAAGCGCTCGAGTAATAAATGGTTGCTATAAAAATCAGCTCCATAGCTGATATGATCGAAATAGCCATGTGAAAGAGTGCCTATAATGGGTTCAAACCCTTGACTGGAAAAGGCTAGAGTATCAATAGCAAGACCTCTATTACCATTGAGAGTTAGGTATAGATAGGGTGTTCGGATATGCAGTCTGCGTCGTTCCGCATCGTAATCTAGTATTACATCTGCTCTGGGAATCCATGGAGCGAAAGTTGGTGACTTTGAGGATGGTGTCGTTAGCTTTAGCGCGTTATAGCGATTTTTTGTTAGATGGGTTCTAAGATCGCTGGCCCAAAGACGGCAAAGGTTTCGCCATTCATTATCATCTGCATTAGGCTTAATTTGGAGTGAGGCGAGGTGTTTATAACATTGGGTATTCAGCAACAGATCGTTGCGCCCGCTTAATCCCCAACGGCACAGATTATATTTGGCTTGTTTTTTTACCGAGACGGGATGATGGGCATTAGTCAATTTCAGTGGTTTGCTCGGCTGCCAAAGCGACAAAAGGCTGGATGGGCATACCCATCGATACTTTTTCATTTCTTTAATAGCATTAAATAATGTTTTAACTCGCTGCCATTCACCTGTTACTTCATTGGCTTCTGTTAGGTAGCGCCCTGGACGAAAATCAAATACCTCAGCATCGCTGCCATACACGGGAAAAGCGATTGTGCCGGGTTTAAGTACTTTGAGCAGATAATTGAGGTAATCTTCCTGTGTTAGTTCTCCATGAACATAACGCTGAAATTTTTGAAAGGCTATAGCGTGGTTCCAGATAACTTTAATTTTTCGGCCGCTCGCGCTTACTAGTGACTGAGGGCGCTCAAGTAACTCAGTGTGCCAGTCAGGATTGTGGGAGAAAGGATTGTCCCACTCTACAACCACTGCTTCGAAACCTTCATCAATATATATATCTAAGAGACCTGCTGAGACCGCCTGCTCATTGAGATAGGCAATATTGGGTTTAATTCCTAGCTCCTGCTGGTAGTAGTCTTGGCCAAGTCTTAAGTTGATTTGGTTTACCTTGGCAGGAATAAGCGGACCAATGATCTGACTATCGCCACTGGCTACTAATTCGCACTTGCCTAATAATAATAATGACTTGAACGCATTGATCCATTCAGGATCTACAGCCTTAATTGCTTCGAGGGTATTTGCTGTCATTTCTAAGCCAAGGGCTACGTCATCTTGGGCTAATTCCAGTAAGGGCCAGTAACAACGTTTAACTACCTCGCCATGCTTCTCATTTTCAATGGATGAGAAGGCAAGGTTTAAGTGGAAAACCGTATACAGGGCAATGGATTGATCCTTTGGCATTTTTTCACTTACCCTTTAATTATTTAGCCAATAATGATAATTGAGTTTAAAAAATTGCAGAAGCAATATATGTACCGCTAGTGAGTAATCAGATGCTAAAATCTTAGCAGCTATAGGGAGTTTGTTACAACTTCATATTAATTGGCTTGAAATTTGCTAATTCTTGGAAAAGCCAAATTAGTGACGCCGTCCATTTGAGGAATAGAGATGCATCAAAAGACTTCTGAACAACACATCGGACATCTTGTCGATGATGTTAATGGTTTCCAAGTGATTGAATGTCAAAGTTGCGGTTTCAAGCACGTGCACCCTCTTCCTACTCTAGATGAACTTGAAAACATATATAGGCACGAATATTACACTACGAATAAGCCTTTGTTTATTAAGGAAAGTGGTGAGGATAATTCTTGGTGGGATCAGGTTTATGCTGATCGTTATGAAACATTAGAGTATTTCTTAACGGATACATCACGACGTATTTTGGACGTGGGATCTGGCCCAGGGCATTTTGTTAATTATGGTCGACGGCATGGATGGACTGCATTGGGAATCGAGCCATCAGCGCGGGCGTGCGAGCATGCAAGAGGTTTAGGAGTAGAGGTTGTTGAGAGTTTTTTTAATCAAGAGACAGTCAATATTCTCGGAAAATTTGATGCAATTCACGCCAATGCAGTCCTTGAACACATACCAAATCCTAGAGAAATGTTGTCACTATGCAGAGAAGCACTAGTACCCGGTGGTATTTTGTGTGTTGTAGTTCCAAATGACTATAACCCATTTCAGGAAACGCTTAGATCTTATGAAGGTTATCGCCCTTGGTGGGTTGCTCCTCCACATCACCTTAATTATTTCAATTTCGAAACCTTAGGTAATTTGCTTGCTTCTGTCGGCTTTGATGTTGTCATGAAGGAAACAACCTTTCCAATAGATATGTTTTTGTTAATGGGTGACAATTATGTTGAGTCACCGGAACTAGGACGTGTTTGCCATAAAAAGCGTATGAGATTCGATACCCAGATGTCGAAAGCTGGTAATAATCAAGTCAAAAGAGATTTTTATCGAGCGCTTGCCAGCGTAGGTATGGGGCGAGAAGTTGTCCTTTTTGCCAAAAAATTATAGATAATATGCCATGTAGGGGTAGATATGAGTAATATCAAAGTATTGATTCAGGCAAGTTCTCGCTCTTGGGCTGGAGGTAGAGATATTTGCATGGGATTGGTTGACGGTGAAATTGCCATAGTAAGGACAATTAAGCGTGCATTGACTGCATTTCCCGAGGCTCAGTTTTGTTTAGTTGCCCCAGAATTTGATCGTGGCGGCGAGCTAAAAGGGATTGTTGATGAAATTGCCGATAAACGATTGCAAGCATTTTATGGATTTGATGAAAGCCCTCTCAGACGTATGGTTGCTGCATCAAGCGAGTTGAATGATGATGATTTCATTGTCCGAGTGGATGGTATTCATTTCTGCTTCGATACTAATCTTAGTCAACAGATGGTTAGTCTCGCACAAAAAAATAATCTTGATTGTATCAAGCTACCTGCTGACTTTCCTGTTCATTTTAGCTCTGAAGTCTTTCGTGTCGGCGCACTTCGGATGCTGGTTACAATTCTTGATAAACCTGAGTTAGCAAAATTTCACGTTCATCCTAAAACTTATTTTGAACTCAATCGATATGATTATAAGTTTGAACATCTCGAGTCCTTACCTCAATACACGGATGACTATTTAAGAGAGTGTAGGCAGTTGGCACATGCTATCTATGAGATACCACGTCAAGAAGTGAATAATCATCGGATTGCTTCGGGTGACAGGCTTGGTTATCACTATCAATTAGCGCTTAAATACCTCAAGTCCAATATGAAAGTATTGGATATAGCTTGTGCTGATGGTTACGGTGTTCGAATGATGTCGACATCTCTTGCCACGGTGCACGGAGCTGATCTAGATCCAGAAAGTGTTGCCTACGCTAAAGCTCATTCATCTCAAAAAAATGTTGCGTTTTTTGTTGAAGATATTACTGACATGTCCTTCGATGATGATAGTTATGATGCAGTTACCAGTTTCGAGACATTAGAACATGTGTCTGAAGAAGCTTGTTTGAAAGAGCTACAACGTATCATTAAACCTGGCGGCATGTTAGTTCTAAGCACACCGCAAAACAGTTATGGTCATATTCCAGTGAATTCTTGCCATATAGTCGAATATAGTTTGGATTATCTTCTGAACTTAGTTGGACAGTATTTTCACATTGTCAAAGTGATTGGTATTAAGGCTGGCATTATACACGATGATGCTGATCCCTATGGCACCAATACTGTTCTTGTTTGTATAAAACCTATTCGTTAATTTTTAAGGATTTTTTATGGCAGCCATTGATTATATTGAGTTTGTAGGCTCTCCAGCTGAACTTAAAAAATTGCCAATTGAAGCTCTGGATGGACAGGCCGAAAAAATACGTTGTTTTTTGATAGATAAAATATCTGCCACCGGTGGTCATATTGGTGCCAACCTTTCAGTGATTGAGCTAACCTTGGCAATTCATTTTGTTTTTAATTCTCCTTTTGACAAAATTATTTTTGATACTGGTCACCAAGGATACACCCATAAGCTTTTAACTGGGCGCCGTGCCGCATTTGACTCCCTTAACACTTATAAGGGGATGAGTCGTTTTATCGCTAGGGAAGAAAGTGAGCACGATACTATCGACGCCTCCCACGCTGGTACATCAATTTCATTGGCGACAGGTATCTCTGCTGCGCTTAAAAGCAAAGGAAGTAGGGACTTTACAGTTTCAGTCATCGGAGATGGTTCTCTAGTTGAAGGAATGGCATTTGAGGCTCTAAACTTTGGCAGTGTAGATCGGGATGCCAAACTTATTCTTGTGGTGAATGATAACGAAATGGCAATAGCACCGTCAGTAGGCGGTGTTAGGCAGCTCACTATTGGTGATAATTGGCAAGAAAAATCCCAACACTTTTTTGAAAGTTTAGGTTACGGCTATTTGTCTGTTGCAAATGGTCATTGCACAAAGTCTCTTGTTCAGGCTCTTAAGAATGCAAAGACTCTTGGGCGTCCTACAGTAGTGCATATCAAAACTCTAAAAGGAAAGGGGTTAGATTGCGCAGGTTCTCATCCCTATAAAATGCATTTTTCAATGCCTTTTAATCCAATGACTGGTGAAGGTGCGTCACCTACAGTTGCTGGAAAGACATTTGCGGTTGTTTTTGCTGAAAAATTAGCTGCACTTATGGCATCGGATCCTGATATTCATGTTATCACTCCTGCAACACCCTATGCTTCGTCTTTGGATGGTTTATTTGCCTTGTTCCCAGGTCGAGTCATAGATGTTGGAATGGCGGAGCAACACGCTGTTGGAATGGCTTGTGGTATGGCGCTTGAGGGATTAAAGCCTGTAGTATGTATGCAAACTACCTTTATGCAAAGGGCTTTCGATCAGTTGTTGCATGATGCTTGTTATATGAATTTACCCATCACTGTACTGGGCGTCAGGGCTGGTTTTGCGGGATACGATGGCTCTACTCATCATGGGATTTATGATATTCCGTATTTAAAATCATTCCCGAATATGCAAGTAGAATATCCGATTAATAGTATCGAGGCGCAGAGATTGTTGGAAAGGCGTTTAGTTTCGCCTGTGGGTCCCATGGTTATTTTGCATCCCTATGAGCCTTTAAGTACTTCAGAGCCTGATACTGGAGTTCTTAGCAAGGGGATGTCTATCGCCGCCAAAGGTAAAAATGGTTATATTATTTGTCTTGGAAATACTTTGGCAAAGGCTTGGGAACTCAAATCACTATTGGCAAATTTAGGTAAAACGTTTGGTATTATTTGTGTTCAGAGCATCAAACCTTTTCCTGTAAATGGCATTCTCGATTTGTTGGTTCCTGGAATGGACATTATCACCCTTGAGGAGAGCGTATTAGCGGGGGGCTTTGGTTCTGTATTACTTGAGACCATAAGCGATTCAGATATTAGTCTCAGGGTTTTTAGAAGTGGTGTCGAAGATAGTTTTATAAGGCCAGGAAGTAAGCAAGAATGTAGTGATGAAGCTGGTATTACTGTAAAACAGATAGTGGTGAAAATCCAGCAGCGTTGGATCGAATATCAAGAGGAATAACGAGTGGGTAGACTCACAGGTAAAGTGGCGCTTATCACTGGTGCATCACGAGGGATCGGTGCAGGTATTGCTGAAGCTTTTGCCAGCGAAGGCGCTGATTTAATCATTAATTATCGTACAAATGATGAGGCGGCTTTTCGTGTTGTTAGTAAGCTTAAGAATTTGGGGCGTAAAGTGGTCGCGATCCGTGCTGATGTTTCTAAGCGAAGTGAGATCCAAAATTTGATACACCTAGCGCAGATTGAGTTCGGTCGCATTGATATTCTGGTAAACAATGCTGGTATTAACCAAAGAGGCTGGTTTGATGAAGTAACTGATGAGGCCTGGGATATGATAATGGGGACCAATCTCAAAGGCCCCTTTATGTGCTGCCAGGAAGTGTTTCCTTTGATGAAGGCTAATGGCGGCGGCAGAATTATCAATATTTCTTCTGTTGCTGGTCAGTATCATGGACCGAAGACTGTGCATTATGCGGTATCAAAGGCTGGGTTAAATAGCCTGACTAAAGTACTTGCACGTTATGGCGCTGAGTATAATGTTCTTGTTAATGCAGTGGCGCCAGGATTGGTTAGAACAGATCAAACTGCTGATGAAATAGATTCCCCTGCAGGAGCTAGAGTGCTAGATATGACTTTGTTGAAAAAAGCGGGAAGAATTGAAGATATTTCAAGTGCCTGCGTATTTTTAGCATCGGATGAACAACAATATATGACAGGGCAAATTCTTGCGGTTAGTGGAGGAGCAATTCTTGACAATTGAAGTAAAAAATCTCCTACTTTTAGGTGCGAGTGCCGATCAAGTTTTTGCCATCAAGACAGCAAAGGCGATGGGTTTGCATGTCATTGTTGTAGATGGGAATCCCAATTCTCCAGGATTTGCGCTTGCCGATCAGTATGCGATTGTCAGCACAAGAGATTTACCAGGGCTTAAAGCTTTTGTTGATCGATTACAAATAACTGTTCACGGTGTGGCGGTAATGGGTAGTGATATTTCTCAGTATGTATCTGCTCTTGCCGAGTATCTTTCAGTGCCTTGTATTCCTTTGGGAACGGCCCTGATTACAACAGATAAACTTCTTATGAAACAACATTTTGCTGAAAAAAATGTTGCTATCCCTTGGTTTTCTGCCGTTGAGAGTTTTGAGCATTTATGTATTCTGGTGGCCGAACGCGGTCTACCTTTAGTGCTAAAACCAGTAGATCGGTCTGGTGCCCGGGGAGTGTTTCTTTTGAAGGAGGGCATGGATATAGAAGCTTTATATCGGCGTTCAATAGAAGAATCGTTTAGTGGGCAGGTTATCATCGAAGAGTATCTACAAGGACCGCAGGTTAGTACCGAAACGCTTTTTTATCAAGGAAAAGGATATACTGCGGGATTTGTTGATCGTAACTATGAGATGTTGGATGTTTTTGCCCCCTATATTCTCGAAAATGGCGGTTGGCAACCAAGTCGTTTATCCAAATTACAGCGAATTGAAATCGAGAAACTTATTGATGATGTTGCTAAGGCATTAGATATTGAAAACGGAGTCATCAAAGGTGACATTGTTTATACTGAGACTGGAGCAAAGGTTATCGAGGTTGCAACTCGACTGAGCGGTGGTGATTTTTCTGAAAGTCTTGTTCCTTTGGGGCTGGGAATTAACTATGTACGCACTGCGTTAGAAATTGCACTGGATATTAAGCCTGACTTTGAGGCCTTAATCCCAAAACAAAATCAATTTGTTGCTAATCGATATTTTTTCCCTGAAAAAGGTCAACTCATTGGAATTCATGGAATTGAACAAGTTAAAATTCAGAGTTTTGTCAAAAAGCTAGAGTTTTTTATTAATGTAGGTGAAAAAATACAACCTATTTGTAGTCATGCGGATAGGGCTGGTGTTTTTATCGTCACAGCGGATTCTTTAGAAGAGCTAGAGAAGCGAGTATCGTGGGTTTACAAGACTATTAAGTTTGACATTAGCTAAAGCTATAACTAAACACCTTGTATGGTACTCGGTGTTTAGTTATGAACGATGAATGATTGGCTAAAAATACGGCCTGATGTGTTTGAGTGGACGTAATCCATCAAGGGGATCCGCTCGCCATTCTCTATCTGAGGCTTCACTAGCAACAAATTGTTTTTCTGGTTTGCCATCAATCACATTGGCTAATTTTATACCTTGGATTACGGGTGCTATCTGTTGTGGCAGCCAACAATGTCCTGAAGCATATTCATCACCTTTTTCATCTAAATCTAAATGAAACTCTATGACATCGGCTCGCCATTTGTGTACAGCTCGGTTAAGTACCGCACTAGAGACAGTATGATCAGACCAGCCAACGTTAACTTGATAGCGGTTTCTAAAGCTTTCTAATACCGCAAGATTACATTCATTCTCAGGAGTTGGGTATGCCGATACGCAATGGAGCAAGGTGATGTCTTTCGCGCCATTTTCTTTTAGCGTGAGTACCGCTTGATCTATCTCTTCTAAAGTAGCCATGCCAGTTGAAAGAACGACAGGTAATCCGGTTTTTGCACAGGCTACCAGTAGATCCGTCCATAACAATTCGTAGGAGGCAATCTTATAAAAATCGACATATGGAGCCAGTTCTGCCACTGCATCTAAGTAGAATGGTGTGCATGAAAACTGAATGCCATATTCATCACAGCTTTGTTTTAATTCAGGCAAAAAACTGACTGGGAGCTCCCAATCTTTGCGCTTTCGATGCGTTTCACTTTTAGCCAGAATCTCGGGAGCGAAAAGTTGCTCTATTTGGAAAAGCTGAAACTTTACGGCATCGCAACCAATGTCTGCAGCAGTTTTAATAAACTCAATGCAACGCTGTAAGTCTCTATGATGGTTGCTGGAGACTTCAGCGATAAAAATAGGTGAATGTGTAGTCATAGTTACTCGCAAATGGCTCGGTATAGTCTATTAACGGCAAGTCTCTGGGAAGCTTGATGCCCTGTTGCTCTTGCTTTATCAGACTAGTTCTATTAGTTCATACTCTAAATAATCGGCAAGGCTTAACCAATCGTGTTGCTCTTGTGCCTGAAGCATAGCAGGCAATATTTGCTGAAAAGTCGAATTAAGGACAAGTTCTGGGCAGTTTTTTTCTATTTTATCAAGACATAACCGTAACTCTACTGAAGCCTTTGCTTCTTGACCGAGTCTAAATAAACCTGCCGTTTGCCGCAGTGAATCTTGTAGACTTAAGCTCATAATATGAGGTCCTTATACTGAGAACCGCGAATTTTAGCGCCTGATAAACTCGCTTGGTAAAACTTTACTTCTGGATGCTTAGCGATGTAGCGTTCCAAGTGCCTGAGATATGCTCTTAGGTTTAGATCCGTCGCTATCCGCTGGCCTTTGCCATTGATCAACCAGTGTTTAGCTTCCTTCACTTTCTGAATAACCGCATTAACCCATATTTGTTCTTTTATATCGTTTTGACCAAATTTGTGATCATTCCAGAACGCATGACTCTTGTTATTGCAATAACAAAAATCACACCCTAATAGGGTAATTTCTTTTGCCTTTAATTTGATCGCTAAATCAATTGCCGGATGAATGACGCTTCCACTCGTGAACAGTCTTAGTTTGGGATATCGAGAAGCGAGCTGGTCGTATATTTTACTGCCTCCATAGGCAATAAATCTTTGGCCTAACCAAGCATTAAGTACCATTGGATCAACCCGGGGAAAATAAACAAGATTGATGTTATGAGTCGAGGCTAGCGGTAAATGGTATTCACCTATCAATCCGTCAATGCAGATCACAATATCTGGTTTTATATTATTGTGAAGTAAACCACGTAATGCAGTATCGGCCGCTATGATTAGTGGCCTATGGGAACTTGAACTAATTTGTTGCAGATAATCATAATGCTCTTCTAAAGAAGGACCCGAGCCAATCACGATAGCTTTATAACTACTATGACTATTTATTAAGCTCGCAGCATCAGGATCGTGAGTAATATAAAGTTGGTTATCCTCGAAGCGTTTTAATATTGCAGGATCATCAGACTGATGTCGTTGATTAGAGAACTCACGATTGAGCTCCATGACTAATAAGTCTCTAAGAGTCGCATTTTCATCACTGACAAGAGTGAGATCTGGCGTAATTGCAATATTAGGAAAATTTAACTTTGCGCTTGGAAGCGCCGTTAAATTAATGTTTGGATGCTTTAACCATTCGCTTTGATCTGTGTAACTGATGAGGAGGGCAAAAACGCTGAGATTTAAAATGCAAACATCAATTGAAAGATACTGTGGATTATCGATAAGTAAACTTGGTACATCTCCCATCCCGACACCGTAGACGGTTACGTGAGTTGCATCTGCAGGTAATGTACTGATAAAGAGCCGTGCTTCGGCGATGCGGTCATGACGGCTGCTGAGTTGAATACCATTAACACTGATAGTTTGATTGCGACCGTTGACAAGGTGGGCATCTAATTCATTGATGGTTTGGCTTTTGACCGCAGCGGCTACGATAGGCCAACGCTTAACGATAATATTGAGATTAGACGCAAACAGCTCGGTCATTCCGTTTCTCCGGAAGATTTCTGGGAGTTTGATATCACCAAGGTCACTATCTGGTCTCTCCACAGGGACTCGAACCCCGATCGGCCGCTTAGGAGGCGGCTGCTCTATCCTGTTGAGCTATGAAGAGACGACAGTGATTATACTGGTTTTATCTTTGATTAAAAGGCTTATGATTTAGTTGCTTAAATCTTAAGCGCTATGTCGTTTATCTGTACATTGTAGGCGGCATTTTGGTCTACAAGGATTGCGGTGGCGCTTTCTTCGCTTACTTGCTCAATTTTTACCGTTGCACGACTTTTGGTCGCGACGGCGCGCATTTCATTGAGTCTATCGGGTAAGTTTTGTTGTAATACTACTTGGAATTTATCACCGACACGAATGCCATGTTTACGGCCTAGATTTAATATAATCCTGTCTGCTTGTCGGCTAACGACTTGGCCAAGTAATGGCCTGCAATTAAGTGTGCTGTCTAAATCTCGGGTAGCTTGCAATATTAATTGAGTAATACTTTTTCCATAGGAGGAACGCCAGAATCTATTACTGTTGGGAGCAATGATAGCCTGTTCTTCAAATTCCCATGGGGCCGATGTGCTGTAGCTTTTGCTCCAGACCTCTTCGCCACTGATCCCATGATAGAGGCTGAGTTTGAATTGAAATTGCCTTAGCGGAGCTTCATCCCAAAATCCTAAGAAGGTGGGTTGTACAGGCTCTATCGATATATCAATGATCTGCGGTTGAAGAATATATTGGCTGTCGGTAATTTCACTGAGCCAGCTTGGGAGTCGATAACCGCGAATATCCACTAGGTCTTGTTCAATATCGAGTCGCTCGTTAGCATGGATGTGACTAAAGCCAGTTGAAGAGTAATCTTCTATAGTGTTCCCTAACGACTCTGAAATGACCTCTTCAAAGCCTGAAAGTTGTCCATATCTAAGCTGAGAACGATCTTTTATTTGTGTTTGAGGTATTAAAATAGCGGCCTTTAATTGGCCATTAGGACACTGTTGTGTTGGATCATCATTTAGATCGAGGCGTAGGGATACATATATTTTATTTCCCTGAATTTGTTCACTAACGAGTTGGATGTTTATGGCTTGGGCGTTGCGATTTATCGCAAAGTTATTTTGTGTGAGGTTACCATTAGAGGTTTGTTGCTCACTGGATATTTGAATACCTGTGCTTAATGTCGCATAGCTAACAGCTTGATTAATTGCTTCTTCCCTTGCTTGAGCTGTATTACCATTGATAATAGTTGCTTCTCCGCTGGCTTCTATCCATTCGGCTCTGGTGGGCAAAGAAAGTAGAAAAAGGCTCAAAATGATGAGCGAAGCTGAACCTGGTATGTGCATCAATTCAATCCTTATCGCTAAGCTAATGGCGATATTACCAATCGAGCCAGTTTTCTGACTCTTAATCTAATACGACAATAAAGCAAATTTCGTGCCTGAGTATGAGAACTTTTGATAAAGTTTCCATTGTTACAGTCGATATACTGTGTAATAGAAGAATATTGTCGGACTGAGGTTAATATTGGTCCGAAGATTGCTGTTTTTGTTACTCATTAAAAATTTGAAGCTTAGAAAGTGAGTCACTTGACTGCCAATGCACCCATAGATGAGGTAAATCCAATGCTAAAGCGTGTGATTATTCCCTTAACATTGATAATGTTAGGTGGATGTGTAGCTAAACCGGTTACGCCGCCCAAACCGAGTTTAGTGGATGGCAATGGGTTGCCGCCAACGGCAGTGATTAACCATTTAGCACAGCGAATAGTGACTGAGCTCGTTAAGCAAAATGATGCTTTGCGTTCTGATCAACCTATCGTAGTTGCAACACCAGTATTAGTGGGCGATTTGAATGGCACTAATGCGTTAGCGCAACAGTTACAGCAAGGGTTAATGACGTCGCTCCATAGCTTTCAGTTTAATGTGGTGGATTTAAACTTAGCTGATGGCTTGAGAGTCACATCTGACGGGGATTTTATTTTGACGAGAGATTGGCAAAAATTGTCGAAAGATCTTCCTGTTGAACATCTTGTCGTTTCGACTATGAGCGTAGTAACCAATGGTATGGCGATCAATACTCGGATTGTGAACATTAGTAACAATCGCGTGGTATCGGCATCTCAAACTTTTGTGACTCAAAAAGAGTTGGCAAACTACATGCAGCCTTCGGAGCAAATTGTGTCACAAAATGGCATCTTATATCGTCAGGCGAGTCCAGGTATGAATGAAGTGCGTGTTTTAGGAGATGGAAAATGAAACGCTACCTTTTAGTTATTGTGGCGCTAATGCTAACTGGCTGCGCTGCTAAAGATAGATATGTGCAATGGGAAGATGTGCCGCCGCCGAGTTTTCCTAAGTTGACGGCTATAGGATATGCGCCGTTAGCGACTCAACCGGCTAAAGAGCAATCACAAAGAGTGTTGATGGCTATGCAGGCATCAAAAATTGTGGCTTATCGTGAATTAGCGGAACAAGTTTATGGGCAGAAAATAACGGCAAACAGCAGTGTCAGTGATTGGATGTTGACGGACGATAATGTCAAAGCGTCAGTTTCTGGTGTGATCCGCGGTGCACGAGTCGTTAAGAGTTATCCAGCAGGCGAGCATTATGTCACTGAGTTAGAACTTGATTTTTCACAGGTTTGGGCGCTTTATCAACAACAGAACCGTCCACAACGAGTGAAGGAAGTGACGTATTTCTAGCTTTTTTGAGAGTATGTTCAACAGCATGTATTGAGCCGCGTATTTACGCGGCTTTTCTTTTTGTACAAGACATTAATATCTAATCAGAGCTTAGAAAAGGTAATGCTAAGTGGGAGTGATGCGCTTGTTAGGCCTTTAAATCATTGCCTAAACTTGAGATAGTCGAGGTCTTGCCTTTATCGTTATAGGTGAGGCTGGAGGCATTTCTGCTGGCTTGTAAAGCTTGAGCAAAGCGATTTAAACTCGCTAAATTCATCTCAATTAAACTGGCATTTTGTTCGTTTAATTCTTTGCATTCAGTCAATGCGTCTTTGATATCGGCCATTTTATGCACGAGTTCGACTTGCTGAGTGAGTAGTGATTTATCACTGTGGTTTGCCAGAATATCATCATTAGTCTTTAGTTCTTTCAGACATTGCGATTTTTCGTTAGCAAGGGAAAGCAGTAAATCGGCGTTTTGGTCAACCAAAGCGCCTTTTTCCTTGAGTATGATTTGCTTAAGAACAGCCAAATGGGCGTGTTGTAGATCTACCAGTTTAGCTATTTCAGTCATAGTTACTCTTTATTTAAGTCATTAAGTTCGGCTTCAAAACTTGCAATATTGGCAGCCAACTTTTCAGGGTCAATTTTATAGCGACCTTCGGCAATAGCTTGTTTGATTTCGGCTACTTTCTTTTGATCAACTTCAGGAAGGCTAGCCATTTTAGTCTGAGCTCCTTGAAGTTGTTGTGCCTGGGCCGTAATGACCACTGAATCGCTTCTCTGTGGTGTTGTCGATTTTGTAGCAACTTGAGCAGATTGATCGCTGCTCGTTTTCGTTGCGCCTGAACGAACTTGCGCAGTCGTTGCAGTGTTGAGTTTGCTAATATCAATTGCCATTTTAGGCTCCAGCGTCGTGTGTACGGGATTTCTTAACTGGGGTATCGGCAGCTTACAAAAAAGCTTTAGATTATTTTACATTCTTACTTCAACTTCGCCAATGCCTGTGACTATAGCATCTAGTTCTTTGTTTGAACTGCTATTTTTGACTCTGATCCGATCACCTTTATTGCCATCTTGTAGGGCTTCGCCCACTGTTTTGAGCTCGAATGAGCCAGAACGAACGTAGATAGATACCGAATCATTTTTACAAACGAAGCATAAGTTGTTGCTTAATATGGGATTATCTTTTGCTACTCGTCGTTTTACTCGCACGCCAGCCAATTTACTCGGGTCATCGAATTCGGCACCTCTCAAGCTATTTTGTTCAATGTAACGGACTTCTACTTGACTAGGAGAGATGAGTTCGCCTGGTGCTAAGATTTCGGTTGAGACAACAACGGGGAATAAGATATCCACCCGAACCGAGATATAGATTTGCCAAGGGTAAGCTAAGTCTTGTGTATCGCAGCTGACTTTTAAGGTGTTATTACGGCTAATTTCCCTATCGCTAGCCAGTTCTACTTTCATTGGAGATGAACATTGTGACGGCAGCATTCTTGCGTCAACCATCTGTGGCGAAATATTTACTTTGGCATTTTCTGGAACGGATATTTTTTCTGAAATAAGCGCTTTAGCTAATTCTGAGATTGCCGATACGGTGGGGACAATAGGCTCTGCACTCGCTAAAGCGGGCATGAAGAGGGTGAAAAGACTAAAAAAACAGACTAAATTTACTTTCATAATGAAGAGACTAGCTTGTAACGCCAGAATGCACCTATACTTTTATTAAGTTCGAAGCTGACCACTGTAATAATAATTTGCATCACTGTCAGAAGATTGACTCAGTTTCGACTATGTTTATCGATAGATAAGACGTAAGCAATTAATATGCCTATACTCAACTGAGTTATAGGGCCGAACATAAACAGAACAACAAGGCAGAGTTATGTCGAGTATTCTTGATTCAGTCAACAAACGAACCCAGCTCGTTGGACAAAACCGTTTAGAATTGCTGCTTTTTAAATTAAACGGTCGTCAACGGTTTGGGATTAACGTGTTTAAGGTGAAAGAAGTACTGCAGTGTCCACCACTGACCACTTTGCCTAAACTTAATCCTTATGTGAAGGGTGTTGCTCATATTCGTGGAACAACCATTTCAGTGATTGATTTGAGTGCGGCAACAGGGGGAAAACCTTTAGCGAGCACTGAAAACTGTTTCATCATTATTTCTGAATATAACCGCAGTGTTCAAGGCTTCTTGGTCAGTTCTGTTGAGCGGATCATCAACATGAATTGGGAAGCGATTATGCCTCCGCCGCAAGGTGCTGGTCGTTATTCTTATCTGACAGCTGTGACTGAAATTGAAGGTGAATTAGTTGAAATTCTCGATGTGGAAAAAATCTTAGATGAGATTTCACCGGTTAAAACGGCTATCAGTGAAGAAGCCAATGAAAAACTGACCCTCGACAGAACTCAGCATTACCATATTATGGTTATTGATGATTCTGCCGTGGCGCGTAAACAAATTATTCGTTCACTCGAGTCATTGAATTTACAAATTGATACCGCAAAAGATGGTCGTGAAGCATTAGACAAGCTTAAAGAGATCGCCAAAGAGATGGATAATGTGGCCGATGAGATCCCCCTCATTATCTCTGATATTGAGATGCCTGAAATGGATGGCTACACCCTGACCGCTGAAATCCGAGATGATCCTAAGCTTAAGCATATTAAAGTGGTACTGCATACTTCGTTAAGTGGTGTATTCAATCAGGCAATGGTTCAAAAAGTGGGGGCTAATGACTTTATCGCTAAGTTTAATCCCGACGAACTGGCCGCTGCTGTGAATAAGCATTTAAGTTTGTAATTGCTGTCGGTTAGTACCTAGATACGCTTTACGCTATAATCTCGACTTTATAACATGATGGTTTCGCACTGATTTTGGTGCTTGCTATAGGATTTAGGATGTGAATGTGCCAAATAAATCACTCGCTGAGGCTGAATATAATCAATTTAGGTTGTTCTTAGAGCAACACAGCGGCATCGTACTGGGTGAAAATAAGCAATATCTTGTGCGCAGTCGTCTTGCTCCTTTGATGGGCAAATATAACCTGCCATCCTTATCTGATGTGGTTAAGCATTCGATGAAGCCTACTGAGCGTGCGCTCAGAGCTGAAGTGATCGATGCTATGACGACCAATGAAACCCTTTGGTTCCGTGATCGTTATCCATTTGAGTTGTTGAATAATGTCCTACTACCTGAATACAGTCGTCTGGGGCGTCCACTTAAAATTTGGTCTGCGGCTTGCTCGTCAGGCCAAGAGCCGTACTCATTGGCTATGACTATTCTTGAGTATCAACAGAAGAAGCCTGGTGCCTTGGCTGGTAGTGCTTCGATTCAAGCAACGGATCTATCTCCTTCCATGTTGGAACGCTGCAAAAATGCCGAGTACGATAGTTTGGCATTAGCGCGTGGTTTATCTGAAGAACGTAAGCGTCAGTTTTTTGATGCATTACCTTCAGGTAATATGAAGTTAAAGGATAATGTGAAGCGGTTGGTGAACTTTAGAGCGCATAATTTGCTTGAGAGTTATAGTCTGCTTGGCAAGTTCGACATTATCTTTTGCCGCAATGTGCTGATTTATTTTGCACCAGAGGCAAAGGCAAAAATTTTGCGGCAATTCGCTGCCGCTCTCAATCCCAAAGGAATTTTATTTCTCGGTGCATCAGAATCTATCGCTGGTTTAACGGACGAGTTTGATATGGTTCGTTGTAACCCTGGCATTTATTACCAGAAAAAGACTTAACTCAGCCGCTCTAAAGAAAATTACCGACAATTGTCGGTAATTTTTTACCCATCACTTGCTCATCCTTGTTGTTATTCTCAAAATTTTCCTGATGTTGGCACATGAATTGCTTTATTTTCGTGAGAACACGAGGAGGCAATTTTATGGCGATCAATTTTGATAATGCACTGGGTGTGCATCAATACACTCTCGGTATTAGAGCGCAGCGGGCTGAAGTCATTTCAAGCAATATCGCTAACGCAGATACGCCACATTACAAAGCCCGCGATGTTGATTTTTCTGCGGCAATGCAGGCCGCTCGAGGCCAACAGCAGCAGCGAAATAGTCTTGAAATGCAAGAGCCAGATAAGCATTTTGGGCTTGCGGAGTTGACTGGGCAATTTGTTAAGTTCCGTGTGCCAAATCAACCCGATACCGGTGATGGTAATACTGTTGATATCCAACAGGAACAATCGGCATTCATGCAAAATGCACTTGAATATCAAATGTCGCTAGGTTTTTTAGATAGTAAGTTTAGTGGCATGAAGAAAGCGTTGAGAGGGGATTAATCATGAGTTTATTTAGCATATTTGATGTTGCTGGCTCGGGAATGTCTGCTCAATCGGTCAGGCTAAACACCACCGCGAGCAACATAGCTAACGCGGATTCCGTCTCGAGTAGTGTAGATAAGACCTATCGTTCCCGTCATCCCATTTTTGAAGCCGAAATGGCTAAAGCCCAAAGTCAGCAACAAGCTTCTCAAGGCGTTGCAGTAAAAGGCATTGTAGAAAGTGATAAACCACTACTGAAAGAATACTCGCCCGATCATCCTATGGCGGATGCGGACGGCTTTATTTATAAACCGAATGTTAATGTTATGGAAGAAATGGCAGATATGATTTCTGCTTCGCGCTCATATCAAATGAATGTTCAAGTCGCTGAAGCAGCTAAGTCTATGCTGCAACAAACACTTGGGATGGGTAAATAACATGTGTTACTTAGGAGGTAAGCTGTGAGCCTCATTAATCAAATTAACCAAGCGTCGGCGCAGACGGCTCAAAATAAGAGTCAGCCAAATGCCGTTACGACGAATTCATCAACCAGCTCAACGGGTAATCCGTTTCTTGATGGCATACGTTTGCCAAAAGATTCAATAGTACCGGAAGCAAAAAGCCAGCAGTTAACTCAAGATGACTTTTTCTCGTTATTAAGCCAACAGTTATCGATGCAAGATCCCTTTAAGCCCGTCGACAACGACCAAATGATTGCGCAGATGGCATCATTCTCGACGGTTGATGGTATTACTAAGTTGAATAAGGAAATCGTTAATTTAAACGGTGTTATGACATCAAGCCAAGCATTACAGGCATCAGGACTTGTTGGTCGCAAGGTATTGATCCCAACTGATACAGGTAACATTTCAGCTGAAAGCCCAACAATAAAAGGTGTGATTAGCACGCCAGCTAAAATTCCTGAAGTTACTGTACGTGTTGAGGATGAGAAAGGCCAAGTTGTGACCACCTTTAAAGTTGATGGCAGTAAGGGGGGCAATGTCGATGTTAACTGGGATGGCCTCGATAAAGATGGAAAACCTGTAACCGCAGGTAACTATACGATCAAGGCGAGTGGTTTAGTGGATGGGAAATCCCAAGAATTGCCAGTCTCGACCTATGCTCATGTGACCAGCGTTTCTCTCGGTACGGCCAGTACTGGCGCGATTCTTAACTTGAGAGGCGGTATGGGCATCAAGTTAACCGATGTGTTAGCTGTGTCTGAAACCTAAGCTTGTATAAAAGAATTTTTGCAGCATCCGAATTGGGCGTAAATCGCTCATAAATGAATTGAGTCAAGTGTAGAGGTGAATTATGTCGTTTAACATTGCATTGAGTGGCATTTCTGCTGCGCAGAAAGATTTAAACACTACGGCGAATAACATTGCTAATGCGAACACCATTGGCTTTAAAGAGTCACGTGCTGAATTTGCGGATGTTTACGCTAATTCTATTTTTTCAAATGCTAAAACTGCTGTCGGTGGTGGTGTTGCGACGAGCCAAGTGGCACAGCAATTCCATCAAGGTAGCTTACAGTTGACGAATAACTCCCTTGATATGGCGATTAAAGGGGGTGGCTTTTTCGTTACTGCTTCTGAACTGGGTACATTAGACCACTCGTTTACCCGTGCTGGAGCATTTAAGGTAGATAAAAATAATTACATGGTTGATTCTGCTGGTAATTATTTGCAAACTTTCCCAGTGGATAAAGATGGGAACTCAACATCAGTGAGTTTAACGACGGCTAAGCCGGTACAAATACCAGACACTGCGGGTAGCCCTGTAAAGACTGAGAATGTTACTTTACAAATGAACTTAAATGCTAAGGAAAGTGCACTCGACCCCGCGGCATTCGATCCTCTAGATGCAAAAACCTACAATAACGTTACATCAATGACAATTTATGACTCACTCGGTGAGCCACATATTATGACCACTTATTTTGTTAAGCCCAAAGATGGTTCGTACAATGGTGAGAACAATTGGGTGGCTTACTATGCTGTTGATGGAAAGCAAGTCGATTTAGCCGGTCCTGCTGGTACTTATCAAACAGATACCACCGGCGATGGTACGCCTGATGCAACGGGCACAGCTCAAACTGCTGGTGGTTGGAAAGGCTCTGTACTCAAGTTCAATTCTGTTGGTGTCTACACTGGTAGTGATCCTGCTATAGTCAAGACTGAGGCTTTGGGCGTCAGTGGTGCGGGTGTTTTAGGGCCAGGTGCCGATGGTACTCAAGAGTTGACTGTGAAGTTTAATGCCCCAACGCAATATGCTGCTCCTTTTGGTGCAACTGAGTTGACGCAAGATGGTACGACTGTAGGTCGCTTAACTAACGTTGAAATCGGCGAAGATGGTTTAGTGACCGCGAGTTATTCTAATGGTTCAACCGTGCCTTTAGCACGGGTTGCTTTAGTTCGTTTTGCTAACGAACAAGGTTTAACGCAAGTGGGTAATACGTCGTGGAAAGCCAGTTTAGCTTCAGGTCCAGCGTTAGCGGGTGAGGCAAATAGTGGAACTTTTGGTAGCATCAGTTCATCGGCGTTAGAGCAATCGAACATCGATTTAACTACTGAACTGGTCGATTTAATTTCGGCGCAACGTAACTTCCAAGCGAACTCTCGTACGCTTGAAGTGAATAACACGCTGCAACAAACCGTATTACAAATCCGCTAATCATTACTTTATTTAACTAAGTGTTGCCGCCAGTGGCAACACTTAGCCTTTATCCTGCCGTCAAATCACTTCATTTTCATATTTTTCAATTCTATCAGTAAATTAAACGTTATTTTTTGTTGGCATGATGCTTGCTTTGATATTGTCATGTAGAAAATTTGACGGAGCAGTCTGTGGACAAATTCCTTTATGTCGCCATGAGTGGCGCTAAGCAAAATATGAATGAGCTGGCACTCCGTGCGAACAACTTAGCCAATGCTAATACCGATGGTTTTAAATCAGATATGGCGCAGGCCAGATCGATGCAAGCCTTCGGTGAAGGGTTGCCTTCAAGGGTGTTTGCGATGACAGAATCTCCGTCAGCTAATTTTCGCTCTGGTCCGATAAAAACCACTGGACGGGATCTCGATGTTGCCATTAAAGGCGATGGCTGGTTTGCCGTTCAGGCGAAAGATGGCAGTGAAGCTTATACCCGTTCAGGTAGTCTCAGTTTCGATGCGACGGGCATGTTGTATAACGACAGAGGCAATCCCGTGATGGGGGACGCTGGCCCGATAGTGCTGCCATTACCTATTGATAAAGTGTCAATTTCACAGGATGGCATAGTGTCTGTTCGCCCTCAGGGGGCGACTGCTGAAGTGATAGAAGAAGTGGCTAGATTGAAGTTAGTTAATCCCGGCAATGCGCAGATGATGCGTGGTGAAGATGGATTATTTCGACAAATGTCAGGCGAACCAGCACCAGCTGACCCTTTCGTCGCAGTTGAAAGTGGTGCCGTAGAGGGCAGTAACGTTAACCCTGTTGATGAAATGGTGTCTTTGATTGATCTTCAGCGCCAGTTTGAATTGCAAGTCAAGATGATGAAAACCGCGGAAGAGAATGATCGCGCTTCATCTTCATTAATGCGTATTAGTTAGGAGATAGATTATGCATCCGGCGTTATGGATTAGTAAAACTGGCTTAGACGCACAGCAAACTGATATTTCAGTGATTTCAAACAACGTAGCGAACGCTAGCACTGTGGGCTACAAAAAAAGCCGCGCAGTATTTGAAGATTTACTCTATCAAACAGTTAACCAAGCGGGTGGTGTTAGTGCATCTAACACTAAGCTACCCAACGGATTAAACATAGGTGCGGGTACGAAAGTCGTCGCCACTCAAAAAATGTTTACTCAGGGTAACATGCTGACGACGGATAACTCACTGGATCTCATGATTGAAGGTCCTGGATTTTTTGAAATCCAGCTCCCTGATGGAACCACTGCTTATACTCGAAATGGTCAGTTTACCTTAGACGATACAGGGCAGATTGTGACGCCAGGTTCTGGCTATTTGCTACAACCCGCGATCACTATTCCTGATAATGCGACCAGTATTACCGTTTCCGCGGAGGGTGAAGTTTCAGTAAAAACGCCGGGTACCGCAGAGAACCAAGTCGTGGGTCAGTTGACTATGACGGATTTTATTAATCCATCGGGTTTAGATCCTATGGGACAAAACTTATATACGGAAACTGGTGCCAGTGGTACGCCCATTCAAGGTACCGCTTCGTTAGATGGCATGGGAGCGATTCGTCAAGGCGCCTTAGAAACCTCTAACGTTAACGTGACCGAGGAACTGGTGAACCTTATCGAAAGTCAGCGCATTTACGAGATGAACTCTAAAGTGATTTCAGCGGTAGATCAGATGCTGTCTTATGTGACTCAGAATTTATAGAGGCAAACATCATGGCTAGATATCTTGTGTTGGCCGTCGCGTTATTGCTTGCAGCTTGTAGCTCGACGCAAAAGAAACCCCTTGCGGATGATCCCTTTTACGCGCCGGTATACCCAGAGGCACCGCCGACAAAAATTGCCGCAACTGGCTCTATTTATCAAGACAGCCAAGCATCTAGCTTGTATTCGGATATACGCGCCCATAAAGTCGGTGACATTATCACTATCGTATTGAAGGAATCGACTCAAGCTAAGAAGAGTGCAGGCAATCAGATCAAAAAAGGTTCAGACATGAGCTTAGATCCCATCTTTGCTGGTGGTAGTAATGTGTCCATCGGCGGAGTGCCAATTGATTTGCGTTACAAAGATAGCATGAACACTAAGCGTGAATCGGATGCGGATCAGAGCAATAGTCTAGATGGCAGCATCTCGGCAAACGTGATGCAAGTGCTAAACAACGGCAGCTTAGTGATCCGTGGTGAAAAATGGATTTCAATCAATAATGGTGATGAGTTTATTCGTGTCACTGGTCTCGTTCGCTCGCAGGACATTAAACCCGATAACACTGTCGATTCAACGCGAATGGCTAATGCCCGTATCCAATACAGTGGCACAGGCACTTTCGCAGATGCTCAAAAAGTGGGCTGGTTAAGCCAGTTCTTTATGAGCGACTGGTGGCCCTTCTAAGGAGTCGTATCATGAAATATAAACTGGTGTTAGCCGTTGCCATGCTAGTGTTTTCTCTATCTAGTCAGGCTGAACGAATTAAAGATATTGCCAATGTGCAAGGTGTGCGTAGTAACCAGTTGATTGGTTATGGCTTAGTGGTCGGTTTGCCGGGAACTGGGGAAAAAACCAGTTATACCGAGCAGACCTTTATGACTATGCTTAAAAACTTTGGGATTAATCTTCCGGACAACGTCAAACCGAAAATTAAAAACGTTGCAGTGGTAGCCGTACACGCGGATATGCCCGCCTTTATCAAACCTGGTCAAGATCTTGACGTGACGGTATCTAGCTTAGGCGAAGCCAAAAGCTTACGCGGTGGCACCTTATTACAGACCTTTTTGAAAGGGGTCGACGGTAATGTGTATGCCATAGCCCAAGGTAGTTTAGTGGTGAGTGGTTTTAGTGCCGATGGTTTAGATGGTTCAAAGGTGATTCAAAATACGCCAACTGTAGGTCGTATACCGAATGGCGCGATTGT
Organism: Shewanella sp. SM55; assembly: GCF_025654025.1. Lineage (NCBI taxonomy): Bacteria > Pseudomonadati > Pseudomonadota > Gammaproteobacteria > Alteromonadales > Shewanellaceae > Shewanella > Shewanella sp. SM55. The sequence goes on along the minus strand of NZ_JAKKRS010000002.1, from coordinate 151,548 downwards.
TGAGCGTAGTGTAGCAACCCCATTTTCAACTGGCGATTATTTGACGTTTAACCTACGTCGTTCGGATTTCTCTACTGCGCAGCGCATGGCCGATGCGATCAATGATCTATTAGGTCCAGATATGGCGCGTCCTTTAGATGCGACGTCTGTTCAGGTAACGGCTCCACGTGATGTATCACAACGAGTCTCCTTTTTAGCAACGCTTGAAAACCTTGATGTTGTTCCCGCAGAGGAATCTGCCAAAGTGATCGTTAATTCACGTACTGGAACCATAGTGGTTGGGCAAAACGTACGCTTACTCCCTGCGGCGATTACCCATGGCGGCATGACTGTCACGATTGCGGAGGCGACACAGGTTTCGCAGCCTAACGCGTTGGCAAATGGTCAAACAACCGTCACGAGTAATAGTACGATCACAGCGACAGAAAGTGACCGTCGTATGTTTATGTTTAATCCAGGCACTACGCTGGATGAGCTGGTTAGAGCGGTTAACTTAGTCGGTGCAGCCCCTTCAGATGTGTTAGCAATACTTGAAGCATTAAAAGTGGCAGGAGCTTTGCATGGTGAACTTATCATCATCTAATTTCTGTCGGGAAAATCATGGAAAAGCTTTCAAGTTCATCACATTTTCTTGACCTGGGCGGGCTAGATTCACTCCGCGCCCAGGCTCAGAAAGATGAGAAGGGCGCCTTGAAAAAGGTCGCCCAACAATTTGAAGGTATTTTCGTGCAAATGCTGATGAAAAGTATGCGCGATGCCAATGCGGTTTTTCAGTCTGATAGTCCACTCAATAGCCAATACACTCAGTTTTACGAGCAGATGCGCGATCAGCAGTTATCGGTCGATTTATCTGACAAAGGTGTATTGGGCCTTGCCGATATGATGGTGCAGCAACTCTCTCCCGAAACAAGTCATTTCACGCCTGCATCGGTATTGCGTGACGATGGTGGCATGAAAATGCTCCACGACGATAAAGCGCTTAATGTGCCTATGCAGAGTTCAGCCGCTCCAGTGGTTGAACCCACAGTTGTAAATCATGGTGTGCCGGCTGCTATTGCTCGGCCTGTATTTGAACCGGATAGAGCTGAAGATGCAAATTCATCAATGGACATTGATGCGCCTAATCGTTCATTGGCTATCGATACGCCTAAGCCGAGCTGGAGTGAACAATCACTTTCAGTGGTAGAACCTGTGATTAGCGGCCAAGTTTTGCCGACGGCAGCATTTAGGGAAACCCAAAAAATTGTCAGGTTCGGTAGTCGAGAAGAATTTTTAGCTACCTTATATCCACATGCTGAAAAAGCCGCAAAAACATTAGGTACCCAACCAGAAGTATTATTGGCGCAATCGGCACTGGAAACTGGCTGGGGACAAAAAATCGTCCGCGGCAATAACGGTGCGCCGAGTCATAACCTATTCAACATTAAAGCTGATCGTCGTTGGTTAGGTGATAAGGCTAACGTCAGTACCTTAGAATTTGAGCACGGTGTTGCTGTCCAGCAAAAAGCTGACTTCCGAGTTTATAGTGATTTCGAGCATAGCTTTAACGATTTTGTGTCCTTCATTGCCGAAGGTGAACGTTATCAAGATGCGAAAAAAGTGGCCGCTTCCCCTACTCAATTCATCCGAGCTTTGCAGGATGCGGGTTATGCCACTGATCCTCGATACGCTGAAAAAGTGATTAAAGTGATGCAGTCGATCAGTGAAGAACTGAAATCAATTCTGCCAGGAGAAGACAAATGATGAATCTTACAACCCTGTTTGTTCATAGGAGTGTCAACTAATGGCCGTTGATCTACTGAATATAGCGCGAACTGGGGTGCTTGCCTCCCAGTCGCAACTGGGTGTTACCAGTAATAACATAGCTAACGCCAATACCGCTGGTTACCACAGACAAGTGGCAACCCAGTCGACTCTTGAATCGCAGCGTTTTGGCAGTAGTTTTTATGGCACAGGAACTTACGTTAATGACGTTAAGCGTATCTACAATGACTATGCCGCAAGAGAGTTACGCATTGGCCAAACAACGTTAAGTGCCGCCGAAGCCAGCTACGGTAAATTGAGTGAGCTAGATCAGCTGTTTTCACAGGTAGGTAAAGTTGTGCCACAAAGCTTGAATGACCTGTTTTCGGGGCTGAATAGTGTGGCTGATTTGCCTGCAGATTTGGGTATTCGGAGTTCGACCCTAACAAACGCACAGCAAGTTGCCAGCAGTCTTAATCAGATGCAGTCGTATTTGAATGGCCAGCTTAATCAGACCAATGACCAGATCACTGGTATGACTAAGCGTATCAATGAGATCAGTACAGAACTGGCAAATTTAAACCTAGAGTTAATGAAGTCGCCGAATCAGGATGCGCAGTTGCTTGATAAGCAAGATGCACTTGTTCAAGAGTTAAGCCAGTACGCTCAAGTGAATGTTATTCCATTAGAAAATGGTGCTAAGAGCGTAATGCTCGGTGGCTCAGTGATGTTGGTTTCTGGCGAAATTGCTATGACGATGGGAGTCCAAGCGGGTGATCCATTTCCGAATGAGCTCCAATTGACTTCAAGTATTGGTTCGCAAAGTGTCACTGTTGATCCGAGTAAACTTGGCGGTCAGTTAGGGGCCATTTTTGATTATCGTGATCAAACGTTAATTCCCGCGGGTCATGAGCTCGATCAATTAGCCTTGGGCGTGGCTGATAACTTCAATAAAATGCAAGCACAAGGTATTGACCTCAATGGACAAGTTGGTGCCAATATCTTCAAAGATATCAACGATCCTATGATGTCTTTGGGCCGTGCAGCAGGTTTTTCTGGTAATACGGGTAATGCAACGTTAGGCGTCACCATAGATGATACCAGTTTATTAACTGGTGGTGCCTACGAACTGTCATTTACCGCGCCTGCAACTTATGAACTGAGAGATTCGAAAACGGGGGCAATTACGCCACTGACGTTAAATGGCTCGACTTTATCGGGTGGATCTGGATTTTCAATTGACATAAAAGCGGGCGCTATGGCGTCTGGCGATCGTTTTGCGATACGTCCGACAGCAGGTGCTTCAAATGGCATTGAAGTGGTCATGAAAGACCCTAAAGGCATTGCCGCCGCATCCCCAAAGATTTCAGCAGATGCCGCTAACTCGGGCAATACCCAAGTGAAGTTGACTCAAATTAGCAATCGTAATGCCGCAAATTTCCCTGTAACGGGCAGTGAGTTGACGATAAAGCTCGATACCACAGTTGTGCCTCCAACCTATGAAGCATTCGACGCCGCTGGAACATCCCTTGGGGCTGCAGCCCCTTATACGCCTCCGAGTATCAGCGCTTTTGGTTTTACCTTTGAAGTTGACAGCAAAGCGGCTGCAGGCAATGACAGATTTACCTTCGATTTATCCTTCGCAGAGGGGGATAACTCTAATGCTGTCGCTATGGCTAAGTTGAGCGAAAGTAAGGTGATGAATGGGGGAAAGTCGACCCTAGCTGATGTGTTCGAGAACACTAAGCTCGAGGTAGGCAGTAAAACGAAAGCGGCTGAAGTGCGTGTTGGTTCGGCAGAGGCCGTGTATCAACAAGCTTATGCGCGAGTTGAGAGTGAGTCGGGCGTGAACTTAGATGAAGAAGCAGCAAATTTAATGCGTTTTCAGCAAGCCTATCAAGCCTCTGCGCGGATCATGACGACTGCACAGCAGATTTTTGACACCTTATTATCCTCAGTGCGTTAGGAGATTTAACTATGCGATTATCATCCGCGCAGATTTTTAATCAAAGCATTACCAGTGTGCTGCAAAAGCAAACGGCGACCAGCAAAATTCTTGACCAATTGAGCAGTGGTAAGAAAGTCAATACTGCTGGTGATGATCCTGTGGCGTCACAGGGTATCGATAATCTGAATCAGAAAAATGCACTCGTCGATCAGTTTATGAAAAATATTGACTATGCGACAAATCGTCTTGCTGTGGCAGAAAGCAAACTCGGTAGTGCTGAAGATTTAACTGGCTCTATGCGTGAGCAAGTTATGCGAGCGATAAACGGCACACTCTCAGGAACTGAGCGGCAAATGATTGCCGAAGAGATGAAAGGCAGCTTAGAAGAATTGCTCTCTATTGCCAATAGTAAGGATGAATCTGGCAATTATATGTTCTCTGGTTTCAGTACCGATAAAGAACCTTTTGCTTTTGATAACTCGACGCCGCCTAAAATAGTGTATAGCGGCGATTCTGGCGTCAAAAATAGTTTAGTACAAACGGGTGTTGCCATGGGGACAAACATCCCTGGCGATAGCGCGTTTATGAAAGCACCCAATGGACTTGGTGATTATAGCGTCAATTATTTGGCCAGCCAGCAGGGGGAGTTTAGCGTTAAAACAGCAAAAATTGCTGACGCTGCAACTTATGTGGCTGATACATATACATTTAACTTCACTGATAATGGTGCCGGTGGTACTAACTTGCAAGTGCTCGATTCTGCAAGTAATCCCGTCGCAAACGTAGTTAACTTCGATGCCACTAATCCCGTTAGTTTTAATGGTATAGAAGTTAAAATTGATGGAAAACCCAGCGCTGGCGATAGTTTCACCATGGAGCCGCAGGCCGAAGTCAGTATTTTCGATACGATCAGCAGTGCGATTGCATTAATTGAAGACCCTAATTCTGCCAACACTCCCCAAGGCCGAGCTCAGTTGGCACAGATATTGAATAACATCGATAGTGGCGTCAATCAAATTAGTTCTGCCAGAAGTGTGGCGGGGAATAATCTGAAAGTTGTCGAAAGTTACAAAGAGACTCATACCGAGGAGAAAGTGGTGAACTCATCAGCGCTATCACTCTTGGAAGATCTCGATTATGCATCAGCGATTACGGAATTTGAAAAGCAACAGCTTGCATTGAACGCAGTCTCTAGCGTGTTTAGTAAGGTGGGTTCTGTTTCCCTGTTCGACTTTATTTAACAGAAAGCAAGTACCTATCCATCTGTAAGATAAATTGTTAAAAATTTAGCCAAGCTCCAAGCCTTGGCGGTATAACTAGGAAGAGGAACTCAACATGGCTATTACAGTAAATACCAACGTGACTTCAATGAAGGCACAAAAGAATTTAAATACTTCCAGTAGCGGTTTAGCGACCTCAATGGAACGTTTATCCAGTGGTCTACGCATTAACAGTGCAAAAGACGATGCCGCTGGTCTAGCCATTTCTAACCGCTTGAACAGCCAAGTGCGCGGTTTAGATGTGGGTATGCGTAACGCAAATGATGCGATTTCAATTGCTCAAATTGCCGAAGGTGCGATGCAAGAGCAAACCAATATGTTGCAGCGTATGCGTGATTTGACTGTTCAAGCAGAAAACGGTGCGAATAGCACTGATGACTTAACCGCATTGCAAAAAGAGATGGATCAATTAGCAGAAGAAATTACTGCTATAGGTGATAGTACGGCGTTTGGTAATACCAAATTAATGACTGGTGGCTTTTCTGCGGGTAAAACCTTCCAAGTAGGGCACCAAGAAGCTGAGGATGTCACTATTTCGGTAGGGACAACTAATGCTGCAAGTTTATCTGTTAATTCGCTATCCGTAGCGACTTCAGCTGGTCGTTCAACTGCACTTGCGAATATTGATGCTGCCATTAAAACAATTGACAATCAACGAGCCAATTTAGGTGCGAAGCAAAACCGTTTGGCCTATAACATTAGTAACAGTGCTAATACTCAAGCCAACGTTGCTGATGCTAAGAGTCGTATCGTGGATGTCGATTTTGCGAAGGAAACTTCAGTTATGACTAAGAATCAAGTGTTACAACAAACGGGTTCTGCAATGCTTGCACAGGCTAACCAGTTACCTCAAGTTGCATTATCTCTTCTGGGTTAATGTTACTTGCGTGATGTTATATGAAGTGCTTTTGCCTACTTGTTCTAGAATTATCTAGAAAAGTAGGCAAAGTTTTATAGGAGTTGATATTTATGTTTATGATAATTAGAGTTATTTTTTAAAATCAAGATATTTTAAAAAATAACTCTAAAGTTAAAAAAGATACTGCCGTTAAATATACTGTAACCACTAAGACCCGCCTGGCTTAAGTAGACAGGCAAGTTCACAAGCCAGGTATAAAGAGGAAACGATCATGGCCATTACAGTAAACACAAACGTCACTTCATTAAAAGCTCAAAAGAATTTAAATACTTCCGCAGGCGGTTTGGCCACATCTATGGAACGTTTATCCAGTGGTCTGCGTATTAACAGTGCCAAAGATGACGCTGCTGGTTTAGCGATATCTAACCGACTAAACAGCCAAGTGCGTGGCCTTGATGTTGGTATGCGCAATGCTAACGATGCCATTTCAATCGCCCAGATTTCTGAAGGTGCGATGCAAGAACAGACTAACATGCTTCAACGTATGCGTGATTTGACAGTACAAGCAGAGAACGGTTCTAACAGCACTGATGATTTGACAGCATTGCAAAGTGAGATTGATGAACTGGCATTAGAAATTACAGCAATCGGTGATACAACTGCATTTGGTAGCACAAAATTACTGAATGGTGATTTCTCCGCAGGTAAGACCTTCCAAGTCGGACACCAAGAAGGTGAAGACGTTACTATTTCAGTAAAAGCAACGAATGCTGGCGCTTTATCTGTTAATAGTTTGTCTGTTGGAAGTTCTGCTGGTCGTTCAACTGCACTTGCGAATATTGATGCAGCCATTAAAACGATTGATAGTCAGCGTGCTAACTTAGGTGCTAAACAAAACCGCCTAGCATACAACATCAGTAACAGTGCTAATACTCAAGCAAACGTTGCTGATGCTAAGAGCCGAATTGTGGATGTGGATTTTGCGAAAGAAACATCACAAATGACCAAGAATCAAGTGTTACAACAAACGGGTTCTGCAATGTTGGCCCAAGCCAACCAGTTACCTCAAGTGGCCTTGTCACTGCTGTAGTTTAACGCAGAATAGTGAGAAAGTGATAAGGGAGGTTCGGTGACGGATCTCCCTTTGCCACTTTAAAGGTTAATGTAGTTTTATAGGGTAATTTTAATGTAACTATTTAAAGTTATTACTAAATTTGCTGAGGTATGGTTATGGATATCAATATAGCAAGTTCACCTTCTATGCTTCACAGTAAGGTTGATTTAGCTCAAACGCCACTAAAAGCATCTGCTCCAGATGCTGAGTTAAAGCGAAATACGGCTATTGAACAAGCTGCGGAACAAGATGTAACGAAAAATGAACAGAACCCGAGTAAGCTGGCTCAAGTTGCCACAGAGTTGTCTGATATGATGTCTATGATGCGTAAAGGTTTAGCATTTAAGGTTGATGAGAACTCTGGACAAGCTGTTGTGACTGTACTTGACCGAGATACTGGTGATGTGATTAGACAAATGCCGAGTGAAGAAGCATTAGCCTTGGCAGAAAAACTATCAGAAGTCACAGGGCTTTTGATGAAAACAGAAGCATAAATATTTGTAAGTACGTTTGATTGAGAGGTCTATATGGCATTAACAGCAACAGGCATGGGATCTGGCCTTAAAATTAGTGAAATTGTGCAAGTTTTAGTTGATGCCGAAAAAACACCGAAAGAAGCGATGTTTAATAAAACGGAAGACAGCATCAAAGCAAAAGTTTCTGCTATGGGAACCTTAAAAAGTGCGTTGTCTACGTTTCAAGATGCCTTAAAAAAACTTCAAACTGGCGATGCCCTCAATCTGCGTAAGGTTTCTGTTAGTAATCAAACTTATTTGTCAGCAACAACAGACAAAACCGCACAAGCGGGTAGCTATGGTATTAAAGTTGAGCAACTTGCGGTAAATCATAAAATTGCTGGAAAAAACGTTGCAGATCCTGGATTACCTGTAGGTGAAGGGAGCCTTGATTTTGGTATCAATGGTAAGAATTTCTCCATTGATGTTTCGGCTACCGATTCACTTGCTGCGATTGCTAAAAAAGTTAATGAATCCCCAGATAATGCGGGCGTAACTGCAACCGTTATTACCAGTGATGCAGGCAGTCGATTGGTTTTTAGTTCAGATAAGTCAGGTGAAGACAATCAAATTAGTATTACAGCTAATGACACGACTGGAACTGGACTAAATGATATGTTCGGTGCTGGTAATATCTCCACGCTTCAAGATGCTAAAAATGCAGTTGTTTATATCGATAATCAGAAAGTTACCTCACAAACTAATGAAGTTAAAAATGCTATTGCGGGGGTGACGTTAAACTTAACTGATGCTGATGTTTCTAAGACGACTACGTTAAAAATTGAACAAGATGATGATGCAGTAAAGACAAATGTGAAAGCTTTTGTCGATGCCTACAATAGTTTAGCGACTGCAGTTGATAAAATGTCGTCTTATGATAAAGAGAAAAAAACAGCAGCTGCATTACAGGGCGACTCTATGATCCGTTCTATAGAATCGCAACTCCGAAGTATATCGAGTGAACGAGTGCCAACTGATAGCGGCAGTTCGATAGCATTATATGATATTGGTATAAAAACAGATAGATATGGTAAGTTGTCTGTCGATGATACTAAACTTAATAAAGTCATCTCTGAAGATATGGCCAGTGTTGAGGCATTATTCTCGACACCAGATAAAGGGCTTGCTAATCGCTTTAATGATCTTGCTGATAGTTATGTCAAGTCTCGAGGATTAATTGCGTCACGTCAAACCGGATATACTAATCAACAAAGCCAGCTTACAGATAGAAGAGAAGCTTTCACGCTTAAAATGGATCAACTAACAGCCCGTTTAACGAAGCAATTTAATGCGATGGATCTTGTCGTTGGAAAACTAAATCAGCAGAGCAGTGGTCTTGTTGATCGTTTGAATTCGCTTCCTGGAGCTGTTAAAAAACGATAGTGAAATTATAAATGAGTAAGGGGAGTATAAGTGAAACAACTCGATGAGCTTAATGTCCTTTTGAGTGAAAATTTAAATAAACTGACTCAGCTTCCTGCTGAAGAGCCTCAATCTGACGAGTTGGTGTCGAACTTGCAAGTACTGGTTGGAGAGCGTCAAATTTTACTCAATGTATTAGTGGCTGATGCTAATATGACAGATGTTGATTATCTTCAACATCAGCTTGAACTTACTCAAGAGTACACAGGTAAAGCAAGTGTTGTTATGGCAGATAGGCAAGCATTATTACATGCAGGTAATAAGAATAAGCGCCAGATTAGTGTTTATGAGACTATAGATTTAAACAGGTAGGTGTTTATGAGAGGATCACTGCAATCGTATCGTAAGGTGTCTTTAGAGAGTGAAATTACTGTTGCGTCACCACATCGTATTATTCAGCTTATGTTTGCGGGGGCACTGCAACGTTTAGCACAAAGTCGTCTTGCGATTGAACAAAATGACTTGTCTAATAAAGGTATGTACATTGGCAAAGCTATTGGGATTATTACTGGTTTAAACAATAGCCTAGATATGGATGCTGGTGGCCAGATAGCTAGAAATTTGAGTGATTTATATGACTTTATGTTGCGTAGAATTTCTGAAGCTAACGTAAATAATGATGTGAAAGCGATTGATGATGTATGTGATATTTTACGTACTATCAAAGAAGGTTGGGATGCAATTCCTGCAGATAAACATAATATTTCTGCGCATTCTGAAGCGGGTTAATATCTTATTTCGTGATTAAAAATAGACGCACTGGTTGCGTCTTTTTTTTGGCTAAAAGTCAAAGTATTGACGTTTTAGACTAGAATCATGATGTAAATGAACTAAAATCAATTCAGTTTGGCATAAACCTCATCTGAGGCTTGCTTCTCGTCTGCTGATAATACAATATTCATCATAAGTAGTGATGGTGGCACAGATTGTTACATTGAATTTGTTAAGCTTTTACAGCAACTAATCATAAATAATTAATGCGAATTAATACATATTAGAGCTTTACGGCCTACTGAATGATGCAAACAGATCAACGAATTTTACTTATCGGCCCTCCATCAGAGCGATTAAATCGCCTGTGTTGCATTTTGGATTTTTTAGGTGAGCAATTTGTACAAATTGACACCGAAAAATTAAGTGCTAGCCTCCAAGATACCCGTTTTCGAGCTTTAGTTATCCTAACTGATGTTATGGATGCTGATGGGCTTAAAAACATCGCAGGTCAACATCCATGGCAACCTATGCTGTTGCTTGGCAATGTTGACGATCTGCAAGTGTCTAATATTCTTGGACATATAGAAGAACCTTTAACGTATCCTCAGCTCACTGAATTATTACACTTTTGCCAAGTATTCGGTCAAGTTAAACGGCCTCAAGTCCCTACTAGTGCGAATCAAACAAAGTTATTCCGAAGCTTAGTGGGACGCAGTGATGGTATTGCGAATGTGAGGCACTTGATAAATCAAGTAGCAACATCTGAGGCAACCGTGCTTGTTCTGGGTCAATCAGGTACAGGTAAAGAAGTGGTCGCCCGTAATATCCATTATTTGTCTGAGCGCCGTGACGGTCCATTTATCCCTGTTAACTGTGGTGCTATACCGCCTGAGTTATTAGAGAGTGAGCTATTTGGTCATGAAAAGGGGTCATTTACGGGGGCAATCTGTTCTCGTAAAGGCCGTTTTGAATTAGCTGAAGGTGGTACACTATTTCTCGATGAAATAGGAGACATGCCACTACAAATGCAAGTTAAATTACTCCGTGTGCTGCAAGAGCGGGTATTTGAGCGCGTTGGTGGTACTAAGACTATTAATGCTGATGTACGCGTAGTTGCTGCGACACATAGAGATTTAGAAACCATGATCAGCGTTAATGAGTTCCGTGAGGATCTTTATTACCGCCTAAACGTATTCCCGATTGAAATGCCCGCGTTGTGTGATCGCAAGGACGATGTGCCTTTGCTATTACAAGAGTTAGTTAGCCGAGTCTATAACGAAGGCCGTGGTAAGGTGCGTTTTACGCAGCGTGCGATAGAGTCGCTGAAAGAACATGCTTGGTCGGGCAACGTGCGCGAGCTGTCTAATTTAGTCGAACGCCTCACCATTTTATATCCGGGTGGACTGGTCGATGTTAACGATTTACCTGTCAAATATCGCCATATCGATGTGCCCGAATATTGTGTAGAGATGAGTGAAGAGCAACAGGAACGTGATGCTTTAGCTTCTATCTTTAGCGATGAAGAGCCGGTTGAAATCCCTGAAACGCGTTTCCCTAGTGAGCTGCCGCCTGAAGGTGTGAACCTTAAGGATTTGTTAGCAGAACTAGAAATAGACATGATACGTCAGGCGCTAGAGCTACAAGATAATGTCGTAGCTCGCGCTGCTGAAATGCTTGGAATACGCCGTACAACGCTTGTAGAAAAAATGCGTAAGTACGGAATGACCAAAGATTAGTTTTCTATTTTATTGTTATATAAGTTGTTTTAACCTCTAAAGTTCAATTTCCAATTTGGCATAGATACTGCAGTCACCCCGTCATAAGCAATTTTTTGACGGAGTGACTATGTCAGCCAACCCACTAGCGCAAATTGAGTCATTCAAGCACACTAGCAAACAATGGAACCAACTGCGTGAGGCCGCGAATATGTCCAATCGAATGGAGCATATTTTACAGGCTATGCCATCTGGCGTGGTGATTATCAATGGCGACGGTATAGTCACGGATGCCAATCCGGTAGCAGTTGAATTACTTGAGCGCTCCTTATGTGGCGTTCGCTGGATTGATGTGATCCACAGTGCCTTTGCGCCGCAGGACGATGATGGCCACGAAGTGTCACTGCGTAATGGCCGCCGCGTTAAATTAGCGATTACGCCATTGACGCCAGAGCCTGGTCAATTAATTGTGCTAACTGATCTGACTGAAACTCGGTTATTACAGAAAAATATCTCCCATCTACAACGTTTATCTGCACTGGGCAAGATGGTAGCAACTTTGGCCCATCAGGTGCGCACGCCTTTATCTGCCGCTTTGTTATATGCCTCTAATCTTGCGAGCCCTAAGTTATCTGATGCTGCTAAAGCGAAATTCCAGCAAAAACTTGTTGATAGACTCAATGAACTCGAGCGGCAGGTTAACGACATGCTATTGATGGCGAAAGGTCGTCAGGATGAACTTGGAGATCTAATCTCGTTGGCTGAGGTTATCGACAATGTTTTGGCAAATTGTGAGCCGATAGCGGCAAAGCAAGGCTGTGACTTGTTATTTGATGATGCGTCAAGCAGCTCGATGTTAGCTAATTCCAATGCATTAAGCTCGGCGATTAATAATTTAGTCATGAACAGCATAGAAGCCGGAGCAACTGAAATTCGTATCCAAGCGAAGGAAGAGGGCGAACGGTTATTATTGGACGTCATCGATAATGGTAAAGGCTTAGACGCCACTATGCAGCAGAAGGTATTTGAACCTTTCTTTACGACTAAGTCGCAGGGAACTGGGCTTGGGTTAGCCGTTGTGCAATCTGTGGTGCGCAATCATGGGGGGCAACTGCAACTCAGTTGTGTACCGAATAAAGGCTGTACTGTGTCTTTAGTATTCCCACGGGCTAAATCCGCGGTGATATTACCTTTGGAGATTACCCATGTCTGAAGCAAAGTTATTGCTCGTTGAGGATGATGCTTCATTACGTGAAGCCTTGTTGGATACCTTAATGCTGGCTCAGTATGAGTGTGTTGATGTTGCCTCCGGTGAAGACGCTATTTTAGCCTTGAAACAACATCAGTTTGATTTAGTTATTAGCGATGTGCAGATGCAAGGTATTGGTGGTTTAGGTTTATTGAACTATCTGCAGCAGCATCATCCTAAGTTGCCAGTGCTGTTGATGACGGCCTACGCGACTATTGGTAGCGCGGTGAACGCTATAAAATTAGGTGCTGTTGATTATTTAGCCAAACCTTTTGCACCAGAAGTGTTACTCAATCAAGTCTCACGCTATTTGCCATTAAAACAAAATGTGGATCAGCCCGTCGTCGCTGATGAGAAAAGTTTAGCATTATTAGCACTTGCTCAACGGGTTGCCGCCTCCGATGCCTCTGTCATGATCTTAGGTCCTAGCGGTTCGGGTAAAGAGGTTTTGGCCCGTTATATTCATCAACATAGTAGCCGTGCTAATCAAGCCTTTGTGGCCATTAACTGTGCCGCTATTCCTGAGAACATGCTCGAAGCCACCCTTTTTGGTTATGAAAAGGGTGCATTTACGGGGGCTTATCAAGCGTGTCCGGGGAAATTTGAGCAGGCTCAAGGTGGCACTTTGCTGCTCGATGAAATCTCTGAGATGGATTTAGGCTTACAAGCTAAGTTGTTGCGGGTTTTGCAAGAGCGTGAAGTTGAGCGTTTAGGTGGCCGTAAAACTATTAAATTGGATGTGCGCGTGCTTGCTACATCCAATCGTGATTTAAAGGCAGTGGTCGCCGCAGGGGGATTTAGGGAAGATCTCTACTATCGAATTAACGTATTTCCTTTAGCTTGGCCTGCGTTAAGTCAACGTCCTGCAGATATTTTACCTCTTGCGCGTCATTTACTAGCTAAACATGCTAAGGCATTGAATGTTGCCGATGTGCCTGAGTTGGATGAGAATGCGCGTCGACGTTTATTGAGTCATCGCTGGCCTGGGAACGTACGTGAACTCGACAATGTGATCCAGCGTGCTTTGATATTAAGAGCTGGTCAATTGATCACTGCCAATGACATTATTATCGATGCGCAGGATGTGATTTTAAGCGGTGAAGATCTAGAACCATTTTCTTCTGAGCCAGACGGTTTAGGTGAAGAGCTCAAAGCTCAAGAACATGTGATTATTTTAGAGACCCTTAATCAATGCCAAGGAAGTCGTAAGTTAGTCGCCGAAAAGCTAGGAATTAGCGCACGAACCCTAAGATACAAGATGGCAAGGATGCGTGATATGGGGATCCAACTGCCAAATTAGTCTATAAATTCAAGTTATCATCTCGCAGCCTCCACATTGAGTGTGAGGCTGTATTTATTAAAATACACAACCGTAAAAGTGGCTCATTTCATCCCAAATCCTTAGATATTGACATCTTCTTATCCCGTCAATTTATTATCAATCACGACCATCTGAAAACTTGGCCGTTATTTTGCATTGTCCCGTTATCGGTATTTTGATCGTCAAGAATTCGACGACTGGGAGCTCAGCATGCAAATAGGCGCAAATTCATTCCTGCAGGAAATGCAGAAACTCCAAGGCGAAATAACGCCGTCGTTTGGCGTTCAGCCAAATATCATGCAGCAAGTGAATAACACCAGTGGTGCAGACTTCGGTCAGTTGCTATCGCAAGCCGTAGGCAATGTCAGCGGCTTACAGTCCGCATCGTCAAACCTCGCGACACGTTTAGAGATGGGTGATACTACCGTTTCTTTATCGGACACTGTGATTGCCCGTGAGAAAGCGAGTGTTGCTTTCGAGGCGACAGTGCAAGTGCGTAATAAGCTTGTCGAAGCCTACAAAGAAATAATGAGCATGCCTGTCTAGGCCAGTGAATAACCCAATTAGCAGGTACGAATCGTGAGTACAGAAATGATTGTCGGATCCAATTCCGGTTTAGCTGACCAAGGTGTCCAGCAAGAACATAAGTCAGGAATGATGGGAAATCTTGGCGGTGTCGATATGATGCGCCAAGTGACTATGATTTTAGCCTTAGCGATTTGTTTAGCCTTGGCGGTATTTGTCATGCTGTGGGCGCAGGAGCCAGAGTATCGTCCATTGGGTAAAATGGAAACTCAGGAAATGGTTCAAGTGCTAGATGTACTTGATAAAAATAAAGTTAAGTACCAAATCGACGTGGACGTTATTAAAGTTCCTGAAGATAAATATCAAGAAGTCAAAATGATGTTGAGTCGTGCAGGTATCGACAGTCCTGCGGCCAACCAAGATTTTTTGAATAAAGACAGTGGCTTTGGTGTCAGCCAACGCATGGAACAGGCTCGTCTTAAGCATAGCCAAGAAGAAAACCTCGCCCGTGCGATAGAGCAACTACAAAGTGTCAGCCGTGCCAAAGTCATTCTTGCGTTACCTAAAGAAAACGTCTTCGCCCGCAATGCCTCTAAACCGAGTGCAACTGTGGTGATCAATACCCGTCGCGGTGGCTTAGGCCAAGGTGAAGTCGATGCTATCGTCGATATTGTTGCTTCTGCAGTACAAGGTTTAGAACCATCAAGGGTGACGGTAACAGACTCTAACGGCCGTTTATTGAACTCTGGCAGCCAAGATGGCGCCTCTGCAACGGCTCGACGTGAACTTGAATTAGTACAGCAAAAAGAAGCTGAATATCGCACTAAGATTGAATCGATTCTGGTGCCAATTTTAGGTCCTGATAATTTTACCTCTCAAGTCGACGTCAGTATGGATTTTACTGCGGTTGAGCAAACATCAAAGCGTTTTAACCCTGATTTACCGGCACTGCGCAGTGAAATGACAGTTGAAAATAACACCACTGGCGGCTCTTCTGGTGGGATCCCTGGCGCGTTATCCAATCAACCGCCAATGGAGTCTAATATTCCAGAAGATGCAACAAAAGCGGCAGAATCAGCAACGGCTGCAGCAGGTAATTCGCACCGCGAAGCGACCCGTAACTTTGAATTAGATACCACCATTAGCCATACCCGCCAGCAAGTTGGTGCAGTGCGCCGTATTAGTGTGTCAGTCGCGGTGGACTTTAAACCTGGTGCCGCTGGAGAAAATGGTCAAGTAGCCCGTGTTGCCCGTACCGAACAAGAACTGACCAATATCCGTCGTTTGCTTGAAGGCGCGGTTGGTTTTAGCTCACAACGGGGTGATGTGCTGGAAGTGGTAACTGTTCCCTTTATGGATCAATTGGTTGAAGATTTACCCGCACCTGAACTTTGGGAGCAACCTTGGTTTTGGCGTGCGATTAAGCTTGGTATTGGTGCGCTAGTGATTTTGGTGCTGATTTTAGCTGTGGTACGTCCTATGCTGAAACGCTTAATCTATCCTGACAGTGTGAATATGCCTGAGGATGGCAGATTAGGTAATGAATTAGCAGAAATTGAGGACCAATATGCGGCTGATACGCTAGGGATGCTCAATACTCAAGAGGCGGAATACAGTTATGCTGACGATGGCTCAATTCATATCCCTAATCTTCACAAAGATGATGATATGATTAAAGCTATCCGTGCGCTCGTGGCGAATGAGCCTGAGCTCTCTACTCAAGTCGTGAAAAACTGGTTACAAGACAATGGCTGAGAATAAAACGAAAGAAGTGGCTCCTGCGGCCGCACCTGCCTTTAATATCAAAGATATTAGTGGCGTTGAAAAGACCGCTATTTTACTCCTCAGTTTGAGTGAGGCTGATGCTGCATCCATTTTAAAACACTTAGAGCCGAAGCAAGTGCAAAAAGTGGGTATGGCCATGGCGGCAATGGATGAGTTTGGTCAGGAAAAAGTTATCGGGGTACATAAGCTGTTTCTTGATGATATTCAAAAGTATTCTTCAATTGGTTTCAACAGCGAAGAGTTCGTCCGTAAAGCCTTAACCGCCGCGCTGGGTGAAGATAAAGCGGGTAATCTGATTGAACAGATTATCATGGGCAGTGGCGCTAAAGGTTTGGACTCGTTGAAGTGGATGGATGCGCGCCAAGTGGCGACCATTATTCAAAACGAACATCCACAGATCCAAACCATTGTTTTGTCTTATCTAGAACCCGATCAAGCGGCGGAAATTTTTGGTCAATTCCCTGAGAATACCCGCTTAGACTTGATGATGCGTATTGCAAATCTTGAAGAAGTGCAGCCTGCAGCACTGCAAGAGTTGAACGACATCATGGAGAAACAGTTTGCCGGTCAAGGTGGCGCCCAGGCCGCAAAAATGGGTGGCTTAAAAGCGGCCGCCAACATAATGAACTACTTAGATACGGGTATCGAAAGTCAGTTGATGGAAACCATGCGCGAGTCTGATGAAGAAATGGCGCAGCAAATCCAAGATTTGATGTTTGTATTTGAAAACTTAATCGATGTCGATGACCGCGGTATTCAAGCCCTGTTGCGTGAAGTGCAGCAAGATGTACTGATGAAGGCGCTCAAAGGCACTGATGATCAACTGAAAGAAAAAATCTTGGGTAACATGTCAAAACGTGCCGCTGAATTGTTGCGTGATGACCTTGAAGCCATGGGCCCAATCCGTATCAGTGAAGTGGAAGTCGCACAAAAAGAAATCCTGTCTATTGCTCGTCGCTTAAGTGACAGCGGCGAAATCATGTTAGGCGGCGGTGGTGGCGATGAGTTCCTCTAATCCGAGCGACAATAAATTGTTGAATAAGGTCTTGAGCGAAGGAGATGTCGAATTTAGTCACTGGGCGCTGCCAGATGTGACTGAAGCCGATGATGATTCTATCTCAAATCTGTTCGGCCATTCTAATCATCAAGCCACTAAGTCGACTACTGTGGAAAGTGTTTCTCCACCGACTATGGCTGAGATTGAAGACATTCGCGCCCAAGCCGAAGAAGAAGGCTTTAGCGAAGGTAAGCTGCAAGGGTATGAGCAAGGGCTAGAAAAAGGACGTTTAGAAGGGTTAGAGCAGGGCCATACTGAAGGGCTCGCCCAAGGGCATGAGCAAGGATTAGAAACCGGTTTAGCCCAAGCAAAAATATTGCTCTCGCGTTTTGAAACCTTATTAGCCCAATTTGAAAAACCATTGCAATTGCTCGATGGCGATATTGAACTTTCGCTACTGAACCTGAGTATGACATTAGCGAAATCTGTCATTGGCCACGAATTAAAAACTCATCCTGAACAAGTGCTTTCGGCATTGCGCTTAGGTATAGAATCGCTGCCGATAAAAGAGCAAACGGTCACAATCCGCTTGCATCCTGACGATGTTATTTTAGTCGAACAACTTTATTCCAGCGCTCAATTGACCCGCAGTAAGTGGGAACTTGAAGTTGACCCTTCCTTAAGCCCTGGTGACTGTATTCTCAGTAGTCATCGTTCTTTAGTCGATTTGACCCTCGCATCGCGTATTGATGCTGTGTTTGAGTCCTTACGGAACCAACATGCTCACTTAAGTGATAAGCAGCGTCAACTGCAAGAGGCGATAGAGGTTGAAGATACCGCAAAACACGTTGCGGCTTCTGAGGCTGTGGGAACAGAGCTTGATGATCAGGTTGTCGATACGGTTTCTCAACATGCTGAGGATATACAATCTGCCTCAAACACAGGTGAGCAATTAGAGGCAAAATCAGATGCAAAATCGGCAACATCAACTGCTGAATAGGCTTAATCATCATCAGGGTAAGGTGCCGCCATTTCGCGCAGTGGCCAGTGGTCAACTGGTGCGTGTTGTTGGCTTAACGTTAGAAGCAAGCGGTTGCCGTGCGCCTGTGGGCAGCTTATGTTCGATTGAAACCATGGCGGGCGAGTTAATCGCCGAGGTGGTCGGGTTTGATGGCGAACTATTATATTTAATGCCCATTGAAGAATTACGTGGTGTATTGCCCGGTGCGCGGGTTGTGCCTTTGGGGGAACAAACTGGACTCAATGTTGGTTTATCCCTGCTAGGACGCGTACTCGATGGTAACGGCGTGCCTTTAGATGGTTTAGGCGCGTTGCAAACCGACCAACAAGCGCCAAGACATAGCGCTGCCATTAATCCTTTATCTCGCCGTGCCATTACTGAACCGCTGGACGTTGGCGTTCGCGCTATCAACGCTATGCTGACCGTGGGCAAAGGCCAACGTATGGGCTTGTTTGCGGGCTCAGGTGTCGGTAAGAGTGTGCTCTTAGGTATGATGACTCGCGGTACTACCGCCGACATTATTGTGGTTGGGCTAGTGGGTGAGCGTGGCCGGGAAGTGAAAGAGTTTATTGAGGAAATTCTTGGTGAGAAAGGTCGAGCGCGTTCAGTCGTCGTTGCTGCGCCTGCGGATACATCGCCTCTGATGCGCCTTCGCGCCTGTGAAACCTCTACTCGTATTGCCGAATACTTCCGCGATTTAGGCTATAACGTTTTATTGCTTATGGACAGTTTAACGCGCTACGCCCAAGCGCAGCGTGAAATTGCTTTGGCTGTGGGTGAACCGCCTGCGACTAAAGGTTATCCGCCTTCTGTGTTTGCAAAATTGCCACGTTTAGTTGAGCGCGCCGGAAATGGTGGCCCTGGGCAAGGTTCAATTACGGCATTTTATACTGTGTTGACGGAAGGAGACGATCAACAGGATCCCATTGCCGATGCTTCGCGGGCGATCCTTGATGGTCACATTGTCTTGTCACGTTCGCTTGCGGATTCGGGGCACTATCCTGCGATTGATATTGAAGCTTCTATTAGCCGAGTCGCGCCTATGGTGATTTCCAATGAACATTTGGAGGCGATGCGCCGCGTGAAACAAACCTATTCTTTGTATCAGCAAAATCGAGATTTGATTTCTATTGGGGCCTATGCCCAAGGAAGCGATCCGCGCATTGATAATGCGATACGACTGCAGCCAGCAATGAATGCTTTTTTGCGACAAACCATGCGTGATGCATTTAGCTTTGCCGATAGCCAAGTCATGCTTGGGCAACTTGCTGCACAGTGCAAATAATGGCGTCATCGAATTAATCGAGGTCTAGTATGGCTAACGCCGATCCCTTGTTGTTAGTGTTAAAGCTTGCTAATGATGCCGAAGAACAAGCGGCTTTATTGTTAAAATCGGCGCAGTTAGAGTGTCAAAAACGGTTGAATCAACTCAGTGCTCTGAATAACTATCGCTTAGAATACATGAAGCAAATGCAATCCCAGCAAGGTCAAGCCATCAGTGCTAGTCACTATCACCAGTTTCACCGTTTTATTCGTCAGATCGATGACGCAATTATCCAGCAAAATCGCGTCGTAGCCGACGGTGAAAAGCAAAAAGAATATCGACAACAACATTGGTTGGAAAAGCAAAAAAAACGTAAGGCAGTAGAATTACTCTTAGCCAGTAAAGAGAAGAAGCGTCAAGTGGTTGAACAAAAAAGGGAGCAAAAAATGACCGATGAATTTGCTTCCCAGCAATTTTATCGCCGTCATCAACGTTAGTGAAATGATAGGCATATTTACTGCTCGCTAGCCGGATAGGCTCTTTAGTTTTTTTGTATTGATGGCATAAGCATCAATTTGACACCTCCCAGAGTTAATTCTTTTCGATATGCTGTCGTAAAACCTGATGTGTTGGCATCTTATTTGCTTTGATTTAGTCCATGACCCTGCAACCGCAGTGTTTAATTGACGTTTCTACCTAGCCATTTTCTTTTTTTGCTGGGTGATGTTTGGGAGCACTTATGCAACAAATGACCAATATCCTGTTAAGTAAAACAGGCAACTCTGCGGCCAATTCCGCTAAGACATCTTCCCAAGAGTCTAATAATGAAGACTTTTCATCTACACTTGCGTCAGTCACCGCTAGCTCATTTTCTATTTCTGCGTCTAAAAAAACCATTGCTAACATTGATGATACTGTGCAGGTTACCTCTGCTGATAAAGTAAAAGATGACGATATATCAACTGATGACGCCGACGTAAATCTCATTTTTGCCCAAATTAGCATGGCAAATGATATGAAGAAAACGGCATCAGATGGAGATAGTTTGCCGCTAGCATTTTTAAATGCTGAAGAAGATATAACTGGTGAAGAAAATATTGATACTTCATCAGCTTTATTAACCGGCTCAGCATTGGCATCTACTGTTTCTGCTGAGATTGAACTGGCATCAGATATAGATGAAGCGGGTTTTTCTGCTGAATTACAAAAGTTAGTTTCTACTAGCCCAGATATGGCAGCAATTTTAATCGTAGATGATGTGAAACCATCATCTTTGACTGATAAGTCACTCGTACAAATTCTCCCCATAGACCCAAATATACTTGAAGTGTCAGCGGATAGTGATGCTGTGATTGATCCAAATTTGACCGATGACGCTTCAGAATTACCTTTAGAAGACACTGAGCTTGTCTCTGCCACTGAAGTCGGGGTGAGTATAGATGAGTCTTTAGTTGAGAATGAGGTCACACTTAATGCTGTGATTAATCAAGCGGGCTTAGCGAACAGTGCAACGATAAAGTCGGCAACCAACACTGCGGCAAAAGCAACGACTAGTAGCTCGACAGTGAATAGTCCCAATACGGCTAATATCGCGACCTCGGGAAATACTTTCGACCTGAATACCTTAGGCTCTTCAACTTCATCTGAACCATTAGATACAACATCTGTAACAGAAAGTGATCTTGATGGGAGTCCCAATTCCGATTTGGCTGCTAACCTATTACTGAAAGATGCTAAATTAACGGTTGCGATGGATATTCCCAGAGACGAAAGTTTTATGGATGATAGTAATACTTTCTCAGAACTTAAGTCGACATCATCCATACAGACACTCTCGATGTCACAATTAAATCGCCAAGAAACCATGCAAGTTCAGCTGTCATTGCGTCAAGGAGTAGAACAGCAAAACCAAATGCAGGAGATGATCCAACGATTTTCACCTGTGATGAAGCAGCAATTGATTACTATGGTGAGTCAAGGCATCCAACATGCGGAAATCCGGCTCGATCCACCTGAACTTGGACATATGTTGGTAAAAATCCAAGTGCATGGCGACCAAACCCAAGTACAGTTTCATGTTACTCAGCCGCAAACGCGCGATCTGGTTGAACAAGCTATGCCAAGATTACGTGAGTTATTGCAAGAGCAAGGGATGCAGTTGGCTGACAGCCATGTTTCTCAAGGCGATCAAGGTGAGCGTCGGGAAGGTAGTTTCGGTGATGGCGGCAGTTCAAATGCGGCTGATATGGATGAAATCTCGGCAGAAGAGTTACATTTAGGTTTAAATCAAGCGATTAGTGTAACTTCAGGTATAGATTATTACGCTTAAGCAGGTAACCTATAGCAATGACTGACATAATTACGTTTCAAATAAAACAGTAATGAGTTTCCGCCTAAATTAAAGAGAATAGTGATGGCTAAGGAAGAATCGTTAGAACTTGAAAGTACTGCAGAGCCTAAGAGTAAGAAGAAACTATTTATTTTTGCTGGTGTGGGCGTTTTAGTCGCGCTGTTAATCGGTGGCGGTGTCTGGTTCTTTATGGGAAGCAGTACCGAAGAGGTTCCCGCCGTAGCAGCAGATAGTGCTGTTCAGGCTGAAGTACCAGCATCAGGAGAAGTAGCTACCGCATCATACGTGCCTATGCCACGTCCTTTCTTATTCAACTTACCTGGGCCTGATAGGGCTCGTTTAGTTGAGATTAAAGTGCAGCTGATGGTGCGTGGTACCGATGATGATGTGCTAACACAAAAACATATTCCGCTGATTGAAGATGCGCTTTTAACGACCTTTAGTGGTGCAGATGTGCAAAAGCTCAGCACGCAAGCGGGGAAAGATGAGTTACGGCAGTTAGCACTTTTGAGTGTGCAAAATACTCTACAGTCAGTAACTGGGCGTAAGGTTGTCGAGAAAGTACTATTTACCGGTTTTGTAATGCAATAATCCTTTAACTTCAGCACCAAAAGAGGCGAAGGCAATATAGTGAGTGATTTATTAAGCCAAGACGAAATTGATGCGCTATTGCACGGGGTTGATGACGTTGATGATGACGAAATTGACGCTGTTGGAGAAGATGCCCGTTCCTACGATTTCTCTTCCCAAGATCGAATAGTTCGTGGGCGTATGCCGACGCTGGAAATCGTGAATGAGCGTTTTGCGCGCCATTTGCGCATCAGCATGTTTAATATGATGCGCCGAGCGGCCGAAGTGTCGATCAACGGTGTACAGATGCTCAAGTTTGGTGAGTACGTACATACGCTTTTTGTTCCTACTAGCTTGAATATGGTGCGTTTTAGCCCACTCAAAGGCACAGCATTGATCACCATGGAAGCGCGACTGGTATTTATCCTGGTGGATAACTTCTTTGGTGGCGATGGGCGTTTCCATGCCAAGATTGAAGGGCGAGAATTTACACCGACAGAAAGACGAATCGTACAGTTACTGCTTAAGATTATATTCGAAGATTATAAAGATGCTTGGGCGCCCGTAATGGATGTTGAGTTTGATTATTTGGACTCTGAAGTCAACCCCGCCATGGCGAACATTGTTAGTCCTACCGAAGTTGTGGTGATTAATTCATTCCATATTGAAGTCGATGGAGGCGGTGGTGATTTTCACATCACTATGCCTTACTCCATGATTGAACCTATCCGAGAGTTACTCGATGCGGGTGTGCAAAGTGACAAGCAAGATACTGATATGCGTTGGTCACAGGCATTGCACGATGAAATCATGGATGTGAAGGTCGGGTTCGATGCCAATATTGTTGAACATGAATTAACGCTCAAAGAGGTCATGAATTTTAAAGCGGGCGATATTATTCCGATTGAGTTACCCGAGTTTATCATGATGAAAATCGAGGATTTACCGACATATCGTTGTAAAATGGGCCGTTCTAGAGATAACCTAGCGCTTAAAATATGTGAGAAAATCCCTCGGCCAGAGACAGTTAAATCTGAGCTGCAATTGGTGACGCGTAAGGGTAAATCTCGTGATATATCAGAATTATAAGGTGAAGTAAGATGAGCACAGACGATACGGATGATTGGGCTGCAGCAATGGCAGAACAAGCGTTAGAAGAAGCCAACGCAATTGAACTCGATGAGCTGGTTGATGATTCAAGACCTATTTCTAAGGCTGAAGCGGCTAAGTTAGATACAATTTTAGATATTCCTGTCACCATTTCGATGGAAGTGGGCCGTAGCTATATTAGTATTCGAAACTTATTACAACTTAACCAAGGTTCTGTGGTTGAGTTAGATAGAGTCGCAGGTGAACCGTTAGATGTGATGGTCAATGGCACGCTTATCGCTCACGGTGAAGTGGTGGTGGTAAACGATAAATTCGGTATTCGCTTAACGGATGTGATCAGTCAAACTGAGCGAATTAAAAAGCTTAAATAATTCGAGATGTAAAAGTCGTTGGAACTTTAAATGAGCACATCGGTAATACAGAGTTTAGTGGTAGCGGTTCAAGCGAGCGCCGATAGCCTCGGTGGGGAAGGCGCAGCGAATATTGCTTCAATAGCGCCTGCTGCTACAAAAATGGCAGAACCTTCTCAAGTTGCGACCTTAGCAAGTATGTTAGGCGGCTTGATTCTGGTTTTATTATTAATTTTCGCGTTAGCTTATTTACTGAGAAGGTTTAATTTAGTCCCCACGACCAATGGCGTGCTAAAGACTATTGCTGTGACTTCCCTCGGTCAAAAAGAACGTTTAGTCTTGGTTCAGGTGGGAGAACAACAATATTTACTTGGGGTTAGCTCGCAGCAGGTGAGTTTGATTGATAAGTTAGCTGAACCTATCCATCTAGAAGCTGATTCGTTTGCGAGTCGATTACGCCAGGCGAAATTAAAACAATGACAACACGTATCCTCGCGTTAGTTGGGTTAGTTATGCTGCTATTGATGCCGTCAGCATGGGCCGCAGATGGCGTCTTACCTGCTGTAACAGTAACAACGGCGCCAGACGGCTCAACGGAATATTCGGTCACAATGCAGATTTTACTGCTGATGACATCGCTGAGTTTTTTACCTGCCATGCTCATCATGTTGACCTCTTTCACGCGGATTATCATTGTCTTGTCGATATTACGCCAAGCCATTGGATTACAACAGACTCCATCTAATCAAGTCTTAATTGGCATGAGTTTGTTCATGACTTTTTTTATCATGGCACCGGTATTCGACCGGATTTATGATGAAGGGGTGAAGCCTTATATCGATGAGCAATTAACCTTGCAGCAAGCGTTTGATAAAGGGAAAGAGCCGCTGAGAGGCTTTATGTTGGGCCAAGTAAGAACGACGGATTTAAAGACCTTTATTGAGATTTCTGGCTATAAGGATATTAAGTCTCCCGAAGAAGCACCTATGAGTGTGTTAGTGCCCGCTTTCATTACCAGTGAGTTAAAAACCGCATTTCAGATTGGCTTTATGCTATTTGTGCCTTTTTTAGTACTCGATTTAGTGGTGGCGAGTATCTTGATGGCTATGGGTATGATGATGTTATCTCCCATGATAGTGTCGCTGCCGTTTAAGATCATGTTGTTTGTGCTCGTAGATGGTTGGAGCTTAGTCCTCGGGACATTAGCGAATAGTTTCGGATAGCCAAGGGAGAGTAAACACATGAGTCCTGAGGCGCTAATTGATATTTTTCGTGAAGCTCTCGCTGTTATCGTTATGATGGTGTCTGCTATTGTGTTGCCAGGGTTGGGGATAGGGTTAATCGTTGCTGTGTTTCAAGCGGCGACTTCTATTAACGAGCAGACCTTAAGTTTCCTTCCGCGTTTGTTAGTGACACTTTTTGGCCTAATGTTTATGGGACATTGGTTAGTTGAAACCCTGATGGACTTTTTCATCGAGATGGTGAATCGCATTCCTCAAGTGATAGGCTAACGCGATGGAGCTGCTGCTCGATACCTTAATGCAAACCATTGCCGCTTATATTTGGCCATTGTTTCGCGTCGCGAGCATGTTGATGGTCATGGTGGTATTTGGGGCGGCAACGACACCAACACGAGTTCGCTTATTATTGGCGATGGCAATTACCTTTGCGATAGCACCTGTTCTTCCTCCAACTCAAAATGTGGATTTATTTTCGTTAAGCGCAGTATTCATCACGGCGCAGCAAATTATTATCGGTGTTGCCATGGGATTTGTGACTCAAATGGTGATGCAAGTCTTTGTGCTCACCGGACAGATCATTGGTATGCAGACCAGTTTAGGCTTTGCCTCTATGGTTGATCCCGGTTCTGGCCAACAAACACCCGTTATTGGTAACTTTTTCCTTTTATTGGCGACATTGATTTTCTTAGCTGTGGACGGCCATCTTTTGATGATCCGTATGCTAGTGGCAAGCTTTGAAACTTTGCCGATTTCTAATCAAGGCTTAACACTGACAAGTTATCGATCGCTGGCTGATTGGGGGTCATATATGTTTGGTGCGGCACTCACTATGTCGATATCTGCGATTATCGCCTTGTTATTAGTCAACTTGTCTTTCGGAGTCATGACCCGCGCCGCGCCGCAATTGAATATTTTCTCTATTGGTTTTCCGATCACTATGATTGGTGGACTGTTTATTCTGTGGTTAACCCTAACACCGGTAATGGCACACTTCGATGAAGTATGGTCGACGGCTCAAGTGCTGCTTTGCGATATGTTAGCGCTCCAATGTAACGCTGATGGCTTGATATGATGGGATTAGGAGAAGTCCATGGCTGAAGAATCAAGTGGCGAACGTACAGAGGAACCCACGGGGAGGCGTCTAGAACAGGCACGGGAAAAAGGACAGATTGCACGTTCGAAAGAACTCGGGACTGCAGCGGTATTGATTTCGGCGGCATGTGGGTTTTATATGCTAGGCCCAAGTTTGGCCATTAGCCTAACTCGGGTGTTTGAAATTGTATTTACCATGGATAGGGCGCAAATTTTTGATACTAATGAAATGTTCAACGTGTGGGGTGTTGTTGCGAGTGAAATAGCCTGGCCCATGGCTAAAATTATGCTACTGATTGTGGTGGTTGCGTTTATCGGTAACGTCTCTCTTGGTGGGATCAATTTTTCGACCCAAGCTATGATGCCAAAAGCCAGTAAAATGAGTCCCCTTGCTGGTTTTAAACGTATGTTTGGCGTACAGGCTCTGGTTGAACTCACCAAAGGCATTGCAAAATTTTCTGTAGTAGCGTTTTCTGCTTATTTTTTATTAAGCTTCTATTTCAATGACATCATGTTGCTGTCTAGCGACCATCTTCCTGGTAATGTTTACCATGCATTAGATTTGTTGGTTTGGATGTTTATCCTGTTATGTTCCTCGATTTTGTTTATTGTCGTCATCGATGTGCCGTTCCAAATTTGGAATCACAACAAGCAACTTAAGATGACCAAACAAGAAGTAAAAGATGAATATAAAGACACTGAGGGTAAACCTGAGGTGAAAGGGCATATACGGCAGATGCAACGTGAACTAGCACAAAGGCGTATGATGGCTGAAGTGCCAAATGCCGATGTGATTGTCGTTAACCCTGAGCATTTTGCCGTTGCGATTAAATACGATGTGCAGCGCTCTGCAGCTCCCTTTGTGATAGCGAAAGGTGTTGATGATGTGGCCTTTAAAATACGTGAGATTGCCCGCGCGCACAATATTGCGATTGTCTCGGCCCCACCACTTGCAAGGGCGATTTACCATACGACTAAGTTAGACCAGCAGATCCCTGAAGGTTTGTTTACTGCTGTCGCACAGATTTTGGCTTATGTATTCCAGCTGCGCCAATATCAAAAAGGACGCGGTCGTAAACCTATTCCAGTCCCACTTAATCAACCTATACCAGATGAATTGAAATATTGAACCACTAGTCTCAGATGGTAGTCATTGGTAAAGCTGATGATGTCAAGTTCATTTGTTTTTTTATGGCTAATTTTATGTATATCAATCAGTCACAGTACATATCTTTCCTTCATTAATGGCTTTAATCTTGTTGGCGCGTTTTTTGCTTCATGCTATTACACGTCAAAGTTTAGGTTATAGCGAATGGATGTTAAAGCGACTCTTGGTCAAGTAAAACAAATTAGGCTCAGCACTTTTAAAGGCATTGGCACGCCGGTGGTTGTGCTTGCTGCATTGGCCATGATTGTTTTACCTATCCCTCCATTTCTATTAGACATACTCTTTTCATTCAACATTGCGTTAGCTCTCATCGTATTACTGGTGGCCATTTATACAGATAGACCCTTAGATTTT
The DNA here is from genome assembly GCF_025654025.1 of Shewanella sp. SM55. NCBI lineage: Bacteria > Pseudomonadati > Pseudomonadota > Gammaproteobacteria > Alteromonadales > Shewanellaceae > Shewanella > Shewanella sp. SM55. Next base: position 123,841 of record NZ_JAKKRS010000002.1, on the reverse strand, counting down.
GCTGCCTTCCCAACTGTGTTACTGGTGGCGACATTATTACGTCTTGCGCTCAACGTTGCCTCTACTCGTGTGGTTTTACTTGAGGGTCATAATGGCGGTGATGCCGCGGGTAAGGTGATTGAAGCCTTCGGTTCTGTGGTGATCGGTGGTAACTATGCCGTTGGTCTAGTGGTATTTATCATTTTGATTATCATCAACTTTGCGGTGGTGACTAAAGGTGCTGGTCGTATCGCAGAAGTCAGTGCCCGCTTTACCTTGGATGCTATGCCTGGTAAGCAAATGGCAATCGATGCTGACTTAAATGCTGGAACCTTAAACCAAGATCAAGCGAGAATACGCCGTGCCGAAGTGACCCGTGAAGCCGATTTCTATGGTGCGATGGACGGTGCGTCCAAATTCGTTAAAGGGGATGCGATTGCCGGTATCATGATCTTAGTGATCAACATCGTAGGTGGTTTCATCATAGGGATTGTGCAGCATGGCTTAAGTTTCTCTGAAGCGGTTGAAATTTATACCTTACTGACTATCGGTGATGGTTTAGTGGCGCAGATCCCTGGTCTATTATTGTCAATCGCCGCAGCCTTGATGGTGACTCGTCAAAACGAGTCAGGTGATATGGGCCAAATGATGATGAGTCAGATGTTTGACAGTCATAAGTCATTGGGTATCGCCGCCGGAGTCCTGTTTGTAATGGGTATTGTTCCTGGTATGCCGCACATGGCGTTTTTAAGCTTTGCCTTTATGACTGCTGGTGCAGCTTATTTTGTTTATAAACGAAATGAAAACAAACGTCTTAAAGCGCTAGAACAAGTGAAATCGGGTCCAATAGAAAGACAAGATAAAGAGCCTAAAGAGCTAGGTTGGGACGATGTACATCATGTGGATACTATTGGTCTTGAGGTTGGATATCGTTTGATCCCTCTGGTAGACAAGGGCCAAGGTGGCGAGTTACTAAGCCGCATTAAAGGCGTGCGTAAAAAGTTGTCTCAGGAATTAGGATTCTTAGTGCCCGCGGTGCATATTCGCGATAACTTAGATTTATCACCTAATGCGTATCGCATTTCATTAATGGGCGTCGTCGTCGGAGAGGCAGATATTCGTCATGATTGCGAATTGGCGATCAACCCTGGTCAAGTCTATGGCAAACTCGATGGTATCGAAACGCGCGATCCCGCCTTTGGCCTGGAAGCGGTATGGATCGCCCCTGAGTTACGTGAGCACGCACAAACACTAGGTTATACCGTCGTCGATGCTGCGACGGTTGTTGCAACTCATATTAGTCAATTACTCACAAATAATGCTGCTAAGTTGTTAGGTTACGAAGAAGTGCAACAACTGATGGATATGCTTGCGAAACACTCACCTAAGCTGGTTGATGGCTTTATTCCAGATATCATGCTACTAGGACATGTCGTAAAAGTGATGCAGAACCTATTAAATGAAGGGGTTTCAGTTAGAGACTTGCGTACTATAGTGCAAACTTTGTTAGAATATGGCACTAAGAGCAATGACACTGAAGTCTTGACTGCCGCTGTACGTATCGCTTTGAAACGTATGATAGTTCAGGAAATCTCAGGCCCAGAGCTCGAAATCCCCGTCATTACTTTGGCGCCAGAGTTGGAACAGATGTTGCATCAGTCAATGCAAGCAACCGGTGGTGATGGTCCTAATATTGAACCCGGTCTTGCAGAACGCATGCAGCAGTCCCTTGCCGATGCGGCTCAGAAGCAAGAAATGGTCGGACAACCCGCCATATTGTTGACGTCAGGTATGTTACGCGCGACGCTGTCACGCTTTGTTAAACATACTATTCCTAATCTCAGAGTCATTTCATATCAAGAAATACCTGATGAGAAGCAAATACGTATCGTATCTGCAGTCGGCCAGTAGAGGACGCATAAGTGAAGATTAAACGATTTTTTGCCAAAGACATGCGCGCCGCACTGGCCCAAGTGAAAGAAACACTCGGCTCAGATGCCGTCATTATGTCAAATAAAAAAGTGAACGGTGGCATCGAAATTGTCGCTGCCGTTGACTATGACGAACCTAAAGCGAAAACTGCAGCCACTGCGCCAGCACCGACCTTTATGGACGTGAGCGACGATCTCGTGTCCCTAGGTGCTAAGCAGCCAGTCCGTGTAGAAACTCGCGCTAAGCCAGCGGCACCTGCAGACTCATTACAAGCCTTACTTGAGAAGCAGCAAAGCCGTTTGAATCAACAAATGTCACATCAGCAAGTTGATGCCGAGTTACCTGCATGGGCTAAGGGCTTACAAGCCCCTACAGCTGTGAAACCAGAACGTCGTGAAGTGCCTTCCTCGTTTGATAAAAAGCCACAAACATCACAGAAACAAAGTGCTGATATTGAAGCTATGCGTGATGAATTAGCATCACTGCGTAATTTACTGACACATCAAGTATCCTCCTTGATGACGGAACATAAAAAACGCATCGATCCCGTCGGTGCTATGCTCGAAGCCAAATTGCTTGAGGCTGAATTCTCCCCTGCGGTTGCGAATAAATTAGCCGCGCTGAGCCAGCATTATACGCCGGCTGAATTAGTCAGAGCATTACCACAAAGTCTTGCTAATATGCTTGATAATCAGGGCGATGACATTGTTAAGCAGGGCGGAGTGGTTGCATTAGTTGGTCCTACTGGGGTTGGTAAAACAACGTCATTAGCTAAACTTGCTGCCCGTTTTGCGGCACATCATGGTGCTGAACATGTTGCTTTAATTACCACAGATCATTATCGCATCGGAGCCTATGAGCAATTAGCAACTTATGGCAAAATAATGGGCTGCCCAGTAAAGCAAGCTCATGATCTAAATGAATTAGAGCAAATTCTCTATCAGTTTAGGAATCGCAAGCTAGTATTGATAGATACGGCTGGCATGGGACAGCGAGATATGCGCCTTTACCAGCAACTTGATAATTTAACTGCAAATAGCAGGATACCTATCCGCAGTTATCTGGTACTGTCTGCGACAGGGCAGCGCCGTGTGCTGCAAGATGCAGTCAATCATTTTAAACGCATTCCCCTATCTGGTGTCGTTCTCACAAAACTCGATGAATCTGTGTCGTTAGCAGGGGCATTAAGTGTGTTGATCCAAAACGGATTACCATTAAGTTATATTACTGATGGACAAAGAGTTCCTGAAGATATGAAAGTTGCGGATACCCTAGATTTAGCCCAGCAGGCACTCGCAGCGTTAGATAGTACAGAACAACAATCATTACAAGACACAGCGTGGTCAGATAATATGGCCTGTGCATTTGAGTAGATTTATGACCCTGGATCAAGCAAGTGGTTTACGTATGATGAATCAACCCTATAACGAAAAAGTGAAAGTAATCGCGGTCACTGGTGGTAAAGGAGGCGTGGGTAAAACCAGCGTTTCTATTAATACTGCTGTGGCATTAGCCGAAAAAGGCAAGCGTGTCTTGGTACTTGACGCTGACCTTGGCTTAGCAAACGTCGACGTCATGCTGGGTATTCGTGCCGAGCGTAACCTCTCCCATGTTCTCTCTGGTGATGCAGAGCTTGACGATATTATCGTTCGTGGTCCAAAGGGGATAGGCATAGTACCAGCCACCTCTGGAACACAGGGGATGGTGGAATTAAGCCCGGCGCAACATGCTGGATTAATCCGTGCATTTAGTGAGATGCGGACTCAGTTTGATATTCTAGTCGTAGATACTGCTGCTGGGATCTCAGATATGGTGCTCAGTTTCTCACGTGCTTCGCAGGATGTGCTAGTCGTTGTTTGTGATGAACCCACTTCGATTACCGATGCCTACGCCCTGATTAAAATTCTCAGCCGTGAGCATGGCGTGTTCCGTTTTAAAATAGTTGCCAATATGGTGCGTAGTTTACGCGAAGGTATGGAATTATTTGCTAAACTCAGTAAAGTGACCGACAGATTTTTAGATGTTGCACTTGAATTAGTCGCCACGATTCCATTTGACGAAAACTTACGTAAATCTGTTCGTAAACAAAAATTGGTGGTTGAAGCTTATCCTAAATCACCAGCGGCAATTGCTTATCAAGGATTGGCAAATAAAATTTTGAGCTGGCCTGTGCCGCAGCAACCTGGTGGGCATTTGGAGTTTTTCGTTGAGCGTTTAGTACAACGACCAGATTTTCAAGAGGAAAAAACGAGTGAATAAAGCCGCTGCGTATACTTGTTTAGACAATAAATCGTCGATCGTTGAACAGTATGCTCCGTTGGTTAAAAGAATTGCGCATCATTTACTCGCCAGACTACCTGCATCTGTGCAGTTAGATGATTTACTCCAAGCTGGGATGATGGGGTTACTAGAAGCATCATCCAAGTTTGATGGTGGCAAGGGTGCGAAATTTGAAACCTTCGCCGGCATACGCATACGTGGAGCCATGTTAGATGAAATTCGTCGTGGCGACTGGGTCCCTCGTTCCGTTCATCGTAACAATCGTAAGGTTGCACACGCTATTGATGAGTTAGAGCAAGAACTGGGCCGTGATGCACGCGACACAGAAATTGCAGAAAAACTTGATATGACGCTCGATGAGTACCATCATATTCTTAACGATGTTTCTGTCGGAAAAATCATAGGGATAGAAGATTTAGGCGTATCTCAGGATATACTTACAGTGAGTGATCGGTCCGATGATGATTCATTTGAAGCATTAGCTGAGAACCAATTTCATTCTGCTCTGGTTGAGGCAATTAAATTATTGCCTGAAAGAGATGCATTAGTGTTATCCCTGTACTACGATGAAGCATTGAATTTAAAAGAGATTGGCGCCATTCTTGAAGTCAGTGAATCGCGGGTTAGCCAGATATTAAGTCAGGCAATGTTGCGATTGAAAGCTAAACTCAAGCACTGGACATAAGTATAATTATTAATCGAGCACAGAATGTCAGCTCACCGGAGGAAACCTTGGACAAGAATATGAAGATTCTCATTGTTGACGATTTTTCGACAATGAGGCGTATCATCAAGAACTTGTTGCGAGACTTGGGGTTTAATAACACCCAAGAAGCAGACGATGGCTCAACAGCCCTGCCGATGTTGCAAAAGGGGGATTTTGATTTTGTTGTTACAGATTGGAATATGCCTGGTATGCAAGGAATCGATCTGTTAAAAGCAATTCGCGCTGATGATTCGCTAAAGCATTTACCCGTATTAATGGTAACTGCTGAAGCAAAACGTGAACAGATTATTGCTGCCGCTCAAGCGGGAGTGAATGGTTATGTGGTTAAGCCTTTTACCGCTGCAACGCTGAAAGAGAAGTTAGATAAAATATTCGAACGACTCGCTTGAGCAAGGATGAGCTATGAAGTCACAAACATCAGGGCTCATCACGCTCGAGCAAGCTCAGCATTTAGTTGAATTATTAAGTGCAGGTGAGCAAAGTCAGGCAGATGATTTATTTCGGGAGCTTGCTGCTCCACTGCAACGAGAATTATTCGAAGAAGTAGGTAAATTAACTCGGCAACTTCATAGTGCGCTGATGGATTTTCAAGTTGATAATCGTCTTGCTGAATTAGCCAATACAGAGATCCCCGATGCCAAGCAACGTTTAAATTACGTTATTGACATGACCGAACAAGCTGCAAATAAAACCATGGATGCGGTTGAAGAATGTTTACCTTTGGCTAATGCCGTGACCGTAAATATTCAAAATGTCATGCCATCTTGGGACAGATTAATGCGACGCGAGATAGCGCTGACTGAATTTAAGGGCCTTTGTCACGATGTACAAGACCTTATGTCTCGTAGTGCAAATGACTCGACTCGATTACGTGAATTGCTTAATCAAATTTTGATGGCGCAAGATTTTCAAGACTTAACAGGACAAATAATACGTCGTGTTATTGATCTAGTAATGGAAGTAGAAAGTAATCTGGTTTCTATGCTGACGGTATTTGGTGAGCAACCTATGATTGAAAGTCAGATTGCTCAGAAAAATAATATTGAAGCAGAAGGCCCGATAATGAATGCCGAGCTTCGTCAAGATGTGGTAACGGGTCAAGACGAAGTGGATGATCTTCTATCGAGTCTGGGTTTCTAACTGGGAGTCAATTTGATGGCCTTTGATGTAGATGAAGAGATACTCCAGGACTTTTTAATCGAAGCCGGTGAAATTTTAGAGCTTCTGCAAGAGCAACTCGTTGCGCTTGAAAATAATCCTGATGATACTAACTTGCTGAACGCCATTTTCCGTGGTTTTCATACCGTTAAAGGTGGTGCTGGCTTTCTTAGCTTAACTCCCATGGTTGATGTTTGTCATGAGGCTGAGAATACCTTCGATTTATTGCGGACAGGCAAGCGTAGCGTTAACGCAGAGTTGATGGATATTATTTTGCAGGCTGTTGATGCAATTAATACCATGTTTGCGCAAACCCAGCAGGGCGAGCAACAAGATCCCGCCGATTCAAGTTTGTTAGCGAGACTTAAAATGCTCAGTTCAGGTGCGCCTTTGCCATCTGAAGTCGCTTCTGCCAAGGTTGCAGAGCCAGAACCTGTTGTTGAAGTCATTATTGATACTCCTACCCCTCAAGAAATCCCTGCTGATATAAGTGATAACTCATCTTCCATTGAAAATACGTCTTCAAGTATCGATGATATCAATGATGCTGAATTTGAAGCTTTATTGGATGCGCTTCATGGTTCAGGAAAGGGACCTGCGGTCGCTGCTACCACATTTGTATCTGAACCAGTTGCTGCAAAGCCTGCTGCACCAATTAAAACACCTTCAACATCAGGTGATGACATCACTGATGATGAGTTCGAGGCGTTACTGGATGAACTTCATGGCTCAGGTAAATTTAAAGCTGAGGCTGAAGTGCCTGTTAAGCCTAAGGTTGTGGCAACACCTGCGCCTCAACCGATTGTAGATGCTGATGAAATTACCGATGATGAGTTTGAACGATTACTCGATGAACTCCATGGGAAAGGCGGAGCACCTGCGAAAGCCGAAGTTAAAACGCCTACGACACCCATTTCGACTGTAGCACCTACTGCTGCACCACATGCTCCTGCGCCAGTTAAAGCCGCAGTACCAGCTCCTGCTCCAGTCGTTGCTGCAAAACCTAAGGTGGAAATTGCGGTTGTCGATAAAGCACCTGCTAAGGCTAGCTCTGCGAATGTGCCTCAGGGTGAAACAACAGTACGTGTAGATACCGCACGACTCGACCAGATCATGAATATGGTGGGTGAGTTAGTGTTAGTGCGTAATCGATTGGTGAGCTTAGGCATCAGCCGTGATGATGAGGAGATGTCGAAAGCTCTCGCGAACTTAGATCTCGTTACTGCCGATTTGCAAGGCGCTGTGATGAAAACCCGTATGCAACCGATCAAGAAAGTGTTTGGTCGTTTCCCTCGGGTGGTACGTGATCTTGCTCGTACACTAAACAAAGAAATTGATTTGATCATGGTCGGTGAAGAAACTGACTTAGATAAAAACCTCGTTGAAGCGCTTGCCGATCCACTCGTCCACTTAGTGCGTAACTCTGTGGACCATGGTATCGAGATGCCAAATGAGCGTGAAGCTAGTGGTAAGCCAAGAACGGGAACGATTACCTTATCTGCAAGTCAGGAAGGCGACCATATACTGCTGAAAATCGAAGACGATGGCGCAGGCATGGATCCTGAAAAACTCAAAAAAATTGCCATAAACCGTGGTGTGCTCGATGAAGATTCTGCTTCGCGGATGACAGACAGCGAAGCCTATAATTTGATTTTTGCACCAGGTTTTTCAACTAAAGTTGAGATTTCAGATATTTCAGGCCGTGGTGTTGGGATGGACGTGGTAAAAACTCGTATCACCCAGCTGAATGGCACTGTACATATTGATTCCATGAAAGGTAAGGGAACGATACTTGAGATTAAAGTACCGCTAACACTGGCGATTATGCCAACCTTAATGGTCGATGTCGCTAAACAAGTGTTCGCATTACCTCTATCTAGCGTGAATGAGATTTTCCATCTCGATCTCACAAAAACCAATATTGTTGATGGGCAATTGACTGTCATAGTGCGTAATAAGGCCGTACCTTTGTTCTATTTGGAACACTGGCTACATAGAAACAAAACGACCTTTAAACATGGCGATAAAAAGCATGGTCATGTGGTTATCGTGCAATTAGGCATGATGCAAATTGGTTTTGTAGTGGATGCCTTAATAGGACAAGAAGAGGTCGTTATTAAGCCTCTTGGCGCTATGTTACATGGCACACCTGGGATGGCTGGTGCGACAATTACATCGGATGGTGGTATTGCACTGATCTTAGATGTTCCTGGATTGCTAAAGCATTATGCGAAAAGTAAGAATTAGTTTCCAAGCTAAGGAATGGAATGGCCATTAAAGTATTAGTCGTTGATGACTCAAGTTTTTTCAGACGACGTGTTAGTGAAATAGTCAATCAAGATCCTGAACTGGAAGTTATCGCGACGGCCTCAAATGGGGCCGAAGCGGTGAAGTTGGCTGCTGAGCTTAATCCCCAAGTTATCACTATGGATATTGAGATGCCTGTCATGGATGGTATTACTGCTGTTCGTGAAATCATGGCTAAGTGTCCGACTCCGATCTTGATGTTTTCTTCTTTAACCCATGATGGCGCTAAAGCAACGTTAGACGCTTTAGATGCTGGTGCATTAGATTTTCTACCTAAACGTTTTGAAGATATTGCGACCAACAAAGATGATGCCATTTTATTGTTGCAACAAAGAGTTAAGGCATTGGGACGACGCAGAATGTTTCGTCCGATTGCACGTCCTGTGGTTGCGCCAACACCTAGTGTGCGTCCAACAGGTAGCGTTTTAGGTACAACGAGTATATCGGCTCATACGCCTGTCGCAGCTCCTGTTAGAACGTCAATGGCAACGACGATTCGTGCAAGTGGTAAGCAGTATAAATTATTGCTGATCGGTACATCTACTGGTGGTCCGGTTGCGCTGCAAAAAATACTCACGCAGTTTCCGGCAAACTATCCGCATCCCATTTTATTAATCCAGCATATGCCTGCTGCCTTTACCCCTGCATTTGCGAGTCGTTTAAATGGCTTATGTAAGATTGAAGTAAAAGAGGCCGCTAATGGCGATCTTCTTAAACCGGGTTGTGCATATTTAGCGCCGGGTGGTATGCAAATGATGGTTGAACGTACTGGAGCAAGTGGCCGATTAAAAGTTATCGCAGGCAGTGCTGATATGAATTATAAGCCCTGTGTGGATATCACCTTTGCTTCTGCTTCTAAAGCCTTTAGTGGTGATGTGCTTGCTGTTGTATTAACTGGCATGGGGGCGGATGGCAGAGAAGGCGCACGTATGTTGAAAGCTGTAGGCGCTACCATTTGGGCGCAAGATGAAGCCAGTTGTGTGGTTTATGGTATGCCACAAGCCGTTGCGAGTGCAGGGATTGCCACCCAGTCGATAGCCTTAGACAACATGGCCGAATGTATTTTAAAAGAGTCTGTTCGTGTCTAAAAATCAATATCCGATGAGCACAAATAGTGTGCTCATCATCTTGTTGATGGGCATAGCCATTTTGGTTCTTGGTGCCTTAAGCCTTGATTACAAGCGTAAGAATAGTTTACTGCAGGCGGATGTAAAACGTTTGGAATCGACTCAGGTGCTGTTAATGGTACCTGACGAACAGGCTGAGGCCATTGCAACTTGGTTAGCGTCTCATCCCGATCAGACTAAAGCAATGTTGCAATTAGCGGCTCCTGGTGAGCAGAAGGCTGTAGCGATTGGTCCTGAGCCGGTACAAAATAGCATTCCGCCTTTGCTGGGCAAACCAGATACTGAAATAGATACGGCGAAGGAAAAAACTAATCTGGAATCCTCTATTCCTAAACAGCTTCAAGCGCCAGAAAAAGAGGTTAAAGCTGTTTCTCAGACAATTGCCCCCCAAAATGCAGAGATGCTGCCAGTGGTGATATCTGAGAATGCCGATGGTGTCAAAGTGATTAGTTTGCCCAATGGCGGCATTCGAGTCACGACCAGAAAAGAGCAGTAATTTTAGAATTTGTGAACTCACAATTTTCTAGTTCATTAGCATATTAACCAGTATAGGTAGGGGTCACTTCTTGAAAGTCTGGACCATAGCGAATCAAAAAGGTGGCGTAGGTAAAACCACGACGGTAGCGAGTTTAGCGGGAACATTAGCTAAGCGTGGCAAGCGTGTTCTTATGATAGATACCGATCCACATGCTTCGTTAGGTTATTACTTAGGTATTGATTCTGAAGAGGTTCCAGGCTCGTTGTTTGATGTTTTTCTTGCCCATAAAAACCTTTCTAAGGAACTCGTTTTATCCCATGTAGTGCCAACCTTAGTCGATGGTTTGGATTTATTACCTGCAACTATGGCATTGGCTACCTTAGACAGAGCCTTAGGTCATCAAGAGGGAATGGGATTAGTACTACGTAATTTATTAGCACTGGTTGCTGATGATTATGATGTTGCTATCGTTGATTGCCCACCCGTACTCGGGGTATTAATGGTCAATGCGCTTGCGGCAAGTCAGCATATCATTATTCCTGTGCAGACGGAGTTTCTTGCCATTAAAGGGCTAGAGCGGATGATTAAAACAATGGAGTTAATGGGGCGATCTAAGAAGACGCGCTACAGTTACACTGTTGTGCCTACCATGTATGATAAACGCACCAAAGCATCACCTGCGGCTTTGCAAGTTCTTGGTGCCGAATACAGTGATACTTTGTGGAAAGACGTTATTCCAGTAGACACTAAGTTTAGAGATGCCAGTTTGGCACATTTACCAGCATCGCATTATGCGAGTGGTTGCCGCGGCGTTAAAGCCTATGAAAGATTATTAGATTTCTTATTAGTTGGGGAGTTTGGCCATGTCAAAATCGGTTGATGAAACTGTTTTTGATTTTTTCGCATTATTGCTGCAGGAAGACGACAGTCCAAACCAGATTGTTTCCCCTCAAAGCATTGTAAAAGCAGACTCAAATCAAAATGTTGCCGTTAATCAAACGGAGGCAGCATTGCTCGATGCGGCAATTTTGGCTGAAAATGGTCGCACTGCCGCACCGCAGAATGTAGAGAAGGCCATAACGCCTACTGCGCAGTTGCAGCCAAAAGCGGCGCCAAGACAACATGAGTTTGTTGCTCCGGTAAGCCAGGTTGTAGCTCAAGTGAATAAGCAAGCGTTAGAGAAATTACTAGCGCCAGTACTAAAGACTGCAAGGTTAGAACCGATACCACCTTCAGTAGAGATAGCGCCACCTATTGATGTTCAACCTGTTGTGGTAGAAGTACCACAAGCTCAGCCTGTTGTTAATGAAACCGTTGTTGATGAAATCGTTGAGCCAGTGGTTGTGCCAGAAACACAAGTTGGCATTACGCCTCCTAGTGTGACAAAAGATTTGCAAGAAGTGCTCGATGATGAGTTTCAGGTACTATTCTTTAAAGTAGCAGGGCTGACATTGGCTGTGCCTTTGGTGAGTTTAGGCGGAATAGTAAAAGTTGAGCGGATAAACCACATCTTTGGTCGACCCGCATGGTTTCTTGGTGTACAGACGCATAGGGAGGAGCAATTGAACATTGTTGATACTTGTGCGTGGGTTATGCCAGAAAAATACACAGATAAACTGGCGCAATCAGTAAATTATCAATATCTTGTATTATTAGAAGGCAGTAACTGGGGATTGACTTGTGAGTCCTTGGTCAATGCGGTAAAAATTAATAAATCGCAAGTCAACTGGCGTAGTCAAGCGGGTAAACGCCCTTGGTTAGCGGGTGTAGTGAAAGAACAGATGTGTGGCATTTTGCACGTACAAGCCTTAGTTGAAATGCTTAATGCGGGTTTAGGTTGTCAGGACTCAATTGGTTGAGGTAAACATGAAAGATACAAGAAATGTAGCAGCAGTCGCTGCAAGTAAAGATGATGCAGTATTACAATGGGTTACCTTTAAGTTGGACCATGAAACTTACGGTATCAACGTAATGCAAGTGCAGGAAGTGCTGCGTTATACTGAAATTGCCCCCGTACCTGGTGCCCCCTATTATGTTCTAGGCATCATTAACTTACGTGGTAATGTTGTCACTGTAATTGATACCCGCTCACGTTTTGGATTGCAGTCTGCTGAAGTTGATGATTCAACCCGAATCGTTATCATCGAAGCTGAAAAGCAGGTCATTGGTATCTTAGTTGATAGTGTTGCAGAAGTGGTTTATTTGCGCCGCTCTGAAATTGACAATGCGCCTAATGTTGGAACGGAAGAGAGTGCTAAGTTTATTCAAGGCGTGAGCAATCGCGACAATGAATTACTTATCTTAGTTGATCTCGACAAATTATTGTCCGATGAAGAATGGGCTGAGTTGACTCAGATCTAATCAATGAGTGTGATAAGGCTGAATGATTAGAATTCATTCAGCCATTTTGTTTATTTGCGAATAAATCGATGATGTTGAGTATTTACGATTTATGGATAGACGAAGTCTTTTTATTATAGCTTGAACAATGGCCAATTATATTGGTGACGTTAAGTGAGCACTTTGGAATAGATAACTCAATTGTAAGCCAGCTCCTAATCTATGGCTTTGAGTGAGTATAAGGATTTTTGATGGGCGATGAATTTTTGATCGCAGCGTTAGTCTATGTCATCGCATGCTTAGGGTTAGTACTCTTTTTACAAAAGCAATTGAGTAAATTAAGAAGCAAAGTTGAGGCATTGACTGTGTTAGTTAAAGAGGGCGATCGGCAGCGAGAGTCTTTTAAACGCGAATTGCAAGAATTACGCAGTGGCACAATCGGTGTAGGCCGTCGTGTTATTGAATTAGAGAAACGCATATTGCAACAGTCTGAACGAATTGAAGAGACGACTCAACAGGATCCACAGGCAAAACTTTATACTCGAGCCATGAAGATGGTCGCGCTTGGTGCTGGCGTCGACGAATTGATTAAGGAATGCGAATTACCTAAAGCTGAAGCCGAGCTGTTGATCCGTCTGCATCGTAAGTAATCGGTAGCCAATTGAACACTAAAAGCTAATTTTTCTGAATTAGCTTTTTATTTTATGCCTTCTCGACAATTTTTTTATGCATATTATTCCATTGCTCAGGAAATTTACCGTCGAGCATATACACAAATGCAATCAGTTCGGCGATAAGCAGGTAAAGCTCCTTGGGAATTTCCTCTCCTAACTCTAGCAATTGCAAAAAATGGCTCAGATGGGGATCTTGATGGATATAAACGCCGTTAGCCTTAGCTAAGGCAATAATTTCTTCTGCGATAAGCCCTTCACCAGTCGCGACTATTTTAGGAGCGTTACGGCCATCGTAGCTCAGTGCGACAGCTTGTTTAGGTTCACTCTCTTCGCTCATATCGTTATTTCCAATGTTTTGTATAATGAACTCAATATTAGTGTTGGAACATTGTCACTCATTAAGCTTTTGTCTTTACGAGGAAATGATCACCAGGTAATAAGGTTGCTGGTACTTGCGCTATTTGAGTTGATAGTTCACCAGGCGTAAAACCCAGTTGTGATAGTTTTTGGCTTAAGGGCGTTAAAAAGTTATTAACCTTATTAAGTAGTATCTGACTATTGCCTTTAAACTGGATATCTAAGTGTTGATTGTGGTTTTGGGCTGAAATCAGCAGAGGTCCTTGTGCTAGATTAAACTTCAGTTGTAAACGCCATCCCATTTTTTTATCTGGATCATCAGGATCGGCTTCTTGCTCAAATTTCCCTTCCAGTTGCTCCTGTCGTTGGTTAATGCTATAGGGAAGGGCGAAGAACCAGACCAAATTGCCAGCGCTCTCATTACTTGCCTGTTGGTATAAATGCAGGTTAGAGGCTAATAGTCCCATGCTATCAAGGCCTCCTGCTTTGCTCAGTTGCCCAAGAAGTTTAGTGGAGAAGCCCACTTTAGCTTGTAACTGTTCAAGGTAGTCGGCAAGCTTTTTGCTCATGGAATTCGAATTGTTATTGGCTTTAAAGCCAAGTAGCAGCTGAAAAAGTGAGGTAATTGCACTCCCATTCATGAGCATAGAGGCTTGATTTGATTGAGGCGTAGCAAGATTTAGACTCGCTAGACCGAGAATATTGGCTTTGAGCTCATCGATATCATTCAATTGGCTTAGTGGTGGTAGCCCTAAATGCGGTAGGTGTTTCAATAACTCAGATGCTAAATTCGAGCTGCTATTAGAACGAGATAACTCAATAGGAAGTGCCCCCGCTTTATTGAACGCTTTTTGTAAGATATCAGCCACTTTTACCGAAGTATCAGTCTTAGCATCATTGTCTTGTTGTTCACTCTTTTGGCTGCTGGATCCTAAAATATTATTAAGTTTGTTTATGTCTGTAGGACTCACACTTAGGATTTCTTGTGACGTTTTTGAGCCTTGAGATAATCCGTTTTTGCTATTTACGTTTTCACCCATTTGTGATGTTGGTGATTGACCCACAAGCCGATTTTCAAGGGCTGAGTTTTGGGTGCTGATCTGACCTAAGTCTTTAGTTGTTGACGTTATGACTTGCGCGTTAGAGATATTCTGTGAGCCAGTCGCAGTAGGCGCTGATGGAACATCTACTTTACTTTGAAGCTGCATTATATCGACTTTGGCCGTGACAATTTGTTTTGTGGATTCAGGTAAAAAGTTGATATTTTCGAGTTTTTTTAGAAAGGAGGCAATTATCTGGGCTGGTTCAATTTTCGCGATCACAAGATCAGAAGATGGTTTATTTGTGGGAACCTGAGTTTCATTTACTGGCGTCCCAATTATGATTTCGAGTTTGCTCTGTATTGGGGTGAGTAATAAAATAGGGCGCCCTTGTTGAAAGGCTATTTTCGCGATGAATTCACCTTGATTAAGCTGGGGTCCAGGATCTTGTGCTACAACGGTACCATTAGCAAATTGAAACTCCTTGTTAACTATAGTGACGTTGGGTAATGGATAGCCCTGTGTGCGAGCCGCGAGCGCTGAAAGCTGCGTCTGAGATATGCCATTTTGTTGTGCCAGATTGATCACTGCCTCAGGAATTTTCAGTACGAGAGGTGTAGCTAAGGCAAGCAGTTGGCTAGCGGAGTTTTGCACTATCGTAGTTGGAGTTGAGCTGTTCTGCGCATTGGGCGTGACTAAAAAGCTATTAGCAGTCAACAATATTTGCCGCTGTTGAGCATTAACTAGCTTTAAATTATATTCTGTACCGTTTAGAATAATACTATCTCCCTCAGGTGATGTTTGTACCTGAGCTGGAATGGGGCGTGGAGTAGCATTGAGGGCATCAGTGTGGGCCATCGCAGTGTGTAACTGCGAATTTTGACTGCTGACAAGTGGAATCGACTCCATTTAATGACCTTATATAGTTTATCCTGCGATACATTCGTTTAGTAAAATTAACAATTGACCAATTTTTTTTGCCAAGTATGCTTATGCGCCTTGTGACAAAGGAACTGTCATACTGGATAGTATGCCACTAAGACGAATTATCTTTATATCGTCATTTTTGTATTGTCACTTTAGCGAAAATTTGATGTCTAAACTGTACATTTATATTAAGAGAGCGATATGAAGTTAAAATGGATGGGATTATCTTTGGGGTTAATGCTGTTGCCTAAAGTGCAATCGGCTGAAGTATCCCTACCAGATACCATTCAGCAGGAAACACCTGCTAAGGTACAAATTACCTATGATGATCCCCGCGATCCGTTCGAAGGCTTTAACCGAGCTATGTGGGACTTCAACTATCTCTACCTAGATAGATATTTATATCGTCCTGTAGCCCATGGTTATAACGATTATATTCCTACGCCTGCTAAAACAGGTATCAATAACTTTGTGCAGAATTTAGAGGAACCTAGCAGCTTAGTAAACAATGTGCTGCAGGGTAAGTGGGGCTGGGCAGCTAATGCTGGTGGACGCTTTACAATCAATTCTACTGTCGGCTTATTAGGTGTCATTGATGTCGCTGACATGATGGGTATGAGCCGCAAGCAAGATGAGTTTAATGAAGTGCTGGGTTATTATGGGGTGCCTAATGGACCTTACTTCATGGCGCCATTTGCGGGGCCTTATGTTGTGCGAGAACTCGCGTCTGATTGGGTTGATGGTCTATACTTCCCATTGTCTGAGTTAACAATGTGGCAATCCATTGTTAAATGGGGACTTAAAAACCTTCATTCTAGAGCATCAGCAATCGATCAAGAGCGACTTGTTGATAATGCACTCGATCCTTATGCCTTTGTCAAAGATGCATATTTACAGCACATGGACTATAAAGTCTATGATGGTAATGTCCCTCAAAAGCAAGATGATGAGTTGCTCGATCAGTATATGCAGGAGCTTGAGTAACCCTATTGGCCGTACTTGACAGCATTTGTCTTTAGTCATCAAATGCTAGCCTTGTTAAATTTTGTTATTGGCATATTCACTTAAGTAATGGCTATGCGATGAACTTTATTCGGGAACCTTTATGGCGTTAAATGGTGTTGCGGTTCTTTTAGTTGAAGATGACCCCGTGTTTAGGCAGATTGTTGCAAGCTTTCTCGATAGCAGAGGCGCGCAAGTCACACAAGCCTGTGATGGTGAACAAGGATTGTCAGTTTTTAAATCGCAGCGCTTCGATATTGTTCTTGCAGACTTGAGTATGCCTAAGCTCGGTGGACTCGATATGCTTAAGGAAATGACAAGGTTAGCACCTTTAGTGCCTTCTATTGTGATCTCGGGTAATAATGTCATGGCTGACGTCGTAGAAGCCTTACGCATTGGCGCCAGTGATTATCTCGTTAAGCCAGTATCTGATTTATTTATTATTGAACAAGCCATTAAACAAAGCCTTCATAGTTCCTATATTGATGATACTCAAGCCGCAGATTTTGACGCGCTATCCCACCAAGAATTAAGTGATAATCTAGCATTGCTTGAGCAAAGTGTTGCTGCGGCAAAACAAGTTCAGCAACAACTCTTTCCCGCTTCAAATATTAGTTATCCGGTAGCCAAGGTTGACTATAGCCTTTATAAAAATAGCGATATAAGCAGTTATTTCATTGATTCAACTATGGTAGGTAGTGATTACCTGATTATGTACATGGCCCATTTGTACCCAGAGGATAATCGAGCTGCGTTTGCCTGCGTTCTGCTGAGAAGTTTTGTTAATCAAAAGCTTAAAGATTTTAGGAATGGTCAGAGTCAAAGCATTATTGAGCCTTTTAACATGATGAGCTATTTGAACGAGCGTTTAGTGAAATCCGGTCTCGATATCAAAGCCGATATGATTTATGTTGCCATTGAGCTAACTAAGTACCGTGCAGCTATTGCACAGGCGGGTAAGGGGCTGCGTTGTTATCTGCGTAATGACGAGGGATTAAGCCCGTTAGCACTGTCTGAGAGCCTGCAGCTTGGCGTGTTAGACTGGGGTAAACCGAGCATTCAGTTCCGAAGTATTTTACCGCAAGAACAGTTGTGTATTGCGACAAGTGAGCCTGAGCATAAACAAGCTTTACTTGATAACAAGTTTAAGGGCTTAGTCTATGATGCAACGCTACCTGCTGGTGGTTTTCTACAGTTAAGCCTTTAGTTTTTTTGACGCTTTGGCGAAATTGAGTATACCGAATAGCTGAGTTAACAAAAACGCCTTACTCTTGCGAGTAAGGCGTTTTGTTTTAACAGTTAAAAAGATAATTAACGTTTTATCGCTTCATGTTCAGCCGTCACTGCAATTTCGCTTTCTAAGGCTTCAGCTTCAGTATGATGCTTGGTTTCTGCGCCATGCATCCAATCGACTAATTTGTCAGCCATAAAATACAGGATCACGCCAGACAGAGCCGCTGTAATCGCAATACCAGAGAAGATCGCCATTGCATTAGCCAGTTGCTCTTCTTTCTCCCCACCATGGCCGATGAATGAACCTACCACACCGCCAATCTTGTTAGCTGCTGCAACGAATAGGAACCAAGCTCCCATCATCAAAGAGGCAATACGCAGTGGAGCTAGCTTAGTCACCATAGATAAGCCTATGGGCGATAAGCAGAGCTCACCCATAGTGTGGAAGAAATAAGCGCCCACTAACCACCACATGCTCGACTTAACAGATGCATCGCCACCCATTTGCATTACTGCACCTATCATAAATAGGAAGCCGATAGCGAGTAAGACCAAGCCAAGTGCAAATTTCACCGGAGAGTTAGGTTCATTCTTGCCTAAACGGATCCAGATAGAAGCAATTACAGGGGCAAATAATACAATGAAGATAGCGTTTAACGATTGGAACCAAGTGGTAGGTACTTCAAAGGTGCCAACCATACGATCGGTAAACTCGTTAGTGAACAAGTTCATTAAACCGCCCGCTTGTTCAAAGCCCGCCCAGAAAATAATCGTGAATAAACCCATTACCATGATGACCTTAATACGATCACGTTCGACTTTGGTCAGTGGTTCCTTACGCACTTCGCCTTTCTCTTCCGCTTTTTGTTTTTCAAGCTTAGCGGCTGGCACTCTTCCTATATCGCCTAAGTATTTCTGCGCGAATAAAAATTGGATGATTAAAGAGAAAATCATCCCCACACCCGCACAGAAGAAGCCCGCTTGCCAGTTGTTAACAAACACTTCTTTACCATCGATAATAGAAGCATGGCCGAAGTTAGTGTAGGCCCAAGCGACGATAAAACCTGATAATGCAGCACCTAAGTTGATGCCCATGTAGAAAATCGTAAACGCGCCATCACGACGGTGATCGCCTTCTTCGTAGAGATCGCCCACCATAGTGGAAATGTTTGGCTTGAACAAACCGTTACCCAGAATGAGGGTACCTAGACCAATATAAAATACAGTAGTTTCTAGACCAGGGATCCAGCTATGCGGCGCAGCAAGCAAGAATTGACCTGCGGCCATTAATGCCCCACCAAAATAAATGGCTTTGCGTTGACCCAGTATGTTATCGGCTAACCAACCACCAATAAGTGGTGTCAAGTAAACCAAACCTGTGAATGTGCCGTAAAGTGACAAAGCTTCAGCTTGAGTCCATCCTAAGCCATGTCCACCATCACTTTGCACTCTATCAACGAGATAAAGCACCAAAATGGCACGCATTGCATAATAACTAAATCGTTCCCAAAGTTCTGTTGTAAACAGCAAGAACAATCCCTTGGGATGCCCAAGCATCGTTCCTTGTGGTTTTGCTACGCTCATGAAGTCTTCCACCTTAAGCTCGTGATTGCCTGTGGGCCCCTGAAACAGGATGATGTCACCACAGAAAAATGGTTGTTGCTCGTCCCAATATCGCCTGCAGGTTTTTATCAACCATTAATTCGCGCTATAGCATTCATTAATTGTTGAATAACCGCTAGTTACGTATGGGTTATTGTTACGTTCTTATAATAAAAGTAATGTGTTTAGCAGTAAAATGAGTATTTTCGCTAAAATCCCACCTTATATACCCCTTAAAAGCAACCAAAGTCAATTTTGGTAAGCTAAGTGGTGACATTATCAGCAGTATAGTGTTGTGATTTTAATTATGAATTAGTTAATGTGAGCGTCATTGTATGCATACCGAGCGAGAGACTGGAATAGTCGAAAAATTACTTCCACCGACTTGAGCATCTTTGCTATGATTGCGACCCGTGAATGGACGTCACTTATTTATAGGGTAGTGAGATTAGCTTATGAAGGCATGGTACCTTTTGTATTGTAAACCTCGTAGTGAAGCGAGAGCACAACAGAACTTAACACTTCAAAATTTAGAGACGTATTTGCCTATGGTCTCTGAAGAGAAATCTCAGCGCGGGCGCAAACAAGTCTGTCGTGTACCACTCTTTCCTAATTACTTATTCATCAATTTTGACCCAAGTCAGACAAGTGTCAGGCAGGTCCATTCTACTCGTGGTGTGAATCGAATCGTTAATTGTCAAGAGAAAATGACGCCCATTGACGACAGAATTATCCATGCCATTCGCATGAAAGAACTAACGCCTTCCCAAACAGTATTAGCCGAAGAATTAGAGCTAAAAACGGGGGAGAAAATTCGTTTTACAGATGGTCCCTTTGTTGATCTCGAAGGCATTTTTCAAGAAAAATGCCCAAACAAACGTTGCCATGTTCTTTTTAACATTATGGGGCAGATAAAGACGGTTACTGTACCGCAGCAAAGTGTGGAACGAATTTGTGTTTAAGTGCACAAGTACAAACCTGTTTGTAGGAGTAATGCTGAGTATTCTGTAAGATATTAGCCATTCTTGAAGTTAATAAAATATCTACCAAAGTGACAAGGTGTTTAATATTTACTTAAAAATCAATTTGTTGATTTTGTTTAGGGTTTGTAGTTACATTTTTAAAATGCAACCTGTTAAGGTGTGATCTTAAAAATGGCCGTTTGAACATTAAATGTTCTATCGGTAGTGAATCTTTGAAGTAAGATTCTGTAATCATAAAGTTAGAATATAAGCTCTTATCTTAAGTGTTTACATCCTATGGTTAAGGTATTTTACTAGCGAAACTGAATGAGTGTGGAGCTTAACTATTTCTTGTAACACTGTTTTATGTTAATGAAAAATATGAATTTTCGCATCGCGAAGGGCAATTTAGAAGCCGCAATCTATGGGCGGTAGCGTGTCTGAAAGGTGAGAAACAGCAGGTTAAGCTCTCGAGCAAGAGGCATGGATGCCGAACTGGCATTTATAGAGGGATATGGTTGAAGAATAAATAGTTTCATTTGTTAAGTTAGCGCTGAAGGGCGTTAGGCCCGCAACGATGTGCGCACCAGTTGCATACCTCAACATTAAAAAATTATGTAGGTCGCTCGCAGGTTCATTGCTAGAAATTAGGGCGGCCTGTTGTGATGCAATAAAAACTGCTGCATCTCAGATTATAAAAGTTGTGTAATGGACGTTTTAACTGGGTGGCGTTCTGCTTTTTAGCTTTATCCTTAGCGTTAAGTGAGCTCGCGAACGTTCCGTTATCCGTAAATTCTTCAGTTCTTGCTTTGTCGGCTCTCGCTGCGAAGCGTTCTAGATCCTAGCAGCCATAGTATTATGGTGCCTTTAGAATCTAAAAGTCGCTCTGCGACACCCTGTTTTCAACCCAATCGGAGATATCTGGTGTTACAACAAATCAAAAAATTCATCATAGTAGGCCTTGGCGCCACAATATTGATGGGCGCTCAGGTTCATGCCGTTACGCCATCTCCACAAATGATTGAGCAGTTCAAGCAATTACCTAAATCTGAACAGGCAAGGCTTGCTAAGCAATACGGTATTGATCCTAATATGCTTTCAGGCTCTCAGGCCCAAACTCAGGTTACAAATCCTGAAGTCGTAGGGGAAAGAGACACCAATGCTCGTGTGTCTGATGCCGATAAAAAAGCTACTAAAGCTGAGTTAGATTTTTCTGAAGATCCCAGCAAAATAAAATTGCGTCGTTTCGGTTATGAGATGTTTGCTGGTGAACCTAGCACATTTGCACCTGTGTCAGACGTCCCTGTTCCAGGAGAGTACCTCGTTGGTCCAGGCGATAACATTAAAGTCCAGCTTTATGGTAAAGAAAATAAAGAGTATGACCTCGTCATTAACCGTGAGGGGGTTATTCAGTTCCCTGAACTGGGTCCAATACCTGTCATGGGGCTTAGTTTCTCTGAACTCCGAGACTCTTTATCCCAGCGTATTAGTGAGCAAATGATCGGTATTGAGTCCAACATCACTATGGGTGAGTTGCGCTCGATACGCATTTTTGTGGCCGGTGATGCCTATAAACCTGGTTCGTATACGGTTTCAAGTTTATCAACTATCACTCAGGCTCTGTTTGTCGCTGGTGGTGTTAACGAGATCGGTTCATTACGTAATGTACAGCTGAAACGTAATGGCAAACTAGTTGGTACTTTAGATCTTTATGACCTGTTAATGCGAGGTGATGCATCGGGGGATTTAAGACTCCATTCTGGTGATGTGGTGTTTATTCCTTCTATCGGTGGCCTTGTAAGCGTAACCGGCGAAGTAAGACGCCCTGCCATTTACGAGCTAAAACACAATGAGAGCATGGCTGACGTTATCGCAATGGCCGCTGGGTTAAATACAGGGGCATATCCTAAAAGCAGTTCAATAGAACGTTATAATAGTAAATCTCTGAAAACCATAGTGAATGTAGACTTGACCTCTGAGCAAGGTCGAAATACACCGGCCAAAGCAGGTGACATTGTTCGTGTAAAAAGTGCGTCGGAGCAATACGAGAGTGCCATCACAATAGCCGGGGCTGTTGTTCGTCCGGGTAAATATCAATGGTTTGTCGGTCAAAAAGTGAGTGACGTATTACCTTCTCTATGGGGAGATTTAGCGGCTTCTGCTGATCTCGATTACGCAATCGTGATCCGTGAAGTGAATCAGTACGGTGATATTGAAGTGCATCAATTCTCACCAGGGAAAGCAATTAGTGCTAAAGAAAGTGGCCAAGATCTTAGCTTAAATGCGCGTGATAAAATCATCCTGTTTAATTTTTCAGATGATATACAGAATCGCTATGAGTTAAATAAATTAGTAAAAGAGCGTGTTGAAAAAGTCACTTCTTTAAATACAAGTAATCTTTTAGGTTCAGATTTATTTAAAGCCGGTTTTGTTCAACTCGATAAAACTAAGTTATCGCAACGTACCGATCTTGCTGGTGTAGTACTAACAGATAAGAAAGAGTCTGAAGAGGCTGAGGTTGTTAAAGGTGTAGTCAATAAAATGTTGGCTAATTTATTTGACGATACAGAACTACTTAAACTCAGTAATCAGATGGGTCGTCAAGAGTTACTTTACCCAGTAATGGTTAAATTAAATAGCCAAGGGCGAGCAGGCTCGGGTATTAAAATAGTTGCTATTGATGGACAGGTAAGAGAGCCCGGAGTATATCCACTGACTGTGGGTGCTCGGGTGAATGATTTAGTGATCGCTGCAGGTGGTTTAAAAGAAGGTGCTTATACCGCTAGAGCTGAATTAACCACTACCTCAACCGATATCAATGGCTCGAGAATTAAGCATAATAATCTTGATTTAACACAAGCTTTGCAAGGAATCGAAAGTGCCAATATCCGTTTAACTGGACGTGACATGCTAACAGTGATGACGACTCCGGATTGGCAAGAATCTAAAGTTGTTGAAATCCGAGGCGAAGTAAAATTCCCAGGACGCTATAATATCCGCCGCGGTGAAACACTAAATGATTTAATCGCTCGTGTGGGTGGGTTTACTGAATATGCTTATTTGCCATCAGCCGTATTTGTGCGCGAATCTGTTCGTAAGCAAGAGCAAATAGAGATTAAAAAGTTAGCCGATCAATTGCGTCGAGATATAGCCACACGAGGTGTATCTCAGGATGGCACTATGGTCAATTATGCTGATGCGCAATTGATGTTGGCCGATTTAGAAAATATCAAAGCGGTAGGGCGCCTCGTTGTCGATTTACCTGCAATTTCATTAGGGATTGAACAAGCGAATATACAGCTTGAAGATGCCGATATCCTCTATGTTCCCTCGACCAAGCAAACCATTGCAGTGATGGGAGAGGTTCAGCACCCAGCAACTCACAGATTTAAAGATGGCTTAACTTTGGACCAATATTTAGCTATGTCTGGTGGTGCACGTAAACGCGCTGATGAAGACCGCACTTACGTTATCCAAGCAAATGGTTCAGTACTCATGCCTGGTCGTTCGAGTTGGTTTACTAGTGAAGACCAGTTACAACCGGGTGATACAATTATTGTGCCATTAGATACAGAATATAAAGATAACCTAAGTCTCTGGACACAGATCACGGGTATTATCTATAACACCGCTGTTGCTGTATCAGTTATCGCAGGGCTGTAGAACTAAGGAGCCAGGAACGCCGCTTTGCGGATACAGTATGTCACTACGTGACTTGCGGATAACCGAACGGGCTGAGCCCTTACGGAAAATGGCACGCCGCGTTGCGGCCACGGTAAACGAATCTTTTTTCTTTTACCGTTATCTGTAAGCGAACGACTGCATGGATGCAGGAGTTAGGATAACGCATGAGCTGTTATCGAGCGTTCCGTTATCCTTTAACCTTCTTAGCTTTCGTGTTCCGTCAATCGTCATTCCTTTCCAAGGAATGGATATGAAGTTTCAAAAGCTAGAAGTCTGGCAACTTAGTTACGAATTATCATCTTCTATTTATATAGCTACAAAAGACCTCCGAGATTGGGGCTTCAGAGACCAAATTACTCGGTCCGGCCTTTCTGTTCCGTCAAATATTGCAGACAAAAGTGCAGGAGCAACTTTTGAACGATGTGAATTTTTGCCTCGGCCTCGAAGAGGTGAGGTACATGGATGTACCGAATAAGGAATGGAACGTTATGGCGCTAAAGAGCAAATACAGTTTTTATATATTGCTAAAGCTTCGCTTGCGGAATTGATTACGCAAGCAATGATTGGTAAAGATATTGGTTATTTAGAACCAAATTATGTTGATGATTTACTAATGAAAACTGAAAGAATATCCGCCATGCTAGCTGGGTTAATCAAATCGATTAAAGGTCGAAATTCAGAAAATAAATAAGCGCACGCCGCTTTGCGGCTACAGAACGTCACTACGTGACTAACGGATGTTACTAGGATAACGGAACGTCAATACGTGACTCACGGATAACGGAACGGGCTTTGCCTTTACGGTAAGCGAACGACTGCATGGATGCAGGAGGTAGAATAACGCAGGAGCAGTTATCGAGCGTTCCGTGAGTGAGACTGCGAACGTTCCGTCAATCGTCAACCGTCAACGTTCTTAGCTTTGCTTTTACCGTTATCTGCGAGCGAAGCGTTCCGTCAACCGTCTACGAGAACTTACATAACGAGATAAGTTTTAAATGTCTAATGAAATAAACAAATATATACAAGATGCAAAGTTTCCGTCGGCTGTGCAAGATGACGAAATCGATCTTCGTGAGTTATTTGCCGTTATTTGGCAAGGCAAATGGTTAATCATTGCTATTACGGCAGTATTTGCTATTGGTGCGGTTATTTTTGCAATAAAACAACCCAATATCTATAAATCCGAAGCTTTATTAGCCCCAGCATCTGAAGAGCAAGGCGGTGGTTTAAGTGCATTAGCATCGCAGTTTGGCGGCTTAGCTAGCTTAGCTGGGGTAAATTTAGGTGCTAAGGGTGGTACGGATAAAACAGAGCTAGCCATTGAGGTATTAAAGTCACGACAGTTTACCAGTGATTTTATTCAAAGACACAATATCCTCGCCGATTTAATGGCAGTCGAAAAATGGGATAGGGATGCTGATAAATTAATTTATGATCCTAAGCTTTATAATGAGCAAACCAATACTTGGGTACGTGAAGCTAAAGCGCCATTTAAACCAGAACCATCAATGCAGGAGGCCTATAAAGTCTTTAGCAAAATGATTGCTGTTAATAAAGCGAAAGAAACTGGAATGGTCACTATTTCAGTTGAGTATTTATCACCTGCTGTTGCGCAGCAGTGGGTCGCTTGGTTAATCCAAGACATTAACAAAGTAATGAAAGACCGCGATGTAGCTGAGGCGAATCGTAGCAGTGAGTTTTTAAATAAACAAATTGCTTTAACTAATGTGGCAGATATTCGAACCATTTTGTATAAGTTAGTAGAAGAGCAAGCGAAAACTATCATGTTTGCTGAAGTGCGCGACGAATACGTTTTTAAAACTATTGACCCCGCATTAGTGCCTGAAGAAAAGGCAAAACCTAAACGCGCATTAATTTGCGTATTAGGCACTATGCTTGGCAGTATGTTAGGTGTAATGTTTGTTTTAATAAGGCACTTTGCTCGTAAACAGAGTGTATAGAATATCAACGTAGGGTTTCCGCATTTGATTTTAAAGTCATATAGCTGTGCTCTGCATGCCATAGGCCATCCTAATGGTTAACAAATTAGGTCTTTGTATGAATTTACGAGTAAATGAAATAGTAGATGCCGAAGAGTTTCAACCAATTAAAACAGTAATTAAACGTTTTAAGTCAAAACGACAGGTACTAACTCAGGAGGTTATTTATGTCTATTGCCCAAAAGATAGGGAGTTAGAGATAGGTGAGATTATTGATGATTACTCATTCGATATGGTAGTTAATGATTACAGCATTACTGATTTAAGTTGCAAAGTGATTTGCCATTTTGAAAGTGCGCGCTTAACCAAAGAGCAAAGGCAATTCTTGGTTAAGGCTACTGAATTAGGAGCTTGGGTTGAACCTTTGGTCAGTTATCTGGATGAGAGGCTGGGTTATACTGAAGTACGCTTACTCCACAGTGGTTATTTTTTGCACCAAAAAGCATTTTCCATTTTATCTACTAAACGCACCCAACTAGCTAAACGTATAATTGATTTGTTTGCAGCTCTTTTACTTTGTTCTATAGCTATACCTGTCGGGCTGATTACTGCACTAGCTATAAAATTAGAAAGTCCAGGGCCTGTATTTTATAAGCAACGGCGTACTGGGCAATATAATGATGAGTTTGAGGTGATAAAATTCCGCTCTATGCGCAGTGATGCTGAAAAAGCTGGAGCACAATGGGCAACGCAAAATGATATCCGAGTAACTAAAGTGGGTAATTTTATTCGCAAAACGCGTATCGATGAATTACCTCAGATAATCAATATTCTTAGGGGGGAAATGTCAATAGTAGGACCTAGACCCGAGCGCGAAGTGTTTATCGCCGAGTTAGAAAAAGAAATTCCTTATTATCGTTTTCGCCATGCGGTTAAGCCTGGAGTAACAGGGTTAGCCCAAGTCAGTTATCCTTATGGAGCATCAGTTGAGGATGCGGTTTGGAAACATAAATATGATATTTATTATATCAAGCACCATAGCTCATTGTTGGATATTAAAATTTTACTAAAAACGGTGAAAGTTGTGTTATTTGGCATGGGAAGATAGTTCTCCTTCGTTATTTTTTTAGGTCAGACGTAATGAAAATTCTAATAACTGGTGGTGCTGGCTTTATCGGGTCTGCAGTCGTTCGTCATATCATCAACAATACCCAAGATAGCGTAATTAACATCGATAAACTGACTTATGCAGGCAATCTTGAGTCACTTGTAAGCGTGGACAAAAATGAAAGATACGCATTCGAGCAAGTGGATATTTGTGACAGAGCAGAACTAGATAGAGTATTTGCACAGCATCAACCTGATGCAGTTATGCATTTAGCGGCAGAGTCTCATGTCGACCGTTCAATTACAGGTCCATCAGATTTCATTCAGACCAATATTGTTGGTACTTATACACTCCTAGAAGCTACACGTGCTTATTGGAATGTTTTATCTGCGGAAGCAAAGAAAGCCTTTCGTTTTCATCATATTTCTACTGATGAAGTGTATGGCGATTTACCTCACCCTGACGAAGTCATGGTGGGCGCTAATCACAATTCACCAATAACAAGTGACCAGCACTTGCTGCTGTTTACCGAAACAACACCTTATGCTCCTAGCAGTCCGTATTCAGCTTCTAAAGCATCAAGTGATCACTTAGTTCGTGCATGGTTACGTACCTATGGCTTACCTACCATAGTGACTAATTGCTCCAACAACTATGGTCCTTATCACTTCCCTGAAAAGCTGATCCCGCTAGTGATCCTTAATGCACTCGAAGGCAAGCCATTGCCTATTTACGGTAAAGGTGATCAGATCCGTGATTGGCTATATGTAGAAGACCATGCTCGTGCACTCTATAAAGTTGTTACAAGTGGCAAAGTCGGTGAAACTTACAATATTGGTGGCCATAACGAGAAACAGAATCTTGAAGTGGTACAAACTATTTGCAGTATTTTAGATACGTTAGTGCCTAAAGCCACGGCTTATGCAGATCAAATTACCTACGTTACTGATAGACCAGGTCATGATCGCCGCTATGCCATTGATGCATCTAAAATAAGCCGTGAGCTTAATTGGCAACCTCAAGAAACTTTTGAGACAGGCCTTCGTAAAACCGTCGAGTGGTATCTTACTAACCAAGAATGGTGCCAGCATGTTCAAGATGGCAGCTATCAACGTGAGCGCTTAGGCATTTAATCTCTTTTATTATGTTGTTTAAAGCTCAGATTTTTCTTTAAACCTAAGGCCGATTTAGGAACTAATTTTAATATGAAAGGAATTATCCTCGCAGGTGGTTCTGGCACTCGTTTGTACCCTATTACTAAGGGGGTATCAAAGCAGTTATTGCCTGTTTACGATAAACCAATGATTTACTATCCAATTTCTGTACTTATGCTTGCGGGAATTCGGGATATTTTAATTATTACCACGCCAGAGGACCAATCATCATTTCAACGCCTTCTTGGAAACGGTAGCGACTTTGGTATTAATCTGCAATATGCAGTTCAAGCAAGCCCGGATGGTTTAGCACAAGCGTTTATTATTGGTGAAGAGTTTATTGGTAACCATAGCGTGTGTTTAGCTCTTGGGGATAACATTTTTTGGGGACAAGGTTTTTCGCCAATTTTAAAGCGGGCAGCAGAGCGCCAAGTAGGTGCTACGGTTTTTGGTTACCAAGTCAAAGATCCTGAGCGTTTTGGTGTGGTGGAGTTCGATCGAAATCAGAAGGCCATTAGCATAGAAGAGAAACCTATTACCCCAAAATCTAATTTCGCGGTAACTGGGTTATATTTTTATGACAATCGAGTAATTGATATTGCTAAAAAAGTTAAACCCTCAGAACGTGGTGAATTAGAAATCACTAGTATTAATCAAGCCTTTCTTCAAATGGGTGAGTTGAATGTTGAGTTATTAGGTCGTGGTTTTGCTTGGCTCGATACTGGTACTTATGAAAGCCTACATGATGCAGCTTCTTTCGTAGAAACTATCGAAAAACGCCAAGGCTATAAAATTGCCTGTTTAGAGGAGATTGCCTGGCGTAATAAATGGCTAACTCATGAACAAGTAGAAAAAACTGCAAATCTAATGTTCAAGAATAGCTATGGACAATATTTGTTATCACTTTTGTAATAAAGGATTTTGCGAATGGCATTTTTAACAGAGGAACAAATCAATTCGATTGGTTTCAAATATATTGGTAATAATGTAAAAATTAGCGATAAGTGTGTTATTTACAACCCAGAGTTAATTGAAATTGGGAGTAACTCAAGAATCGATGATTTTTGTGTATTATCCGGTCGAATAGTTATCGGTAAAAATATACATATCACCGTCTACTGTAACATTGCTGGCGGTGTACCTGGTGTTTATATAGACGACTATTCAACTGTAGCCTATGGTTGCCATATTATGTCGCAAAGTGATGATTATACTGGGGAAACAATGACAAATTCAACTATCCCCAAAATGTATAAGTCTGAAATTTTTCAAGCTGTTTATATCGGTAAACATGTAATAATTGGGGCTGGTTCAATAATATTGCCAGGATGTGATATTAAAGAAGGTTGTTCAGTTGGTGCTATGAGTTTAGTGAATAAACCAACAGATCCTTGGGGAGTATATTTTGGTGTGCCCGCCAAAAGAGTAAAAAATAGAAGCAAGAATTTACTTATCCACTTTCAAGAGTATTTAAAAAATGATTCCGTTCAATAAACCATACCTGCATGGTAAAGAATTAGTTTACATTGCCCAAGCTGTTGCATCAGGAAAGATTTCAGGTGACGGTGTGTTTACCAAAAAATGTCATGATTTTTTTGAACAGCGTTATGGTTTTAAAAAAGTGTTGATGACCACTTCATGCACCGATGCCTTGGAAATGGCCGCGATCCTACTAGATATTCAGCCAGGCGATGAGGTGATTGCGCCTTCATATACTTTTGTTTCTACTGTAAACGCATTCGCTTTACGTGGCGCGAATATCATATTCGCCGATAGTTATCCTGACCATCCCAATATTGATCCTGTACAAATAGCTAAGTTAATCACACCGAAGACAAAAGCTATTGTAGTAGTTCATTATGCTGGTATTGCCTGTGATATGGATGCAATAATGGCGATTTCCAAACAACATAACATCCCTGTAGTAGAAGATGCAGCCCAAGCTATTGATAGCTATTACAAGGGTAAACCGCTTGGTAGTATCGGTACGTTTGGGACTTTCTCCTTTCATGAAACTAAAAATATTATTGCAGGTGAAGGTGGTTTACTAGTTATCAATGATGAGCAATATATTCATCGTGCTGAAATTATCCGTGAAAAGGGTACTAATCGATCTTCATTTTTTCGCGGTGAAGTGGCTAAATATGGCTGGGTAGATATTGGTTCATCTTTTTTACCGTCAGATATTATTGCTGCTTATCTTAATGCTCAGCTTGAGAGTATTGATGCCATTCAAGAGAAACGTAAAGCAATTTGGCAGCGATATTATGGCAGATTAAGCCAAGTGTTAACTGGTTCAGGTATTGAGTTACCGTCAGTTGCAGTTTATTCGACCAATAATGCACATATGTTTTATTTGGTGTGTGAAAGCCTTGAGCAGCGTAGCGCGTTAATTCAATTCTTGAAAGATAATGGCATACATGCTGTTTTTCACTATTTATCATTACATCAAAGTGAATATTATTTATCTAAATATAGAGGAAGTGATTTACCAAATTCTGACAGATTTACAGATACCCTAATTAGGCTACCGTTGTTTTATGAGTTGACTGATGAGCAGGTTGATTATGTTTGCAATATGATTTTTAACTTTGTTAAAACTCTTTAAATATTAGTAATTTCATTAATCAAAGTTATATAAAGAGTTTAATATTTTGAATGTTAAAAATATTGTACAGTTCTCGATAGGTCCAATCGGAGCTGCGGCATTAAGTTTAATCACGTTACCTTTTGTAGCGTGGTTTTTCAGTGTTGAAGATGTCGGCCGTTTAACCATGTTACAAGTAGCGCTAAGTTTAAGCGTGTCATTATTCAGCCTAGCCATGCATCAAGCCTATGTACGTGAATACAATGAAGAGAATGACAAAGCCGCATTGTTAAAGCATGCGGTGTTGCCTGGCCTTATTGTTTTAACAGCATTTTTAGCGTTGTTATTGTTTTCACCTTGGTCAATATCAAAACTATTGTTTAATATCGATTCAAGTTTACTTTCATGGTTCCTTGTTATTGGCATCTACTGCAGCTACTTGATTAATTTTTTTGCACATGTAGTACGTATGGAAGAGCGAGGCTTAGTTTTTTCAGCAACCCAAATTCTGCCTAAGCTATTTTTACTTATATTTATCGGTTTTATATTTTTACTCAATTTACGTGCTGAATTTCAAACACTGATGTTAATGAATGTACTTGCCGTTGCAAGCTCGGTTAGTATTTTTGCATGGTTAACAAGAACAACGTGGTTACCCGCTATAAAAAAACCGCTTAATCGTGAGTTAATGCATCGAATGCTAACCTTTAGTTTGCCACTTGTTGCTGGTGGTATTGCATACTGGGGTTTAACAACCATGGATCGATTTTTCCTTCGTAGTTACTCTGGGTTTGAAGAATTAGGTGTTTATGCCCTTGCGGTTGCACTTGCTGGGGTGGTATCAGTTTTATCGGTAATATTTTCAAACCTATGGCATCCTGTTTTTTACAAGTGGGTAAAGAATGGAATAGATAAATCTAAAGTATTAAATGTAATTGAGTGTATGTTACTTGCAGTATGTTTAATTTGGTCATTAGCAGGTGTATTTTCTTTTGTGTTGGTTTATTTTTTACCACCAGAATATTCTGCTATCGAATACTTAATTGTCGCCTGTATTGCTATGCCACTTTTTATAATGCTATCAGAAACAACAGGTGTTGGTATTGGTATAACCCGTCGTTCTTCGTTTTCTATGCTTGCCTCAATATGCGCATTTGTTGTCAATGCAATATTAAATTACATGTTAATACCTGATTTAGGTGCATCTGGTGCAGCCATAGCAACATTGTTAGCTTTTTTTACTTATTTTGTTGTTAGAACAGAAGCAACGGCAAAGCTTTGGTGGAGTTTTCCAAGAGTTAAAATTTATAGCGTAGTTATTTGCTATATAACGCTAACTGTATTAATGGTGCTTAGTGAATCTCGTTTCGATTATTTATTCATTGCTTGGTTTCTACTACTGTTATCAGTTTTAGTTGTTTATTTTAATAGGGTTAAAATGATCGTTTCTGAAATGAAAAATATTATTAAGGGCGCATGACATGCTATTCATTTACGGAGCATTACCAGTTGGTGGTATTGAAACTTTTTTTTTAAGAATGGCAAAAGAACGGTTTAACAAAAACTTATCAACCTCAATTTTATTACTCGCTAAACCTGAACAAAGTAATCAAGAATTACTTGGTGAGATGAAAAAATATGCAAATGTAATCTTTTCTAATGATATCTTTTATGGCCCTTCGTTATTTTGTGAGCGACTCCCACTTCTTATGCCTATAAAACAGAAAATATTCTTAGATAAGTTAAGAGAGATTGACCAGATTCACGTTTCTGATGGCATGCATGCATTGCTTGGGAGTCGACTAGCTCAACAATTAGAGAAAAACCTCCCAATTACAGTTGGTTTTTATCACTATATAAAATACTTGTGGGGTGGAAATAAAGTTGCTTGGCATGAGAAAGTAAATAGAAATTTTGTATTTAACTATCTTCCTGATGAATCATTACTTTTCTTCTCTGAAGGTAATCGCGACCTATATCTTAAGCATAAGCAACAAAAATTTGAAAAATCAAAAACATTTAGACTAGGTGTTATTGACAAAAAGAATGTAATACTTAAAAAGGATTTAGTAACGCCACTTAAAATTGCAGCTGTTGGGCGTTTGGTTGAATTTAAAACCTATAATTTTTATATGGTAGATGTTGTTAAAAAGCTAATAGATAAAGGAATTGATGTTAGATTTGCTATCTATGGCGACGGGCCATTAAAACAGCAAATACAAGAAAAGATAAATAAAGCCAACTTACAAGATAAAATTGTTTTAAAAGGCACTTTAGACTATTCAAAGTTTGATTTAACCGTGTCGAGCTATGATTTATTTATAGGTAGTGGCACGGCAATTATTCAAGCGTCATCATTAGGCGTTCCTTGTATTACTGGTATAGAGAATATGATAGAACCTAAAACATACGGTTACTTTTGCGATGTATGGCAATATGAGTATAACTTGAAAGGATTGGATCTGCCGCTTTTAAATGTTGAAGATATTATTTATGATTTTGTAAATGGATCGAAAATTTGTAGAAAGGAATTAAAAGAAAGGCATAATAACTGTGTTGATTCGTTTACTAATGAAAGCTGCCAAAACTCAATGGATATATTAAAAAACATTGAAATGCCAAAAGTTTTTTTTAATTTCAATCGCTGGATTTATGAGTTATCTCGTGTCGTTGATAGAATAAATATGAGATTTAATAGTAGTCATCCTATGAGAAATGAGTTTAAAGACTTTGGCAATATTAATGAAAAATAATTATTAATAGAATTGTATGCCTATTGATGATATAAATCAGCTAATTTAGCATTTCTAAGTTTTTTAATTCAATGTTCTATGAATTTTTGTTGAGAATTATATGCAAGTTTATAAGCGATGCGCAAGATTAATATGGGGCTGAGTGGGAGGCGACATATGCAATTGGCGAAATATAACTTGTTGTAAATATAAAAATATAAAGAAAGAAAAAAGCACAAAGCACAAAGTACTACTGATGTGAGTGCAAAATATTACAATATGGTAATGGCATGCAAAGTTTGAATTTCAATCGTGTTAATTCGCCCAAAATTGAAAGCCCTATAAATTTTGACTAGTAATAAATCGTCATTTAGAGAGAAAATTAGATGTGTGGAATAGCAGGCTTGCTTGATTCTAGAAGACAGTCAAGTATTGTTGATTTAAAAAAAATGACTGATATCCTATATCACCGTGGTCCAGATGATGGTGGTTATTTTTTTGAACAGGTAGATAGCACTCAGGTTGGTCTAGGGCATCGACGTCTGTCCATCTTAGATTTATCAAACCATGGCCATCAGCCTATGTCTTTTAATCATTTAGCTATGATTTATAATGGCGAGGTTTATAACTTTAAAGAAATCCGTGTAGAGCTAGAGAAGCATGGATATAGCTTTGAATCTCACTCTGATACTGAGGTGATTTTAAAGGCTTACCATAAATGGGGTATCGAAGCTGTACATCGTTTTAACGGTATGTTTGCGATAGCAATTTTTGATAGCCAGCAAGAAACTCTAACTTTGATTCGTGATCGTGCAGGCGTTAAACCGTTGTACTGGTATCATAAAGACGGATTGCTCATGTTCGCGAGCGAGCTAAAAAGTTTTCACGAGCATCCTGCCTTTGTAAAGGAACTTAACCACGATGGCCTTGCTTTGTTTTTGCAATATGGTTATATCCCGCAACCGCATACGATTTTTAATCACACCCACAAGCTGCAAGCAGGTCATGCACTTACATTCAACATCAAAAATTCAACATTAAGAATAGATAAGTATTGGGACGTTATAGACTGTTATAACCAACCCAAGCTTGATATCTCTGAACAAGAAGCCATGGATGAAACCGAGCGACTATTAAAATTTGCTTGTGAATACCGCATGGTTGCAGATGTTGCTGTGGGCATGTTTTTGAGCGGTGGATATGATTCTTCCGCAGTTACAGCATTATTACAGTCAGAGCGCACTGAAAAACTGAAAACATTCTCCATTGGTTTTCATGAGCCAAAATATAATGAAGCACATCATGCTAAAAAAGTAGCTGATCACTTAGGTACAGACCATACCGAATACTATTGTACGCAAAAAGACGCTTTAGCTATTTTACCTAAGTTGCCAGAAATATGGGATGAGCCTTTTGGTGATGCTTCTGCTATTCCTACTACCTTAGTTAGTCAGTTAGCTAGAAAGGATGTTACTGTTTCTCTTAGTGCAGACGGTGGTGATGAAATTTTTGCTGGTTATGACAAATACACTAGTATTGAAAATAAAAAAATAAAGTTTGCTCAAATCCCCTCAGTATTATATCCCCTTCTTAAAACTGGTTTAAATAGTGACGTTTTACACGCTACTGCTAAAAAGTTTGGTATGTATAATGCTGACGTTCGCTTAAAGCGATTTTCGCTAATGCTTGAACAAAATGAGAAAGGCCTTTTAAAAATAGGCTCACAAACTTTTACTGATATAGATTTAGATATCTTATTAGTTAATAAGTATAATAAAGTAAAAACAGAATTTGACGCGGAAATAAACCAAAATTGGTTAGATAATATACTTGCTATTGATTATAAAACTTACCAATTAGATGATATTTTAACTAAAGTAGATAGAGCTACAATGTCTGTGGGTTTAGAGGGTAGAGAACCATTATTAGATATTAATATTATTGATTTTGTTGCTAGGCTCGATCCTAGTATGAAAATTAAAAATGGATCAAAAAAACATTTACTTAAAGAAATCACACACAAGTACATACCTAAAGACATCATGGATAGACCTAAAATGGGTTTTGGTGTACCTATTTTTGATTGGTTTAAATCTGAATTGAAAGAATATATTCTATTTTATCTCAGTAATGATCGAATAGAGAGCGCCGGTATATTCAATACATTTTATGTTGCACACCTACGTGATAAATATCTCGCGGGTGCAGATGTCAATGTTAATCAGATTTGGTTTTTATTAATGTTCGAAATGTGGAGAGAGCGATGGATGTAGTAAGCAAAAAAATAACCCTACTCATCAGCTCTCTCGCCGGCGGTGGTGCTGAAGGTGTATGTGTCAGCGTTGCTAACGGCTTAGCGGATAATGGCTGGCAGGTTAATTTGGTGGTATTGCACACCAATAATGCGGCTTACCTAGAGCGTGTTAGCCCTAAAGTAAATTTAGTCGTGCTGGGGGTTAACCATGCCCGTAATGTGCCTTTACCTTTACTGCGCTATATCCGTAAGCACAAACCCGCAAAACTGTTGGTGTTTAATTACGAGCTAGCGGTAATTGCGGTCATGTTACGTAGTGTATTTCGTCTTAAAACCAAAATTATAGCTCGAAACATTAATACCTTTTCACAAAACACTGCGAAGCCACAAGGCAGCTGGCAGCGCTATATTGTTAAGCCGTTAATTAATCACTTTTATGGTAAAGCTGATCATATAATTAACCAGTGCCAAGCAATGCGTGACGACCTAGTTTCTGTATTTCCGCACTTGGCAGATAAAACCAGTGTGATTTATAACCCTGTCTCTAAGCATGTCGAAGACTACGCAAAAACTCATGATCTAACCCAAGTGGTAAAGCGAGATTACCTACTTTGTGTTGGCAGGTTAGAAAAGCAAAAAGCGTTTCATTACGCTATTGAAGGTTTTGCTGGTATTGCTAATGATTTTCCAAGCCTACGGCTAAAAATTGTTGGCCAAGGCAGTTTGGAGCAATCATTAAAGCAATGTGCTATAGATTTGGGTGTAGCCGATAGGGTTGATTTTGAGGGCTTTCAAGCGGATATGATTCCTTACTATTTACATGCCAAATTGACATTACTCACCTCGCTGTATGAAGGCTTTCCTAATGTATTGATAGAATCCATCACGTTAGGTACACCTGTGATCGCGTTTGATTGTCCGAGTGGCCCAAGAGAAATTATTCAAGAAGGGGTTAATGGGTATTTGGTTGATTATCAATCTGTAAGCGCGTTAGAGACAACATGTAGGACATTTTTGAACAAGCCTATAGATAGTAAATCAGTACAATTCTCAGCAAGTCGCTACTTAAGAAATAATGTTATTAAAATTTATTTATCACTATTAATTATACCACATGTTTAATATTATAAGCATAAGTGCTGAATATAGTAAGCTCTATTTAAATAGGTACGTTCTCTTATTTTTTTTAGTGTTTATTTCTTTTACAGATTTTTTTTCATTCATATCAAAGGTTTTTTATTTCCCTGTACTCTTAGTGTTTGTGATTTATATGTATTCACTTATCATTGATAAGAAGTTAAAACAGCATATAATATTTTATGGGTTATCATTGCTTTCTCTGGTATTAATGTTTTTTTTAAAGAGGGGTAATATAAACGGTTTGATTTTTATTCCGGTTTTTGTGTTCTTTACTTACGTTATAGTCTGCCGAAGTATAAAAAAAGAATGCATGAAAGTTATTTTTGATTGCTTCTTAAAGTTAATTGTTTTATTTCTCTTGGCTGTTTCTTTTTTTGAGATTTTGACAAAGTTAAATATGGTGTCATTTAGCTATTATTCTGACTTCATCAATAATTATGGTGATATGCGATTTGATGTCCTACGAACAAGGGTTTTATGGGGGTCAGCTTTAAGTTCCGCATCTGTTGGTATTTTCTTGATGTTTTATTTTTCTTTAGTCAGAAAAGATTTCACCTTTTTGTTTTTGACTTTTTTTTATATTATCTTGACAGGATCACGTACTGCTATTGTCCTTTTTATTTTAATGTTATTTGTGTCATTAATAAAGTCTTGCAGTTTTTGGAGTCTCAGATTATCAAGAAAAACATTTTTTTCCTTAATCTCTTTATTACCTTTTGTTATGCTTGCCTTTGTATGGCTGTTAGATTCAAGTGTTGGAAGAATCGTTAATCGAGCTTTTACTATAAAAGCAGATGCCTCATTTTCTGGAAGGGAGAATACTACAGGAGCTGTATTAGAAAAGCTTTTAGCATCGTTACCTGAAAGCTTATTTTGGGGTTTGACTAATACTAATTGGATTAGCGACTCCGCATTTACATCTATTGCAGCACAAAGTGGCATTTTACCTTTATGTTTATTTTTAGGGTATTTATGTTTTTTGTTGTTTAAAAGCTCTCTGGACTATATTACAAAAATAACGGTTTTCATTGTTTCTATTTTGGGTGGCTGGACTATTGGTGATTTCTTTATTCCAGCTGTAACATTTTTATATACTTTAACTTTTCTTATTTATGAAAAAAATACTACATATTATTACCGGTTTAAGTGATGGTGGCGCAGAAGCTGTGTTATATCGTCTGTGCGATTTCGATAGAGATAATGAACATGTTGTAATTTCTTTGATGGATAAAGGGAAATATGGTCCTTTACTGGAAGAGATTGGTGTTAAGGTTTATTGTTTGAATATGCCCGCAGGCAGTATACATTTGATGGCCTTAGTTAAATTGTATAAATTACTACGCCAACTTAAACCGAATGCAGTACAGACTTGGATGTACCATGCTGATTTAATCGGTGGGATAATCTCAAGGCTTGCTCGAGTGAAAAATGTTGTATGGGGAGTGCACCATACCACTTTGGTAAGAGGGGAATCAAAGTTATCCACGATGATAATCGCAAAACTAAATGCCTTAATTTCATCATTTATTCCTCGCCGTATTATTTATTGCGCAGAAAAATCTCGCCAAGTACAAGAGTCGATTGGGTTTGATTCTAAGATAGGGCATGTTGTACCAAATGGTTATAATATTGATCAATTCATGCCTAATTCATATTCAGGCTTGACTTTTCGGAAAGAAATTGCCATCGCGAATGAACAGTTTTTAATTGGACATGTTGGACGTTTTCATCCTTTTAAAGATTATTCTAACTTGATTCAATCGATCGGATTATTAAGTGACTTTAAAGATCGTGTAAAAGTCGCTCTGGTAGGTAATGATTTGACTGATGGCAATGACGTGTTAAAGCGATTAATAAACGAAAACACTTGCGGTGAATGTATTTTATTACTCGGTCGTAGACAGGATATTCCATCAGTCATGAATGGGTTTGACCTGTTTATTTTATCATCTTCGAGCGAGGCTTTTCCTAATGTATTAAATGAAGCCATGGCTTGTAGTACGCCTTGTGTTACCACGGATGTTGGTGATGCAGCGGTAATTGTGGGTGAAACTGGTTGGGTTGTGCCACCGAAAGATCCTCAAGCTTTAGCCAAAGCGATATTAGAGGCGATGGACGAAAAACAACACAATTCACAATTGTGGCAAGCAAGAAAAAAAGCTTGTCGTGAGCGGATTGTGGATAATTTTAGTATAGAGAAGATGGTCGCTGGCTATCATCAGGTTTGGTTTAATTCATGAATATTGCACTTGTTTCACAAAATGCTTCTCCTGGGCATTTGATTTTTCGTAAAGATTTAATAAAAAGTTTAGTTAATGATGGGCATACTGTTTATGCTTTTGCGGTTGACTATACTCAGGATACACGAACTGCGATTCAGGAATTAGGAGCTATCCCTATTGATTATGACCTTGAACGGGCTGGATTGAATCCAATAAAAGATTTGGCAACAATATATCAATTAAG
The DNA here is from genome assembly GCF_025654025.1 of Shewanella sp. SM55. Classification (NCBI taxonomy): domain Bacteria; kingdom Pseudomonadati; phylum Pseudomonadota; class Gammaproteobacteria; order Alteromonadales; family Shewanellaceae; genus Shewanella; species Shewanella sp. SM55. The sequence goes on along the minus strand of NZ_JAKKRS010000002.1, from coordinate 84,651 downwards.
AAAACTTTTTCGTCATTATCAAATAGACTCTGTTTTTAGTTTCTTTATCAAACCATCTATGTATGCGACGTTAGCGGCTAAGTTTGCTGGTTGTAAAAATAAAATTGCTATGATCGAAGGGTTAGGTTTTATTCATACTCCTTCTCAAACTGGGTTATCATTCAACCGTCAGCTCTTGCAGTATGTGCATGGCACGCTTGCCACCTTGTCTTATGCCTTTGCTGATAAAGTGCTGTTTTTAAATCCTGACGATCCTCAAGATTTAAATAAATTTGCATTTATCAATAAAAATAAAATCGAAGTTTTTGGTCCGATCGGTTTAGATTTAGCTTCTTATCCTTATCAGGTTCCTCAGTTAGATAAAGATAAAATTCGATTTGTATTTGTGGCACGGTTACTTAAAGAAAAAGGGATTTTCGAATACCTTGCTGCTGCAAAAAAAATAAAATCTGAATACCCTAATGCAGAATTTGTAGTGTTAGGTGGGTTAGATGAAGAAAACCCTGGCGGCATCAAGCTTCATCAATTAAAGGAATTTATTAATGACGGTACAATTATTTACCCTGGTTTTGTGAATGATGTGCACGAACGGATACGTTCTGCACATGTGTTTGTTTTACCATCATATCGAGAGGGCGTGCCGCGTTCAACACAAGAGGCTATGGCTATTGGTCGGGCGGTGATCACCACTGACGTTCCCGGTTGCCGGGAAACAGTACAAAATGGTTACAATGGTTTTCTTGTGCCGAAATGGAATGTTGAACCGTTGGTTAAAGCAATGAGAAGCTTTATTCTGCAGCCAGACCTTATTAAATCAATGGGTGATGCGAGCTATCAAATTGCGGTTGATAAATTTGACGAGAAGAAAATCACCCCGAAGTTGATTAAGCTGATTACCAAAGGTAAATAGCGGTATAACTAATGGCACATACTCTAACGAGAGACTGGGGTAAGGATGTGGCCACCGTTTAGTTATTAAACCAGATCAAAAAAATTTATCGGAGTATTAGTATGGTGTATTTAGTTACGGGTGCCGCAGGATTTATTGGTAGTTCAGTCTGTCAGCGTCTCTGTCTGCAAGGTCATGTTGTAATTGGTATTGATAATATTAACGACTATTACGACATCAATTTAAAGAAAGCTAGGTTAACTGGTATTGAAAATCCGTTGTTTCGCTTTATTCATTTAGACATTGCAGACCGCGCCGCCGTGGCGTCGATTTTTGAGAAAGAGAATTTTGACCGAGTGATTCATCTCGCCGCCCAAGCTGGCGTGCGTTATTCAATTGAAAACCCGCATGCCTATGCTGATTCAAATTTAGTGGGTCATTTGAATATTCTAGAAGGTTGCCGGCAAACAAAAGTGAAGCATCTAGTTTATGCTTCTTCCAGTTCTGTATATGGCTTAAACGCTAAAACTCCTTTTGCCACCTGTGACAGCGTTGATCACCCAGTATCCTTATATGCTGCCACCAAAAAGGCAAATGAGTTGATGGCGCATAGTTATTCTCATCTTTACGATATTCCGACCACGGGTTTACGTTTTTTCACCGTTTATGGTTCTTGGGGTCGCCCTGATATGGCGCCGTTTATTTTCACAAAGAAGATTTTAGAAGGTGAAACCATAGATATTAATAACAATGGGGATATGTGGCGCGATTTTACCCATGTAGACGATATTGTCGAAGGTGTGGTGCGTATCAGCGATGTGATTCCTAAACGCAATAATGACTGGACGGTTGAAACTGGTACTCCCGCTAGCAGCTCAGCGCCTTATGCGGTGTATAACATCGGTCACGGTTCGCCAATTAATTTAATGGACTTTGTTAAAGCCATTGAAGATGAATTAGGTATTGTAGCGAAAAAGAACTTCCGCGAGATGCAGCCTGGTGATGTTTATCAAACCTATGCGGATACCCAAGACTTATTTGCTGTTACAGGGTATCAACCTAAAGTTGGTGTAAAAGAAGGCGTGGCTGAGTTTGTGGCATGGTATCGCAGTTATTACCGGATTTAAGTTTGTTAAAAATGTCATTTTAATTATTTAAACCATTTAAATTGTAAGACGAAATTTATAACGCGCTTTGCGTACGTAGAATGCCTTGTTTTGTCGCCATTCTTGATGGTAGTAATTCGCCTGATGGTTTGTATTTTCTCTGCATGATTGTAACTCTTGGCTATTTGTAATGGATTTCAGCCTGCACAGGAATGACGACATATTGAGTGATATTTTTTGTGAGCAGATTAGACATTGCTTACACACATTAGGACATAAGTAATGAAAATCGCTATTGCTGGCACTGGCTATGTTGGTCTTTCTAATGCCATTTTATTAGCCCAGAACCACCAAGTTGTTGCTGTTGATGTGATTCCTGAAAAAGTTGAATTGATTAATAGTAAACAGTCGCCAATTCTGGATGCTGAAATTGAATATTTTTTAGCTCATCATAAACTCGATTTAATCGCTACCTTAGATAAAAAGTTAGCTTATCAAAACGCCGATTTTGTCATAATTGCAACTCCTACGGATTACGATCCTAAAACTAATTATTTTAATACTTCCTCTGTCGAATCGGTTATTCAAGATGTGTTAGCGGTTAATCCTAAAGCCGTGATGGTGATCAAATCTACTGTACCAGTGGGTTTTACTGCCAAGGTTAAGCAAAAATATAACTGTGATAATATCCTTTTTTCGCCAGAGTTTTTGCGTGAGGGAAGAGCGCTTTATGACAACTTACATCCTTCGCGCATTATTGTGGGTGAGCGCAGTGAACGTGCTAAGGTTTTTGCTGAGTTATTAGTGCAGGGCGCGATTAAAAAAGACATTCAAGTGTTATTTACTGACTCCACTGAAGCTGAAGCCGTTAAATTATTCTCCAATACTTATCTTGCCATGCGTGTCGCTTATTTTAATGAACTTGATACCTATGCTGAGACTCATGGGCTAGATTCACGGCAGATTATTGAGGGAGTCTGTTTAGACCCGCGTATAGGCGGCCATTACAATAACCCCTCTTTTGGTTATGGTGGTTATTGTTTACCTAAAGATACAAAACAATTACGGGCTAATTATGCCGATGTACCTAACAGCATTATTGGTGCGATTGTGGATTCTAATACGACGCGTAAAGACTTTATCGCTGAGTCCATTTTAAGTCGCGACCCTAAAGTAGTGGGTATTTATCGCCTTATCATGAAGTCGGGTTCTGATAATTTTAGGGCTTCTAGTATTCAAGGCATCATGAAGCGTATCAAGGCCAAGGGAGTTGAAGTTGTTATTTACGAACCTGTTTTAAAAGAGCCCGAGTTTTTCCACTCAAGAGTTATTACGGATCTTGCTGAATTTAAGGACCAAGCTGATGTGATTGTGTCTAATCGTATGGCCAAGGAACTGGCTGACGTCGCTGATAAAGTATATACCCGTGATATATTTGGTAGTGATTAAACCTTATTTAAGACTGATAATTAGATTTTAAAGCTGAATTTTATTCAGTTTTTTAAAAGAATTTTGTATTTCGGAAGCATTTTGGCTCCGATGGTGTGCGTGGCAAAGTAGGCACTTCCCTATTACTCCTGATTTTACCATGAAGTTAGGTTGGGCTGTGGCACCTTAATGTCAAATCTTGGCTTAGAGCTTGCGCTTAAGCAGATGGATATCCCTTTTGTTCGCGCGAAAGTGAGCGACCGCTATGTTGTTGAGCAACTTAAGCATACCGGTTGGCAACTTGGCGGTGAGGGTTCTGGACATATTTTGAGCTTGCAACATGCTTCAACAGGAGACGGCATTGTTGCATCCTTACAGGTGCTTAAAGCTATATTAGAGTCCCAGAAGAGTTTGTTTGAGATTAAAGCTGGCATGACTAAACTTCCTCAAGTGTTAATTAATGTGCGTTTGGTCACGGCTGATGCTGACAGCATTTTAGCGACAAGCAGCGTACAGCAAGCTGTGATTAAAGCCGAAGGGATCTTAGGTGACCAAGGGCGTGTATTGTTGCGCAAATCCGGTACAGAGCCGCTTATTCGCGTAATGGTCGAATCTACCGATAAGATTATGACGCATACTCAAGCAGAATATATCGCGGATGCGGTCCGAACAGCTTAGATCTGGAGTTTGTAAAGCCTAATGGCGCTAAGTGTCCATTCAGATCTTAATATGCTGAATTTTCAAGCCAGAAAGTTGTATACTTTCTGGCTTTTTGTTTTTCTAACCTTTTACTTTTTGGGTGAGTGATATGCGAATATTGATTACGGGTGGGGCTGGCTTTATCGGTTCTGCCTTGGTCCGTATGCTGATTGGGCAAACGACGTGTGTAGTGATCAATTTCGATAAGTTAACCTATGCCAGTCATTCTGATGCTTTGGCCGAAATTGCCAATAGTGAGCGCTATCATTTTATTCAGGCTGATATTTGCGATAGAGTGAAATTAGATGCCGTATTTCAGGATTATCGGCCAGATGTGGTGATGCATTTAGCGGCCGAAAGCCATGTTGATCGCTCAATTGATGGACCTGCTGAATTTATCCAAACCAATATAGTGGGTACTTATACATTGCTTGAGGCGTGCCGCTGCTATTTCCAAAGTTTGAATGCGGATAAGCAAAAAGTTTTTAGATTCCATCATATTTCCACCGACGAGGTTTACGGTTCATTAGGGGCTACAGGATTCTTTTCTGAGACTACAGCCTATGATCCTAGCTCTCCTTACTCAGCCAGCAAGGCATCGGCGGATCATCTTGTTCGAGCATGGCATCGCACCTACGGTTTACCGATAGTTATCACTAACTGCTCCAATAATTATGGGCCTTTTCAATACCCTGAAAAATTGATCCCTTTGATGGTCAATAATGCATTGGCCGGAAAACCGTTACCTGTCTATGGTAATGGTCAGCAAGTACGTGATTGGTTATATGTAGATGATCATGTGCGTGCCTTGTTTCTTGTTATAACACAGGGCAGAGTCGGGGAGACCTATAATATTGGAGGGGCTAATGAGCGTAGCAATCTAGCGGTTGTTTACCAAATTTGCGATTTACTCGAAGAGTTAGTACCCACTCATCCGCAAGCTTTTGTTATTAATGGTATTGGTTTTCGAGGTTTGATAGAACATGTTACAGACAGACCTGGGCATGATGTGCGTTATGCCATTGATGCGAGCAAGATCCAGAGAGAACTTGGTTGGCAACCATTAGAGTCCTTCGATTCTGGGCTCAGAAAAACTGTCGAGTGGATAGTGGCTCGGTATTTTAACGCGCCAAATTGAGTAATATTGGAGCTTAACCTGTAAATACTGTTATAGGGGACAGGCAGTAATAGACACTTTAAGTAGTCTACTTGGTCTTGTTGATTTTAACCTTATACCATCCCCTTGTTGGAAAACGAGAATATCATAGGGCATGATCTTGATAACCTGGCCATTGTGCTCCCATGTCACGGTATCTAAGCAGCAAAGTATTTGGATGATAGGGATGTAAGTTTCAGTTTTTTGCAGTTCATTTGGGGAGTTGTTTGAGGTTGCAATCTGTTCTTCGATAAATATGTCATCAAAGCTAAGCCTTTGCGTATGCGCTTTAAATACGCCGCGTTTGGTCATGACATTGAAATCAATAACATTACTGCCTAATAATTGACTTGTTATTGAGGTTTCACCAGCAAAGCAGAATGGGCTATCAGCGGGCGAGAGTCGCTTATATTCAGTTGTATCTGTATTTCCTGATATCTTTTCTCCAGCTCCAAGGCCATTTATCTGTTTTGTCCCTTCATGACTATTGATGCTGAGTTCGACACCATCACCTTCCAGAATGACCAGTTGCCTGTCTATGTCGATAAATGATGAAAAAGGTCCGTTGCTGCTAATACTTGCAATGCTGATCCGATAATCGAATTCAGTAAGTTCGGCATTGATGGGGGAAATGAATAGCTGTTTTGTGCTTCCACCACCATTTTTCCATGGCGTTGATGGGCAATCTTGATAGCGGATCAGTTGTATGCTGTTATTCAAAATAACCTCTTTATTGTTTAAGAAGGTTTGTTTCGCTTTTCTTCGCTTCACAACTTCTAAAGTATCGCTTTGCGATTGCAGAACATTTCAGCGTGACTTACGGATAACGGTACGGGTGCTTTGCTTTTACGGTAAGTGCAGCGTTCCGTTATCCATAATCTAATACCGCAGCTGAGTGCTAACTGCCAGCTCTGCTTTTATAGACCTTTCTTTTTCAACACATAATTTGCAGCAAGTTCGCCGGTGATCCGTTTGCCTTCAGTGTCTAACATGATCAACTGATTTTCACCGACCAAATATTGTGTACCATCTTCTAGGGTGATTTTCTGGCCCAGTTCGTCCCATGTCACTTTGCCCATCAGTTTTAAAATCTTTTCATCTTTACCTAAATAAACTGTTTCTTGGACAAAGCTATTATCAGCTTGCAAAGTGATTAGGGTTTGCATTCCTTCACAACTGGCGCAAGGCAATACGCCTTCATAACTACCTGCCCAATCGAGCGAGTTCTGGCTGGTATCACCTACTGGGACGGATTTTGCCGCTTCTGTTTGAGCTTGGGCTGTATTGACTGCCGTTTCTTCTTTTGGGGCTTCTGAGCAAGCCGTGGTGAATAAAGCCAGCAGTGCGATGTAACATAGTGATTTTTTCATAGTAGCTCCAATAGAAATTTTGGGAATTATGCATTAAGTGCACTCATCATACCCGCCAAGACTAGGTTAGGCTAACTTTTGCTATTTCTATTTTTATAACAATAACTTAAGTTGTTTTTGTGTGGATTTTAAGTGGCCAGTATGTTAGTTGTTAGTCCTAAGCGGTAATCAAAGGGATGATAATTTATCCTTTGAAACTAGTCACTTTCAAGATTGAATCTATACTAAAACGTAACTATTCATCGTAAACGGTGGTTTTGTGGCGTTATTTAAGAAAAGTGCTGATGTTATCGAAGATACATCCCATAAGCCTAAACAAGGCATTTGGAAGGTGGCCATTATTGATGATGAACCTGGGATCCATGATGTCACTCGATTTGCGTTAAAAAATCTGACCTTAGATAATCGAGTCTTGCAGTTCTACTCCTGTTACAGCGCTGCTGAAGGTTTAAGATTATTTCAAACTGAATCAGATATCGCCTTGGCCTTTATTGATGTCGTCATGGAAACGGATCATGCAGGTTTAGAGCTAGTACAAAAAATTCGCACTGAATTAAATAACCACAGTACCCGCATTATTTTGCGTACGGGTCAGCCGGGGCAAGCACCTGAAGAGCAAGTCATTCGGGATTTTGACATTAACGATTATAAAGCTAAAACAGAGCTCACCGCGGCTCGGCTTAAGTCTTGTGTGTACACCTCATTGCGCTCCTATCGCGATATAAAAATTATCGAGCAAAGTCAAAAGGGGATGGAAAAAGTGATTGCTGCTTCCACCTCTGTACTTAAGAGCCATACATTGCATAACTTTGGTAGTGCAGTGCTCGAACAGACCTTGCAGCTGCTCAATCTTGAAAGCTCGGCTCTTTATCTCACGAGTTATCATCAAGACCTTTACCTCGATACTCAAATGAATCTGCTGGCCGCCACGGGAGATATGATCAGTTACTTTGAAGGTGGAAGCGTTGAGACTCTGCCAGGGGATGTGCGGGAACATATTATTGAAGCGATAGCGCTAAAAACGTCGCTGATCCGTGAAAATATTTATGTTGGATTTTATGAGCTTAGTGGACATGTTACCAGTATTTTATATTTACAACACAACACTAAGTTAACGGATTTTCAAGTCAGCATTCTTGAGCTATTTGCGGCAAATGTGAGCTTAACCTTTGAGAACTTGTCGGGCCGTGAAAATGTGCAGCAGACACAAAGGGAGCTAATTTTAATCATTGGAGATGCTATTGAGCAGCGCAGTAAGGAGACAGGAGCCCATGTGCGCCGTGTAGCGCGCATGACAGAAATGCTCGCGATTGCCATTGGTATGAAGGCAGACTTTATCGAAACCATTCGTTATGCGGCGCCTCTTCATGATGTAGGAAAAATCGGTATCCCTGAGAGTATTTTGCATAAGCCCGGTAAACTCGATGCCGAGGAATGGGCGATTATGCAAACGCACGCAGAGAAGGGTTATAACCTGTTGGTTGGCTCAAATCGTATCATTGCCAAAATGGGCGCTAGAATTGCTTATACTCACCATGAACGTTGGGATGGGCAAGGTTATCCCCGTGGGCTATCGCAGGAAGACATTCCGATTGAAGGCCGCCTCATGGCGATTGTCGATGTGATTGATGCTTTGCTTTCCAAGCGAAGTTACAAAGAGGCTTGGTCAGTTGAGGCGGTGCGCGAGTACATCTTAGCGCAATCGGGTAAACAGTTTGATCCCGTCTTATGTGAAGCCAGCCTTGATTTGTTAGATGTGTTTGCCTCCCTACATATTCATATTCCGGACGAGCCGCTATGACCCGAATGCTTGATCGAATTTTATTTGATGTCAGTAAGTCTCAGGTTATTGATGAGGGTGATCTCATTCAAGCATCACAACTTATCGTGAGCTCAATTTGTAAGGGATTACAGATCTCTCGGGCGGGCATTTGGTTGTTGAGTCCAGATAATCAGAGCATCGCTTGTTATTATTCACTCGACAATCAGCAGCCACAAGAAGCGTTAGTGCTCACTCGCGCACAGTTTCCCCATTATTTTAGCCTGCTCGACAATGAGCGCACAATTGTCGCCAATAAGGCGCAAACGGATCCCGCCACTAAAGAATTTGTCGAAACCTATCTGAAACCGAATCAGATCAGCTCTTTGTTGGATAGTCCTATTCGTCACCACGGAAAAATGGTGGGGATTATTTGTTCTGAACATCAGGGCGAGGCGAGGGAATGGACTCGGGATGAGAAGGCTTTTGCCTCGGCACTCGCCGACCTTTTTGGTCGAGCCATGAGTGCTAAAGAGATCATTGAATATCAGCAACAGCTCAAGCTCATTAATACCGATCTTGAGCATAAAGTTGAGCTGCGTACCGCAGAGCTTGAAACGGCATTATCGACTTTAAAATCAACCCAAAAGCACTTAATTGAAAATGAAAAAATGGCGGCCTTAGGCAGCTTAGTTGCTGGTGTTGCCCATGAAGTGAACACCCCCCTTGGCATAGCTGTCACATCCGTGACCCATTGTTTGGATGAGTTATCACTATTGAAAGGACTCTTTGAGAAAAACGAGCTCGATGAGGATAAATTTGTCAGCTTTATCAATACAATGCAGGATGGTTTATGCTTAATTGAACGTAATCTTTCCCGCGCTGCAGAACTGGTGCATAACTTCAAGCGTACTGCTGCAGACCAATCGATACTGGAACGCGAGCGCTTTAATCTGAAGAATTATATTTTTCAGATATTTAGTTCATTAAAACCCTTGATGCGTAAGAAAAATATCACTTTAAAAGTCGAACTTGACGATAATATTTTTATTGATTCTTACCCCGGTGCGATCGCACAAATTTTCACTAACTTAGTCGCGAACAGTTTTCGTCATGCTTTTCCCGATGATTTTGTCGGTGATAAGCAAATTGTGATAGTGGTTGAAAAAATGGCTTCGCAGATCAAGATGATTTATGAAGATAATGGCGTAGGCATGTCCGATGAAGTGAAAGCCAAAGCATTCGAGCCTTTTTTCACCACCGCAAGGCAGAGTGGTGGAACAGGTTTGGGGATGTCGATTATTTATAATCTGATCACACAAAAGCTGAACGGTAATGTGTCACTCTTCTCAGCGCCTAATCAGGGGTTACGTATTGAGATGCTGATCCCTGAAAGTAGTAAGGGTTGAGATAGGTTAGCGTCTTCTTATATGTTTATTAAGTAACAGACGAATTGAAATCTTACTGGCCAAAATGGTATTGGCTTTTGCGGTTTAATATTCTGTTGCGTTGTTTTTCCTGCATTAACAGCCAGCAGCCCTGTTATCCGTTCTTCCTGCTCGCGACATTTTGTATGCTACAATCTTGGCACTTCAACATGGCTTATCAATCCTAAATATTTCAATGAGAAAAGGCATTTTACTGGCGGGCGGTACTGGCTCGCGTCTTTATCCTATGACGCAAGTTGTCTGTAAGCAATTACTGCCCATTTATGATAAACCAATGATTTATTACCCTTTGGCCACTCTGATGCAAGCTGAGATTCGGGATATATTGATCTTTTTTATACCCTACTATTTCGCTGTTTCGTGCATGACTTTATAAGCAGGTATTGGATGAAATATAGCGAAACAGAATTAGCCGAAGTATTGGTGTTTGAACCTCAAGTATTTGGTGATGAGCGTGGTTTTTTTAAGGAAACGTTCAGGCAATCCTATTTTGATGCTTGTTTTACTGCAAGAGGACTTGAGCCTCCCGTATTTGTGCAGGAAAACCAGAGTCGTTCGCAACACAATGTTCTGCGAGGCTTGCATTTTCAACGGCGAAAACCGCAGGGTAAATTGGTGCGGGTCTGTGCAGGGAGCATTTTTGATGTTGCCGTCGATATTCGGGCTGACTCGGCCACCTATGGAAAGTGGGTTGGGCGAGTGCTATCGGCAGAGAATCATCTGCAAATGTGGATCCCGCCGGGCTTTGCGCACGGTTTTTATGTCCTCAGTGATTATGCTGATGTTATTTATCAATGTACCCAATATTATGATCCTGAAGATGAAAGCGTTTTAGCTTGGAACAGTGCTGAGTTTGCCATTGATTGGCCATTAATTGCCGCACCGATTTTATCCACCAGAGATAGCATCGCCAGTGTACCCTCATAAGACCAATCACTGCTTGTATTAAAAGGAATGATTGAGTCGTGAGCTAATTTGGCAGTGCAGATTTTACTATTGTAAGTTAGTCCTAATGGCAGAAAACAAAACGGGCAAGAATTATCTTGCCCGTTTTGAGGTTTAGCTGCGTACTAACTATTTAATGGGGTCTACACTGGGTCTGGTATACCAAGGTGACCGCGCATCAGTCATATCAAATAAGTTGTATTTACGACCAAGCATTTGGCCACCGTCACGGGTCAACGGCATCCAAGAGAGGAAGCCACGGCTTTGAGTCGGTCTAATTGTCATTAAATCGAATGGAATTGAAATATAGAATCCCTTGGTAAAGCTACCTTCACCGTATTCTTCTGCTGACAAGTTAGTCTTAGTCGCAAATGCACCGACGATAACGCCACTATCAAACTGTTTTGAGAAATCGACAGTTATGCCTTTGTCCTCGGTAAGATATTGGCCTGCACTGATTTTTAACAAGGTATTCGGGAACCACTTAGGCTGGTAATAAGCTGTTGCATGTCCAGTCACTACACCGGTTTGTACGCGATATGGACCTGTAATAGGATCGTATTGATGCTCATCCTCGAAGAAACCAAACATGCTGTCAGGATCTCTTTGTTTCGCATAGTTAGCATCAAAACCGAATGCCCACTCACTGTTTAGCGGTCGATAAAGGAATTCTGTACCTACTCCACCATACATCATCTCTAAATAACCACCATAGGCTTGATAGGAGATGTTATCGCTCAGATTATCCATCCAAGTTAGCTGTAAGTTAGTCGCTCTGACCGTTGAGTCATGGACATATTGACGAATAAGCGTTCTTACGCGTTTTAAGTCGGTACCATCAGGTGGAACATCGTACAAAAATTTATCGTAGTTATCATAGAGATTCAAATAAAGTGATCCCGAAATTTCCAAGCGATCATTAAATCGATACGCTGCACTGCCAGTAACACCTATGTTGAACATATAGAAACCTTCTGAACCACCGAAGGATTGCACCATAGTGGGGGTAATATCAAAACTTAATTTATCCAACCAATCCTCATGGGATTGGGTTACTAATGTTCCTTGAGGCGACCTTGGTACACTGATTTCTGTGCTATCCGCCATATCTGCATTGATATAACCATAGGTAGCTACTTGAGCGAATTTATCAGCGTCGATACGTGTCTCTGTTATCGACTGCTTATAACGGGTTTCAATAAGACGATATTCAGTAATTATCTGCTTGTTAGTGTTATTTGCCAGTATAGTGGCGGCTCTATGGTGGGCTTCTTTACGGTCCATATACTTTACTTGATCTGCAACCACGGTCACACTGTGATTATCAAGATAGATTTTTGGATTGTCGTAACCAGCGATAGTACTAAGCTCAGTCGCTACTCTGTCCCAATCAGTTTGGCTGGGCATTTCAGCGTGGATAGTCGTGTTTGTAACCGGTTCTGACTTTGATGACTCAGTTGTTACTAATGGCTGAGTTGTTACCGTTGAAATAGCCGTATCGGTAGAGGATTGTGCTGTTTCTTCTGTACCGTCATGCGTTACTCTTTTACCCGACATAGGTACTGCTGCTATAGGTTTATATTTCTCTGCAGGAGTATCACGTTTAATTTGTCGTAAATCATTGAAGTTAGTCTGCAGGCTAACGCCTAACGTCCAAGTATTACCACGCTCATAGCTTAGGTGGAAATCACTCCAGCTCGTTGCTCGGTAGAGTAAGCCATAGTTAAATTTACTGTCTTGTGACATATCGACGCCACCACCAGTGACGGGGAAATCTGCTAGATAATCATTTCCATCATATTCTACTTTTACTCGTAAAGGTTCCCACGGCGTTTGATATTCAATACCGCCATATAATGCCGCACAGCCTTTAAACCAACGTTGGTAGTCGACAGTTCCACCTTTTCCTCCAAAAGATGTGTCTCGATCACAATTATCATTAAGATCTTTTTTATCCGAAGTCAGGTTACCGCTATTTCCTATATAGCCCCAGCCTATCCCTAAGGTAAAGTCGACTGGACCAACACGTTTAGTGGCCGCAATAAACTCGCCATCAAATAAGCCTGTACCGCCAAAATCTCTTATACCAATAGAAGTTTCTGGTAACCAGTAACTTTCTTCTACTAGACGGACTTTAAAGTCGATACCTTTATCAGTGTACTTGGTGTTACCGCTGAAACTCGGATCGTTACTGTAGAGTAGATCTTGTACTTGGGTATAACGAACCGTAGTTTCAAACCAAGGGAATAATTGCACTGAAGCTGAAAAATGCTGGTATTCAGAGTTATAAGTTGTTGCAAAATTAAACTCACCTTCAGGAGCCATACGTCCTGTAGGCATTTGCATTAATCCTACACCACCAAAGTCCGATTGTGAGGCTAAGAGTGGAGGATAGCTAAATTCATCGGCTTGGATATGGAATAAAGGGAAAAGAGCCAGAGCAATAGCTGAAAGTTTACTTAACGTAAGATTAGAATGGGTAGCGTTATTCATTACAGAGCCCGATTCCTTAGTAATTCAATAATATTGGCGTTCAATGTGCTGTAGTCTTCTACTAAGTCTGAAAATTCAACATAAAGCACAGCTCCTGGAGCAATATCTTGCGCTTGAGCATTCCAATAGGCTATTGGTTGTTTTAGTGCTTTACCATCTGGTTGAACTATCCATACGAAGCTATTATCAGCGTTTTCTAATGGAATCGCTTTCGCTAAATAGTCTTTACTATTCTTATTGACTTGCCATTCAAAACTTCCCGCTTTAGCTACCGCACCCATGACAAGTACTGTCGTAGGTCTCTGAGGTAAGATAAGTTCGAAACGGCCATCAATTAGAGGGTTGTATGAGTCATTTATCCTAATTAGATCAGGATGTAATGGCTGCATTACGCGCTGTCCGAGCTTGATTTGTCGTAAAAACTGCGCAAGTTTTGCAAGCTTTGCTGTATAGATACTGTCATCTGCAGCTTGACCCATTTGTGCTAGTTGGGACAGGGTTTCTTTGCGCTTAGCTTCTAAAGCGGCAGTGTTTTGGATATCGAGTAGTGCTGCACCCAACCAATAAATAGGGGTTATCTCTTTATGATTGTTTTTATTATGTATTTGAAGTTGTTGTAAGCCGTCCAGAACTACTTTATCAAGACGAATCGATGTTGGATAAAGTAATTCAACTTGTGCATCTTGGTTTGACGACGTTGTAACTAACAATTGGGTTTCAGCCTGAGCTACTGTCGCTAAAACAGAACTGACCAGTAGCGCTAAGGGCATTAAATAGGATCTCATTGGGACTCCACTAAGACGCAAATGGCTTGAGTAATGTAATTTCGATAAAAGGCTGATTAGGGGCAATTTTTTGACGACTCTTAATCACATGACCTGTTTCTGGTGTGAGCCAAAATTCATTTTGATACTGAATATTGAGATTATCTACCGAAACTGATTCAAGGTAATGTAGCGCTTGGGTTGGAGTATCGTTGATGAGAATGTTTTCTTTAGCAATAAAACTAAAATGTGAATTTACGCGGTAGCCAAAGTGATATCCGGGTTGCCAATCAATCGTTCGAGTCCATGTTTTGGGAGTGCTGTCTAAATGTAAGCCTAAGAGTATAGGATCTGGCTCATTGCTTTCTACTGCAATTAAATCACCTGTTAATAGGTTGCTCGTCCTAACCAATCGTCCATTTATTGTTACTAACATGGCTTTATCTGCAGAGAGCCATTTTAACTCTGTTATTGCAGGAGTCGGTGGCAGCGTTAAGGTGAACTTAGGCTCTGCAAGTGCAAGTACAATGAACGCTTGAGGTATACCATCGATTCGAGCATAGATACTGGCATAGGGGATATTATTAACTTGCTGTTCCGACAATTGAGTATCTTTGTCACCGATAAAGGCTAACTTCAAAGTATCGTTAAGTGCACTGATTCTTTGGCTACAAGCGGTTGTGTTTACTAACACAATCGAGATTGTCAGTAGTGACAGTAATTTTTTATGTATACGCATCCGAGTTGCTTATTCTCAATTAGGATTAAATAGCGAATTTAAAGAGGTATCAGACAGATTTCAAGTTATGAAATTAACTTTGTAAACACTCAAAAAAAACAACCGCCCATAGGGCGGCTGTTTAGAAGCATACTAACAATAGCTTAGTTACCAGTGCCTGTAGTTGTACCTGTGCCAGTACCTGTGTTGGTAATTGGGTTACCATCAGAACTGTTAGAGATAACAACTGCGCCAGCAATTGCAGCAGCAGCAGCTACGCTACCAGCAACGATAACACCAGTACTAGTGCTTGCAGCAGTACCAGTACCGGCAGCTTCGCCTTCAACTGCATTTGCAGCCATAGAGCTGAATGCTGTCATTGCAACGATAAGTGCTAGTGAAGTTTTTTTCATCGTGATTCCCTTTTTGAAAAAATGTGCATGATTTTTTGATAATCTAGTACAGCATATTAAGCGATGTAAACAAAATTATCAATGTTAAATCCATCTTCTTGCTCATGCGAAAGTTTGAATTTCGGCACTAATATTCAAGCTATATCTATCCATTTGGCATGATTTTTAGTGAAGAAACTGATTAAGTCGTTAGCTTATTTTAAACAAAAGAAATCTTTAAGTTCATCGATTTTTTCCATGGCATCTTTATAGCCTAAGTCGATTAAAGCGCTGGTATACGTTTTTTCGAAGAGTAGGTAGGACACAATACTTGAGTCTGACTGCCTGTCTATGCCGATGAAGCCGAGTAAGGTTTTAACGGCCCATGGCATGTCGTCATAGAAGCGGGCAGCAATTTTGCTGAGATCTTCGCTAGGTTTGATGACTAGGGCTTTAATCGGATGCAAGGCGAGTTTGTTACGGCTTGACTCAGGAATCAGGCTTAAAGTGTTATTGATCCTTTCTAGTCTCTCAAGGTCGCTATTTAAGGTATCTGAAAAGATGGTATCGAGCAGATGACCCGCTATGGTCGCTGTTTTTGGGTGATATTCCAGTTCCATTGGGAAATGCTTGTGTGGACTCTCTAAGTTAATGACTAATAGTTTTTCGGCGCCTAAATGGATAGGGCTTGAGAGCGGTGCTAGCTGATGGACTGAACCATCACCATAATAGGCTTGGTTGAGTTTAATGGATGGAAATACCATAGGGATTGCCGAACTGGCGAGTAGGTGCTCGGTATTGAGCATGATACGTTCGCCACTGCGACGGGCACGGGTCCAGTTTTCGATTTCTTTCGCGGCTTGGAAAAAGGTCACTGAGCGAGAGTTATTATAACAAGAGGCATCCACACTCAGTGCCGTCAGTGAGCCATTACGGATATTGCGGTCGATACGTTTAAAGTCGATGAGCTCATTGAGTAAGCCTCTTAGCGGATCATTATCGAGCAGACTGCCTGCATCGGTATTGACCTTATCATCTTGCATGCCTTTGAGGGCCATTTTAGTTAGATGGCTGAGAACACCGGTGATCGAAGCTCGGTAGACTTTTCGAGTTTCAAAGTGACGCCAAACCCATTCGAGTTTTCTGACACCAAGGTGAAAGCAAGAGGCATGGGTCGCGATAGCTGTGCCATTGATGGCACCCGCAGAGGTTCCGCAAATAATTTTAAAGGGAATACCATGATTGCGTGGATAAAGCTGGACCAGTGCTTTTAACACGCCGACTTGGTAGGCCGCCCTAGCGCCGCCACCGCCTAAGACTAATGCAGTTGATGTAGGCAATCTTCAGACTCAATTTATTGTTTTAATAGTTTTATTAAAGCAACGCCCCCCTATAAAAAGCAAGTCGGTAGACTCAATTAGTTGTAAATTTCGATTTATCGTTTATTCGATTGCTGGATCATTTAATTTTAGACAATTAATCCGCAGTAACCTTAGTCGTTTTGCTGAGGCCAAAGCAATGCTCCGATGTTGGAAACTCACCCGTTCTCACTTCTTGGGCATATTGGGCGCAGGCCTTAGTGATCAATGGTCCTAAGTCGATATAGCGTTTAGCAAATTTAGGCGTGTAGTCAGAAAATAAGCCTAAGATATCCTCAGTCACGAGCACTTGACCATCGCAGGCGGGTGAGGCGCCAATGCCTATGACTGGGATTGAGACTCCTGCCGTCACTGTGCGCGCCGCGAGCTCGGATGTGCCTTCAATCAGTATGCTAAAAGCGCCTGCTTGCTCAAAGTCTTTCGCTAAACTAACGAGGGCTTCGATGGCGGCAGCATCCCTTGCTTGGGTTTTAAATCCACCCAATTGATTCACGTGTTGCGGCATTAATCCTATGTGTGGCATCACAGGGATCCCTCGCTGGGTTAAAAAACGAGTGGTGTCGAGCATCTCTGCGCCACCCTCGAGTTTTACTGCTTGCGCGCCTGTGCGTATTAATACTTGGCTGGCATGTCTGAAGGCTTGCTGAGGCGATTCTTGATAACTCCCAAAGGGCATATCGATAATGACGCAGGCATGTGCTGCGCCGCGAGTGACAGCAAGACCATGATTAATCATCATTTCTAAGGTTACCCCGAGTGTAGAGTCTTGCCCATAAACCACCATGCCGACGGAGTCGCCGACGATAATCATATCCACATGGGGATCGATAATTTCTGCCATCGGCTTTTCATAGGCGGTGAGGGCAACTATGGGGGTTTTACCTTTCATTTTTTGTAAAGTAACGGGCGTTACGCGGTTTTTATCCATGTGGATACTCATGTCATCTCCAATTTATTTAGTCTGATATGACATGTTAGCGTTTGCTGCTTTGGCTTGAGCTCGATAGATTGACTTAATATCTAGATAAAAAGACACTTATTTACAAAAGGTGCTTCTAAACAAAGAGGCGCTTCTATACGGAAGAGGCTCGATAATATGAAAAGAAGCTTCGATATAAAAATCACTTTGGGCGATAACACCTTGAATCAAGTCACTGACACGTATTTATCCCAGCAGCATATTACTCAGCACACGCAGGTCGCACCTTCACGTTTAGCCGCCGCAGGGCTAAGTGCCTCCATCATGTTGCTTAAACGAACACTCAAGCCGTTTGAACATGTGCAGCGCCATAGTCATTCCTGGGGACAGGTCATTTATGCCAGTCAAGGTGTGTTGAGTGTGATCACGCCTGCTGGGCGTTACATTGTGCCGCCTGAGCAAGCGGTGTGGGTGCCTCCCTTTGTCGATCATGAGGTTATCGCGCTAGGTCAGGTGCAATTGAGTAGTCTGTATTTGGATGAAACCCGGATAGGCGGGTTTCCACCCGACTGTACTTGTTTGAGTGTGAAGCCTGTTTTGCAGTTATTACTGCAAGAGGCTAATGCCTTAGTGAAGAGTGAGGCTGGGCTAATTGATCCCGATTTTAAGGATCGCGTCATGCGGCTCTTGCTGGTGATCCGTGACTTTATGGTACTCGCCCCTAAGGTCGCCTTGGATTTACCTTATCCTAGGGATAAAAAATTACTGCGCATTACCGAGGCTTTGCTTGCCGATCCAAGTGAGCAACGTACTTTGGTGGATTGGCAGCTGGAGGTCGGTGCCTCGGCCCGCACGTTAGCGAGATTATTTAAACAGCAAACAGGGCTGAGTTATAGCCAATGGTTGCAAAGGCTTAGATTGCAGGTGGCGATTCAAATGCTCAGCCGAGGTGAATCTGTGCTCACTACAGCGTTATCCTTAGGTTATGCCTCGGGTTCAGCCTTTGGTTATATGTTTAGGCAGTTGATGGGCGTCGCTCCGAGTCAGTACTTGTTAGCGCAAAATACCTTGCCCAAAATACAGCGGTAAACAGCCGCATATAAAAAGTCATGTTGCGAGCCAATGTGAACGATGAAGGTCAATAAAAAGTCCAATAAAAAACGCACTTAAGCTGGGCTCAAGTGCGTTTCGTTTTTGATCTTCAGCTTGTCTACATTTCGCGTTAAGGCTTAGCCTTTAACTGCGTTTTTCAGGAAGTCGAGCAGTTGATCGAATGGAATATCTTGTTTTTCACCTGTGCGGCGGTTTTTGTATTCAAATACGCCAGCATCGATATTGCGATCGCCAATCACCACTGTATGTGGGATACCAATCAGTTCCATATCGGCGAACATCACGCCTGGACGCTCTTTACGATCATCCAATAACACTTCGATACCCGCTTCATTTAAGTCTTTGTATAACTGCTCGGCGATATCGGTTACGCGGTGCGACTTGTGCATGTTCATTGGCAGAATACCCACGCTAAATGGCGCAATCGCTTCTGGCCAAATGATGCCACGGTCATCGAAGTTTTGTTCGATGGCTGCTGCCACAATACGGCTCACGCCGACACCGTAACAACCCATCAGTAGCACCTGTGACTTGCCATTTTCGTCAAGTACAGTCGCGTTCATCGATTTAGAATAGTTAGTGCCCAGTTGGAAAATATGGCCCACTTCGATACCACGCGCCATAGCATAAGTGCCGGAACCATCAGGTGTTGGTTCGCCTTCGACTACGTTACGGATGTCGGCAACTTGCGCTGTCGGCAGATCGCGTTCCCAGTTGATACCAAAATAATGTTTATCATCAACGTTAGCACCGGCGGCAAAATCGCTCATGACGCTAACGCTGTGATCGATAACGATAGGGATTTTAAGACCGATAGGGCCAAGTGAGCCTGGACCTGCGCCAATGGCGTCACGGATCAGCGCTTCTGGCGCCATTTCCAATGGTGATGCGACTAAGTCTAACTTGTCGGCTTTGACTTCGTTGAGTTCATGGTCACCACGAACAATCAGTGCCACTAAAGGCGTCGCTTCTGTCGCACCCATTACGATCAAGGTTTTGACGGTTTTAGTTATATCCAAACCAAACTGCTCAACTAATTCCGCAATGGTCTTCGCATTTGGGGTATCGACTAAACGCAATGCTTCAGTGGCTGCGCCGCGGGGTTCAGTTGGCATAGGTGATTCAGCTTTCTCAATGTTAGCGGCATAATCGCTGCCCGTTGAGTAAGCAATTAAATCTTCACCGCTTTGTGCCAGAACATGGAACTCGTGTGACATGCTGCCACCGATTGAACCCGTATCAGCTAAAACTGGGCGGAAAGTTAAGCCCATGCGCGATAGAATGTTGCTATAGGCTGTGTACATAGCCTCATAGGTTTCATTCATGGTATCGACGTCAAGGTGGAAAGAGTAGGCGTCTTTCATCAAGAATTCGCGTGAGCGCATCATGCCAAAACGTGGACGAACTTCGTCACGGAATTTGGTTTGAATTTGGTAAAGGTTCAGCGGTAATTGCTTGTATGAGCTGACTTCTTTACGAATGAGATCTGTGATCACTTCTTCGTGGGTTGGCCCCAGTACGAAGTCGCGATTGTGACGATCTTTAAAGCGCAGCAGCTCGGGACCAAACTTTTCCCAACGACCCGTTTCTACCCACAAGTCTGCCGGTTGTACCATAGGCATTAGAATTTCAATTGCACCGGCTTTGTTCATTTCTTCACGAACAATGGCTTCGACTTTACGCAGTACACGTAAGCCCGTGGGGAGATAGCTATAAAGGCCCGACGCATTACGACGGATCATGCCCGCACGTAACATTAATTGATGACTAATGACTTCTGCGTTGGCAGGAGTTTCTTTCTGTGTTGATAGCAGGTACTTGCTGACGCGCATTACCGATGTCCAAATTTGAGTTGAATGGTCGCCATTTTATCACCTGCTTTGGTGATGTCACCTAGGGATTTAGGTTAAATTCAACTAGCTGGGAGATAAATAGCATTTTTTGATGCTGGATAACGGATAACGGATAACGGATAACGGATAACGGATAACGGATAACGGATAACGCAAGGAAGAGCGCTGCGCTGCTAGAGCATGACTTCGTCACTGCTAGTATCAAGATTATCCTTACTGTTTACTTATCCCGTCTATCACCAATCACTTTGGCGGGGTTGCCAGCCACTATCGCCCAGTCGGGTACATCTTTCGTCACTATGCTGCCCATGCCGACCACGGCGTGATCGCCAATGGTCACACCATCGACTATGCCTGCTTGAGCACCAATCCACACATCTTTGCCAATAACAATGCCTTTGGAGTTGGCAGCTTGTTGATATATGGGGGTATCTGGCGCCATGCCATGGTTAAAGGCGTAAAGGGTGACATTATTGGCGATGCGGGTTTGATTGCCTATCTGAATCCCGACCCTGCCGCCATCGAAGGAGCAACCATGATTAATCGCCACTTCGTCCCCTAGCGTGATAGGCCCATGCAAAAAACACTCGGCGGCGATCATGCAGCGATTACCCATGCGGATATCACGATTGGGTTCGGCGAATAACTGCGCTTCGGGGGCGATAAAGCATTGCTCGCCGATAGTTACCGTTTCGAGGGCACAAAGTTTTGCTTGGATCTCATCCTGCCAAGGTTTAGCCCAGATTAAATGTTTCTCTTTTAAAGAAAAATACAGCCACGGCATCCAAGAGAGCCGCTTTTTATGCTGGTTTTGATAATCAGGTTTTGATGTAGGCGTTGGCGCAGACATTTAGCCACATTTCCCCGGTTTGAGTTCTAGTACCAAGATGTATTCTTGGTCATTGTCATCGACTGCCATTTGCCAGAACACATCTAAATCATAGAGGGCGACTTGGTATAACTTAGGATCGTCCTTGGCTTTTTTGTAGGCGGGGCGAGGATCTTGCCCCAGCACACCGCGGATAAGCAGAGCTAAATCTGTGTAGGTTTCCTGCTCGGCGTAACGCTCAATCTGTGTCTTGGCATGGTCAGAATACACCACTGAAATCAGTTTAGGCGCGTCTTGGGCAATGCCGCCTACAGCATCGGTAATAGAATCTGAGAAAGGAATGTATGGCTTAATATCAATTATCGGTGTGCCATCGAGCAGATCCATACCGGAAATTTCGAGGCATACTTTGCCCTTGCGCTGCACTACGCCGTGCAATTTCACTACAGACTGACCTATACCATTGGGGCGAAAAGTGGAGCGAGTGGCGAACACGCCGAGTTTTTCATTGCCGCCTAAACGCGGCGGGCGCACTGTGGTTTTCCAACCTTGGGCAAGATTCTCATGGAAGCAAAACAGTAACCAGAGATGTGAATATTGCTCTATGCCACGCACCGCATCGATATGATTCACATGGGGCTCGAGCTCGACATAACCACGCGCTTCAACAAGTCCGGGTTGTCTTGGAATGCCAAATTTTTGTTTATAGGGCGTGCGGCATGTTGCCACTGCGATAATTTGGTTGGTAAATGTCATGCAAAAAATTACCTAAAAAGATAAATATAACAACCGCCTAAGCTCATCATTCTAAGCTAATCATTAAGGCCCATCTTTGTGCGCTAATAATGCAGCGTTGGTCACGAAGCGTTAGCCATTAAGCGGTTGATAGGGGCAATCTTAGAACACTATAGGATCACGCCGCGAGCAGTATGCTTAATATGCGTGAGGCTTACTCTGTTGTAGCCGTTTTTACTGCTTGACCAACGCATAATGCGCGGCTGATACAACCTTGGGCAGCTTCTTCAAATATGACACATTGCTTGATGATAATGCCGTTAGCCCATTTATCTGCGGCATTGCGACGGGCTTCGGTTCTGGCATCGGCAAGTGATGCGGGCGCACCGTTGGTATCGGCCTGACAGGACTCACCTTCGACCAATCCTTTTAATTCATAATGACCTTTCGGCAAGGTATCACCTTCATAAAGGATGACATCGGATGCCTTGAAATAGTCATTAATCGCCTCACTGTCCAAATTACTGTTAAAACTGTAGTCGCTTGCACAGGCACTGAGCAGGAGCACTAATGCACTTGAGAGGATAATTTTCATGGTTTGACCTGAGGTTGAGGAGAAAACTGCGCAGCCTTGGTAGGCTGCGCCGATGCGATATTATTATCTGAGTAAATTCTACCGCTTAAGGTACTTTTGATAAAGCTGCTGATGGCGATTATTCAGATCTATCTGCCGTCCTTCAATCCAGATTGCCTCAATTTTATTGGTCATAGGGTCGAGAATGTCCCCCTTTGACAGCACGACACTGCCTTGGTATCCCACCGCTATCGCACCTAAATCATCGACACCTAGCAACTTTGCGGCATCTAAGGTGATGGACTTAAGTGCTTGTTCAGGCGTTAAACCATAAGCGGCGCTGTAACCTGCGGCGTAGGGGAGGTTACGGCTATTCCAGTCCGATGAGAACCCAAGGGCGAAGGGAATGCCTGCATTGGCGAGTAAAGATGGGATCTTAAAGGGTAAATCGACTGGCTCATCTTTACGTTTAGGCAGACTCAAGGTATGAGGGTAAATGACTCCAGCCTTAACTTCCCTTAGGCTTGAGTCCAAACGCCATGCATCGTATCCGCCGACAATTACCAGTTTGAATTGGTATTTTTTCGTCAAGGCGATCACTTGCTCAATTTGGCCAACACTGTCGGCATGGGCAAACAGTGTCGCTTTGCCTTGGTATAGTGGCAACATGGCCTGCCAGCGCAGGTTGTTGGTCGCGGACTGCGGATCTTCATCCTGGTTTTTGTCTTTACCGTTGGCCTTATCACTTAAGAAATAGCGATAGCCATTTTCAAAGGCGATATTGAGCTTGTCGATCGCCAGCTGATTTTTCTCGATGGCCTTGGCTTTCTCTTTTTCATCTTCTGGCATGCGTTTGATTTGCGGCCAATAGACATGGAACTGTCCAGCACTTGGCGTCAGCGCATCTTCAATCGTCCATGCATCGAGATCCACCAGTACCGATTGTCCAGCTAACCCATCACCGCTTGGGACGATTTGCGCGTGGGTAATGCCGTTGTAACGTATGGTCGGGATGAGCTCCGAATCCGGATTGTAAGCTGTGGCCGTGCTGATCTGCGGATTGATATAACCTACCTCGGCGTTATCAACCGTTGGGCGGCTCATTTCAATTTCAACCAAACCTAAGCTGGTATCGAGGGCAATTAAGCCCGGATATAAGTGTTTACCGCTGGCATCGATGATTTGAGTGTCACTGGTTTCTGCGGTTGCATTGTTGATTTGGCTGGTCAGTTGAGGCCCAACGGCCGTGATCTTGCCATTTTCAATTAAGACGTCTGTGTTGCTGAGCACGCCTTGAGTGACTGTGTGCACAGTGGCGTTTTTAATCAGTACGCTGCGGCTTTGTTTAGGCGTAGGTACGATATCATTGGCCATAACTGGGGCCTGCGTGGTGCAAATTGCGCCGAGTAGCGCCACAAACAAAACGGTTTTAGATAAATGTTGCATTATTTGGCTCCCTCATGAGCGTGGCCCCATGCCTGATAGTGGGTGTCGCAGTGCCACTGTGGCTCGTTGAGTGGCGTAACTTTTTCACCCGCTTTAGTTTGGTCATCACTGCTGAGAATTTTTTGGATAAGTGCGGCGCGCTCGTTCACCACAGCTTGCTGGGCAATTTGGTCTTGGTCGCGGTCAAAATAGCGTTTTCCTTCAACCCATGCCTGCGTCACTTTGGCGTAAATAGACAGAGGCTCTGCGTTCCAGAGTACGATATCGGCCATTTTGCCTGGGGTGAGTGAACCCACAAACTCATCGACTCTTAATTGTTTGGCTGGATTGATAGTGACCATATTCCAAGCGTCTTCCTTCGACATATTACAATACATCATAGACTTAGCCGCTTCTTGGTTGAGTCTGCGCTGCATTTCATAATCGTCAGAGTTAATGCTGGTGGTCACACCTTTGTTTTGCATCAAACACGCATTTTGTGGAATCGCGTCGTACACCTCAAACTTATAGGCCCACCAATCGGCAAACGTCGAAGCGCCAGCGCCATGGGCGGCCAGTTCACTCGCCACTTTGTAACCTTCGAGCACATGGGTAAAGGTTTGCACTTTAAAGTGATAAGCCTCGGCTAAGCGGATAAACATCAGGATTTCTGACTGTACATAGGAATGAATATGTACGTCGCGTTGCTGGTTTAATACTTCGGCGACCGCCTGCAGACGATAACTTGGACGCGGGGCGACGGTTTTCTTTTTATCGCTGGAGCGCAGATTATCATAGGTTTTTAACGCCTTTTCATAGGCGATAGCAGCGTCGAAGGTTTCTTCAAATAACGCTTTTACTCCCATGCGAGTCTGGGGGAAGCGCTGAACAAATTTCTCACCCCAGTTACTCTGTTTGACGTTTTCACCTAAAGCAAATTTGATACTGGCGGGCGCGTTAGTAAATTTGAGTTGTTCGGCCGACTCGCCCCATTTCATTTTGATCAGTTGTGATTGGCCACCGATAGGGTTGGCGCTACCGTGGAGTAATTGCGCGCTGGTGACGCCGCCCGCTAAGGCGCGATAGATTGAAATATCGTCGGGATTAATAATATCGCCAATGCGTACTTCAGAGGTTACTGCGTCTGTTCCTTCGTTAGTACCGCCATTAATGGCGATATGCGAGTGTTCATCGACTATGCCGGCGGTGAGGTGTTTACCTGTTGCATCGAGGACTTGATAACCTGATGGTGTACTTAATTGCTGGCCTATTTTCTCGATGCGGCCATTGGCCATCAAGAGATCAGCATGTTCGAGAATGCCTTGCTTATCCGATGTCCACAGGGTGGCATTTTTGATGTGCAGCTTCTCCACCTTAGGTGCTTCGCTCAGTCCGTAAGCAACGTTAGGGAAGGTGAGGTGACTCACTAGGCTCGTGTTGGCTTCATTCTTGGGAGCATGATTGCTTGCTTGGTCTGCTTTTTTGAGCTTTGCAGTTTGAGTCATAGCGACACCGGCAACATTTGTAGTGCGACTTTTTGCATCGACCATGCGACCTTGAATGCCGTCATCGGCCATCCACAGCGTAAAGCGGCTAAGGCCGTTAATGCCTGCGGCGTTCAAATCGGCAGTAAAGCTCAATCTCCCGTTATCATCTAACTTAAGTTGAGTGAGTGAGATACTTTGTTCGCCACTGCTTAAATTGCCTTGGATGTTGGGTTTATCACTTTTACTTTCATCATGTAGCGATAAATCTAGCGTGAGGTTATTGAGGCTTAATTGGTAATCTCCCAGTAATCGTGCTTGGGGAAGTGAGCGCAGACTTTGCTCCTGACCTTGCAACCAAACACTGTAGATCTGGCCATCTTTAAAGATATTGCCTTTAGTGATAACAAAGTCAGCTATATAACCGGGCGCGAGTTTACCGGTAAAGTCGGCGGTGCCTGTCATCTCTGCGGCTTGGGTGGTGAGTGCCGCGAGAGCGTTTTCTTCACTTAAACCTTGGGCAATAGCCTGGCGTAGGCGTGGCCAAAAGGCATCTGTCTTAATCCCAAACTGCGTTAACGCAAAGGGGATACCCGCGTTAGCTACTGCTGCAGGGTTGGTTGGTGCACGTTCCCACTGTCTTAAATCCGCCAGTGATACTTCACGATCAGCGTCATCTGTGCCGACATCGGGTGCCTGCGGATAGTTTAAAGGCAAGATCAACGGATAGTTTAGCGCCTTTAACTCATTGATGCGTGAGTATTCTTGACCATTACCAAGTAGGTTGGCTGGCAGTTTATGTTCTTTAAGTAAATGGGCTGCACGTAATTGGTCGTTGAGATTTTTGGTTTCAAAGATAATTTGCTTATCGGCTAAATTATCTAAACGCTCAAAGGCGATATTAAATTCGACTTGATTGTTTATTGCGCCATTGGCAGGTTTGTTTTTATTTTGGTTATACCAATTTGCATCGGCAAAGGTTTGCCTAATAAGTGCAATGCTGCCCATTAATGATGAGGGATAATCTTGTTCAGACGAACCTTTATCGAATGCCATAAAAGGTTGACTGCGGGCGCGATAAATCACTTCATTAGCCGTTTTGTCTGCTAATGAAAGGCTGACACCCGTCCCACGGAAGATACCGTCGAGTTTGCTACTTTGCACACTGGTGAAACCATTATTAATCCACTCTTTTGCGCGTTCTTTATTGGGGTAAACGTAATTAAACCATTCTTTTTCAGAATGAATTGCACCATTTTCCGCATTACCACCTATACGCTTTATATCATAGACGGGGCGAGTGAGCTTAAGTTTGGGATATTCGAACTCAATCCCATAATCAGTAAAAGGATCGATAAATCCGGGATAAATTGTATAACCACTCAAATCGATTCTAAATGCGCCAGCGGGAATGTCGTTGTGCTCAATAATGGCTTTAATTCGATTATTTTCAATTAATAAAGTGGCATCGCTTAAACGTTTTCCCGGGGCAATAATTAATTCAGCATGGGTAAATGCAGTGAGTTTACTGGATGTTGTTCCAGTATTGAGCTGGGCAAATGTTGTTTGTGATACTAAGCTAGCGATTATGCTGCAGCTTATCATTATCTTATTGTTTATCTGCATTATTTTATTCAATCGAGTGAGGGTGAACAAAGAGTAACTGAAAGCAGATGTAAATACTAAGGCTGAATTGTAACGTAATTTGAGCGGGAGTGAGGTGCGGAATTAACGGCTGTCGTTTAAGTTTGAAACGATTGATGGATATAAAAAAGCTCGCAATTAATGCGAGCTTTTATGCAAACTTGTGTTGGCAAATTAGCGCCATCACACTTGGTTGGATTAGATTAAGAAATCTTCCATAGAACGACCTTTGTTGATCTCGTTCTTAAATACGGTAGGCATACGGCCTTGGCCAGTCCATTGAACCATTTCACCGTCAACTTCAATTTGGTATTTGGCTGGACGAGGAGCGCGTTTCTTCGCAGCAGCTTTAACAGCTACGCCACCTAAGTCATCAATTGATAAACCAACGGCTTCCATTTGTTGACGGATTTCTTCAATCTTAGCATTACGAGCTGCCATGGCTTGTTCTTCTTCCTCAGCCATAGACTCGCGTTCTACTAAAATTTTATCTAATTTGTCGGCTAAATCACGTAACTCTTCAACGCTAAGTTCTTTTACTGCAGCTTTAAAACGACGGCCGTGAGTTAATATCTCTAAAAATTCGCTCATATCTATTTTCGTCCCACTCTATTTTTAATACAGGATAATGGTGAACAACACCTAAATGATAGAAACTAATATAGCTCGAATCAAATAAAATTATGCGTTTTAAGGAAATTAAATATTATTTATTTTTTGAACTTTTCTTATTCCCTCAAATAAGTGTCCAAAAAAGTGGCCGTTGCAGCGGATTAAAAAATACAAACAGGCGTTTGACTTTGGTTGACGTTAACGTTAACAGGACGTAAAGTTGCTCTATCCTGCATTGGTATTAACCAATGTTTTGTCCATGTACATGAAAGTGTAGGAAGGAAACCCTATGAAAGTATTGGTGCCCGTTAAGCGCGTTGTTGATGCCAATGTGAAGGTCAGGGTCAAAGCTGACAATACAAGTGTTGACACTGCAAACCTAAAAATGGCGTTGAACCCTTTTTGTGAAATCGCAGTAGAAGAAGCGGTTCGTTTAAAAGAAGCGGGTAGCGCTACTGAAGTGGTTGTTGTCAGTATTGGTAATAAAGCCGTGCAAGAACAACTGCGTACCGCGCTTGCATTAGGCGCAGATCGTGCAATTCATATCGATACTGAAGAAGAGCTCGTGCCAGTGTCTATCGCCAAATTGCTCAAAGCGGTACAAGACAAAGAACAAGCAGAGCTGGTGATTTTTGGTAAGCAATCCATCGATGGTGATAATAACCAAACTGGCCAAATGTTTGCCGCGTTAATGGATATGCCACAGGCGACCTTTGCTTCAGAAATCAAATTAGAAGCGAATACATTACAAGTCACCCGTGAAATTGACGGCGGCATGCAAACTCTTAAACTGCCTTTACCTGCTGTTGTGACCGCCGATTTACGTTTGAACGAACCCCGTTACGCTTCATTGCCTAACATAATGAAAGCTAAGCGTAAGCCATTAGAAGTATTTACTGTGGCAGACTTAGGCGTGACGTTAAAGAGTCACCAAACGATTGTGAAGGTCACTCCGCCAGCTGAACGTAAAGCGGGCATTATGGTAGCGTCGGTAGCTGAGCTAGTTGAAAAGTTAAAAAATGAAGCGAAGGTGATCTAAATGGCCATTTTAGTATTAGCTGAACATGATAATGCTGCACTGAAACTCGATACGGCAAAAATTGTTACCGCCGCCCGTGCCATAGGCGATGAAGTACATGTCTTAGTTGCGGGTCATCAATGTGGCGCGGTTGTCCAAGCCGCACAGGCACTACAAGGCGTTAGCCAAGTACTCGTTGCCGATGCCAGCGTGTATGAAGCGCATTTAGCGGAAAATTTTGCCAAATTGCTGGTGGACTTAGCGTCAAACTATGGTCACATTCTGGCCTCGGCTTCAAGTTTAGGTAAGGACACGCTTCCGCGCGTTGCAGCATTATTAGATGTCGCGCAAATCTCAGAAGTTATTACCGTCGTCAATGCCGATACCTTTGTGCGCCCTGTGTATGCGGGTAACGCCTTAGCGACAGTGCAAAGCCATGATGCCATTAAAGTGATAACAGTGCGCGCCAGTGCGTTTGACGCTGCGCCAGAAGGTAACAGTGCGGCTGTGACGACACTTGATAAAGTGTTTGAAGCGAGAACTCAGTTTGTTTCTCAATCGCTGACAGTTTCTGCCCGTCCAGAGTTAGGCAATGCTGGCATTATCGTATCTGGCGGCCGAGGCATGGGCAGTGGTGAAAACTTCGGCATGTTGGAGCAACTTGCTGATAAGCTCGGCGCAGCAGTTGGCGCATCACGCGCTGCAGTTGACGCAGGTTTTGTGCCTAACGATTTACAAGTGGGTCAAACCGGTAAAATCGTTGCGCCAAACTTGTATATTGCCGTCGGTATTTCTGGCGCGATTCAACATTTAGCCGGCATGAAAGACGCTAAAGTCATCGTTGCAATCAACAAAGATCCTGAAGCGCCGATTTTTCAAGTTGCCGATTATGGACTCGTTGCTGATCTGTTTGAGGCGGTTCCTGAGTTGATTACAAGTCTCAGTTGATTTTATCTGTGATCTAGGTCACATTAAGTGGCTTTGCGGTAGCATCTGCTAAGCCGCTTATGTTTTTATGTGCCTCACGCCCGTGCAAGGGCGTTCTTAGAAGTAGAGGCGCGCCAAATATTAGTAGTGATCAGTAGGGTGATTCCGTTGATCGATTGCGAAAGGATTTGGTGCCGAAGTGGTTCGATTTATCACGATCAACTGCTGGGGTTGTACCTAATAGGTGCAGCACTGCCATAGTATTTTCCGATATGGATATTGGGAATAGTTACTATGGAGCGCTACTGATAGGACAGGTGACCTTGGGTATCTATTGCCTTTTCCCACCAGTTCAGTCGCCCTCCATTCGTATTTAACGAAGATAATAATCAATGACTGTTATGAATTATGCCGATTCGGCACTTTCCTTGTTGCCGCCTGCGGTGGCTATCGTGTTGGCGATCTTGACTCGCCGTGTACTGCTTTCTTTGGGGTTAGGTATTTTAATTGGTGCTTTATTGCTCAATCAATTTTCACCTTTAGCAACGGGTGAGTTTGTATTTAATGGCGTTAAAGGGCTTTTTTGGACTGATAAAGGTCTAAATTCGTGGAACTTATATATTCTCGGTTTCTTAATTGTACTGGGAATGATCACAGCGTTAATTACCGTAAGTGGCAGCGCGCGGGCTTTTGCCGATTGGGCTCGTTTACATATACGTAATAAACGTGATGCTAAACTATTGACCATGTTTTTAGGTTGCGTAGTTTTTATTGATGATTATTTCAATAGTTTAGTTGTTGGTTCGGTCGCTCGACCTGTTACCGATCGTTATTATGTTTCCCGCGCTAAGTTAGCTTATTTATTAGATTCTACTGCGGCGCCTGTGTGCGTTATTTCTCCAGTTTCGAGCTGGGGTGCTTATATTATCGCACTCATTGGCGGGATATTAACTGCCCATGGTTTTGCTGATACGGGTCATTTGAGTATTTTTATTCAAATGATCCCGATGAACTTTTACGCAATCTTCTCCTTGTTATTATTACTTTTTGTTGTCTTTATGGGATTAGATGTTGGGCCAATGCGTGAGCATGAGCTCAATGCCCAACGTGGTAATTTATACGATGAGTCTAAAGGATTACCGCCTGGGGCGAACGCGGATTTACCTGAAGCCGAAACCGGTAAGATTTTAGGTCTATTTCTGCCGATTACCGTGTTGGTATTTGCAACCCTCTATTTTATGATTAACAGTGGCGCTCAAGTACTCGCGGCGGAAGGGATTGAATTTAATATTATTTCTGCTTTTGAGAAAACCGATGTCAGTTCATCACTTTTCTTTGGTGCATTAATTGGTCTAGCGGTTTCGCTGATATTGAATTTAGTGCAAGGCGTTGAGAAATTGATGATAGTCAAAGGTATAGTGCAGGGCGCTCGCTCTATGCTGCCGGCGATTTACATCCTGTTATTTGCTTGGACAATCGCAGGTGTGATTGGTCAACTCGAAACCGGTAAGTTTATGGCTAGTTTAGCAACAGGAAATATTCCGTTCGCATTTTTACCCGCCTTAATGTTTGTGCTAGCAGGTATTACCGCGTTCTCAACTGGTACTAGCTGGGGTACGTTCGGGATCATGTTGCCGATTGCTGCTGATATGGCGATGGGAAGTCACACTGGCATGATGCTACCTATGCTTGCCTCTGTGCTGGCGGGGGCTGTATTTGGCGATCACTGTTCACCAATTTCCGACACGACTATCTTGTCGTCTACGGGCGCCAGTTGCCACCACATCGACCATGTGGTGACTCAGCTACCTTATGCACTCATTGCGGCGTTTATTAGCTTAGTGGGTTATGTGGCACTTGGATTTACCGAGTCTGTTGTCGCGGGTTTAGTGGCTTGTAGTGTGGCATTTGTAATTAGTATTATCGTACTTAAAATCAAATCTAAAGGCACAATTAGCTAGACGTTAATTGAAACCTTTCACTGCAAACGTTCACGACAAATAAGTCAAAATAAATCAGCCAGCATTATGCTGGCTGATTTTTTTGGTTAAGGCTGAGTTTGTTTTTATCTCTAGCTTATCGCATTAAGGCTATCAACTCTTAGCTTAGCGTGCTTGATCTAGACCGCGGCGTTTAAGTAAGCCTTCTGTGGTTGGCTCTTGTCCGCGGAAGTTTTTGTAGGCGTCCATTGGCGCTATGCTATTACCCACTTCACGGATCGTTTTGCGGTACTTCATGCCGATTTCACGATTGAGCCCGCCTTGGGTTTGTACATAGGCAAACGCATCCGCCGCTAAAATCTCACTCCACATATAAGCGTAATAACTTGCCGAGTAACCGCCGGGGAAGGCGTGGGCAAAATAGGTCGACTTATAACGCGGAGGTACGGCACTGATGTTTAAGCCGTGCTTTTTCAAAGCATTGGCTTCAAATGTTGGTACATCTTGCAGCGGGGTATCTGGGCTTAATGAATGCCATTCCATGTCTACTAATGCAGCGGCCATGTATTCCAGAGTGTCAAAGCCTTGGTTGAAGCTGCCAGATTTCAGCAGTTTTTGCAGCAGTTCATCGGGAATGGGTTTGCCTGTTTCATAGTGTTTCGCGTAGTTCGCTAACACTTTTGGATGGGCGGCCCAATCTTCTTCAAACGTCGATGGAAATTCGACAAAGTCGCGTGAAACCGAGGTGCCCGCCAGACTTGGATAAGTCACTTTAGAGAACATGCCGTGGGTGCCGTGACCCATTTCATGGAACATAGTAGTGACTTCGTTATAGCTGACGAAGGTGGGTTGACCTTCGGGCGCTTTCTTTATGTTCATCACGTTGACGACCACAGGTTTAGTGCCTTCGAGGAAGGATTGACCGACGAACGAACTCATCCAAGCGCCACCACGTTTACCTTCACGGGCAAAATAGTCGGCGTAGAAAATGGCCATGCTTGAGCCATCGGCATCAAACATTTCGTAGGCTTTCACATCGGGATGGTAAACCGGTAAATCTGGGCGTGGTTTTAAGGTGACGCCATAGAGTTCTTTGAGTGTGTAGAATACGCCGTCTTCGAGCACACGATTAAACTCGAAGTATGGGCGAATGCTATTGGCATCGAGGGCGTATTTTTCTTGGCGAACTTTTTCTGCGTAAAACTCCCAGTCCCACGGTGCCAGTTCAAATTTCCCACCGGTTTTAGTGATCATCGCTTGAATGTCGGCCGCTTCTTTCTCTGTGTTAGCAACTACCGCAGGCACCATTGAGCCAAACATGCTGTAAACCGCTTCGGGTGTTTTGGCCATTTGCGGTGCTAATCGATAACTTGCCCAGTTTTCATAGCCTAATAGTGTTGCGCGCTCGGCTCTGAGTTTCGCTAAACGAGATACGAGTGACGCAGTTTCGTTTTCACCAGTTAAGCCACGGTTCGCTGAGGCTTCCCAAATACGCTGGCGTAGCTCACGGTTTTCCAGTGATGCCAACACAGGTTGGCGAGTGGTGTTGGTGATGTTAATCAGATACTTGCCATCGTGACCGGCCGCTTTGGCATCGTTCGCGGCTGAAGTGATTTCACCGTCGGTTAACCCAGCAAGTTCACTTTTTGAATCCACCACAACGGCGATTTCTTTGGTTAAGCGTAATAAACGCTGAGAGAACTCATTCGTTAGTGTTGATTGTTCTTCATTTAACGCGCGGATTTTAACTTTTTGTTCATCGGTAAGTTTAGCCCCAGCCATGATAAAGCGTTGGTGATATACCTCAACCAAACGTACTGCTTCTGGGGTTAATCCTAAGTTGGTGCGGTCGTTATAGATGGCTTCGATACGGGAAAATAGCGCTGGGTTTAAGTTGATATTATCTGAGTGGGCCGCCATTTTTGGCGCCATTTCCCCTTGGATTTTACGCAGTTCTGGATTGCTATTCGACCCTGCTAAATTATAAAACACGCTTGATGCACGGTTGAGTAGGGCGCCGCTTTTCTCCATAGCCACAATCGTATTATCGAAGGTTGCTGCTGCCGGATTATTGGCTATTGCGAGAATTTCTTGATACTGCTCTGCCATGCCTTGCTCTAGGGCTGGCGAGAAGTGCTCATTCTTTATGAGGCTAAAATCGGGTGCTTGATATTGCAGGTTACTGGCTTGGAACAGCGGGTTTTGGGTTGGTACCGAGATAACGTTAGGTGCTTTAGTTTCTGTGCTGCTGCAACCTGCCATGAATCCGGCGGTGAGAGTGGCGCCGATGGCGATGGCAATAAAACTTTTACGCATAATTGAGTGACTTCCTTTGAATTGTTGTTTTTTTAGGACTGTAACGTTAGTAACTTAAATAGGACTGAAAATGGCTTGTTATCGGGAATGTCTAAGTAAAAAAGGAGCCTCGCATTAGCGAGACTCCTTTGGCTATTTCCTTGCAGGGAAAATAGGTACCGCTTTTTACTTACTTCTTAATCACGCGATGATGAGATGATTAATTAGCGAGTAAACTTGTGGTATTTATCAATACCAGAACTTCTACCTGTGTCATGACATACTGCACAGGATTCAGAGGTCGGTTGTTTAAACCAGTCAGCAACCTTTGGTATGCTGATTTCACCACCGTTGCTTGCCATATGCGCCTTAGCTGAATCGCTAGTGTGGCAGGCATAACAGTTAGCGGTGACTGGACTTGTCATTTTGCTACCTGGTTCAGCGATGTATTGATTTGGCACTTTGCTTAAATCAATCGCTTTTTCATGACAGGCAACGCAGCTAGTAGAGGCTTCAATCGCGCCTGCACCGTTAGCGGTTTGCGCTTGAGTTCCATCAGCTTTAACTTCACCGACTTTAGCGCCATTACCCCAGTGCCAGCTGTGCACCATAGGACCAAAACCTGCGCCTAAGGCTGCTGAAGTACGTTCCATGCCGTTGTCATGGCAGGCGATACAAGCTTTACCACCTTCATCGAAGGCACCATTTTTGTGGAACGCAGTGGCATCGTTGTGACAAGTAGTACAGCTGTTAGTACTCGCTATCTCACGACGTTCGAAGCCAGAGACCTTTTGAGTGGTGACAGGGTTAACGACATCTGAGTAAGCCGTAAAGGATATGCCCATAGAACCATCATAACCTGTCGCTCTTAGGTTGCCATTACTTTGGTAGCGTTGCTTACCATCATATTCCATCCAACCAGCGGTACTGAATGTCACGCGGGCAGAATAAACATAGTTAGCATTCACTGCGCTGATATCCGTCAGTAAATGACAGATATTTTTAGTGCCGTCAGTGTTGTAACCATAGTAGTAGTTAGTACGGTTACCTGGGCGACCCACTAAGCTGCCATTTTCATAGGAATGTAAATAAGCGCCCGCATAAACTACGGGTTTCTTAGCGTCATATACTAGCGGGCTAGAATAGTTAAAGTTGTCTTTAATGCTAAAGACGTTACCATCGGTGTCTTTCACTGTCAGCGTTGTACACCAGCCTGGGGCGGTTACTGCAGCCGCAGCACCTGTCGGCGCATAGTGGTCTGTCTTGGTAGAAATATCATCTACTTTAACAGGTGTTGATAGACTCAATTTATACTTAGCGCGAATCGCTTGGCGTTCGGTTATACCCGCTTTGCTTTCGTGCATAATGCGCAGATCCGCACCATTACTTGGGATAATAGCCCCTGGTACGCCACCACTGTCATGGCAATCAATACAACCTGGTCCAGCTACGTTGATGTTTTTAGGTGCTTCAACGTGACAAGATGTACAGTTTTGTACTGAAAAGTCTTTAGTAAAATCTTGGTGATTGATATGACCAATTTTAGATAGGGTGTTTGTCGCATAGCCACCCGTAGAGAAACCTTCAGCATTGACAACTGCGCGGCTAACTGAACCGTGACACACTAAACAGCCTTCCACGAAGGTGACTTCACTGTCCATGCCAGTAGCGACATAGCTTGCATGACGACGAGGGCTTGTTGAATAGTCGATATGGCAAGAGTAACAACTATCAGTTGTGGTTGAATGGGTGCCTTCAGGTTTGTTAACGACCAGAGGTTTAGAGGTCGCAATACCATTATTACCACCGACACGTAACCAAACGATACCTTCAGTGCTTGGATTAACCCCTTTCATTGGTACTTTAAATTGGTAATGACCATCAGCTAAAGCGGTCAATTCAGCGCCGACGGTTGCTTGAGTTGCTTCACCGCCAATATGGACGTTATCTGCAACACCATTTTTATCAGCTTCGGTGCGGTTAGTGATGAAGCCTTTATCTGTTAGTGCCGCCACTTTGGCTTGAGCATTTAACAGTCCGTTGATTAGGTTATTGTTTTCATCTGTAATTTCAAATTCGTAAGTGATACTGCCTTCGCCAAAGCTATAGTTGATCACTTTGACGTTAGTCATAGTAGAACTGGTGACAGGGGGCGGTGTTCCAGGCTCACCGGGTGTTCCAGGTTCACCAGGTGTTCCAGGGATACCGGGCGTTCCTGGTGCTCCATCTACACCATCTTTACCATCATCGCCGCAGCCAACAAGGGCGCCAGTTAGTGCTAAGGCAACTAAATATGCCAGTTTTCTAGAGGTGAAAATTCTCATCATAATCTCCATTTGATCCAATATGCGAATAAAGGACGGAGTGGAGCACTAAAGTTTGCAGGGTAGATTAGTGCTTTGACCGTTGGTCTCAATTTGCAAGCTATCGAATACTTTTCTTTTTTTAATTGAGCACGTTTTGTCTCGAATGAAATATTACTGTTAACGCTATGTTTATTTTTTGAGCGCAAGCCCATTTATACCTATTACTTTGGAGGTAGATCGCACTTTTTAAATTTAACTTTTACTAATTTTTCCTTATGAAACAACATTTAAGTTTCAGTTAAGCTTTCATTAACAATTGAACGGCATTGGGGCGTTTTTTATGTTTTTTGCAGGGAAGAGTATTAAATGAAGTGGACTCGAAATATTTCAGGAGGCGATTGGGGATTAAAATGATTGATAAGTTGGTGTCATTGCAGAATTTCATGATAAAAGCTTAGCGGCTGCTAGTGTTCTGATGTGAAGCGCAATGTTAGACTAGCGCTCAATTTGGCTCTGGTAGCAGACGCGTAAGCGCTAACGTTTTTAAAGGGTATAAGTCTTGGCTCAATTGTATTTTTATTATTCGTCTATGAACGCGGGTAAATCCACTTCCCTATTACAGTCATCCTATAACTACCGTGAACGCGGTATGAATACTTTGGTCATGACAGCTTCCATAGATGACAGGTATGGCAAAGGTAAAGTGGCCTCGCGTATTGGCATTGAAACCGAAGCACAGGTATTTAGTAGCCAAGATGATTTAACTCAAATGATTAGCGATGTGCATCAAGCTACGCCATTAAGTTGTGTGCTGGTGGATGAGTGTCAGTTTTTGAGTAAAGAACAGGTTAAGCAACTGACGCATGTGGTCGATAATATTGATATTCCTGTACTCTGTTATGGCCTAAGAACGGACTTTCAAGGCGAACTTTTTAGCGGCAGTCATTATTTATTAGCTTGGGCCGATAAATTAGTTGAGTTGAAGACTATTTGTCATTGTGGCCGTAAGGCTAACATGGTGGTGCGTCTTGATGGTGAAGGCAAGGTGATGCGCGAGGGTGAGCAAGTGGCGATTGGCGGTAATGAAAGTTACGAGTCTGTCTGTCGCAAGCATTTTCGTGAATTTATCTGGGATGCGCATGAATATGTGGGATGAGGCTTCGTTAATCACGTGTGATTATTGAGCGACTCATTCTTTTTATGCGACTTAAATTAGCTCGTTTTGTTTTTAAGTCATACTGTCTGTTGCCTTAATCGCTGAAAATACCTTGATATCAACAAATTAATATTTGGCAAAATGTACTATCAGCTTAACATTAGTATTGATTAGTGGCGGTTGTGGGTCACAGGCACCCTTCTTTACAGTGAAGTTAGGTTTGATAAAGTGTGGAACATAATGGGTACTAAGACTAATTAATAGAGCCGGATAATGGCTAGATGAGTTTGATATCTTGCTTTACTGAGTGGCAACGGATTTGCTGAGTTGCATGAAAGATGAATATTTTAGTGTTTTTTTGGAGCTGTTTTGCCTAATTCCACATCAGAGATGAAGTTCGAAAATTATCGTCCTCGTCCACCACAACCTGAGCCTAAAGCTAAGGTTAAGCCGCCGCGTAAAGCCAGATCAAAGGGCAGGGTCTGGTTCTTATTTTTCATTCTGATTTGCTGCGCTGCATTGCTGATTGGACTTGAGGTTAAAACTTCGTTTTACCAAGCAAAATTCATCAATCAATATGCTAAGACGCTCACCTATGAATTAGAAAGCTCACCGAGCCAAGCGGTTATTTATCCTAGTTATGGTCCTTTTGATGAGCGCCATGGCTACAGTAAGTTACCTCAATATATTGATAGGTTATTGCAACGGAATTTTCAGGTTACTCAACAAGTGGCGTTTTCGCCAGCGTTGCAGGAATACGCTCAACTTGGATTTTTTCCGCCTTACCATGAAAAGGCTCAATCTGGGTTGACGCTGCTCGATTGCCGCAATACTGATTTATACGAATTTGCCTATCCTAAACGGGTTTATCAGGACGACGATAAGATCCCCAATGAAATCGTTAATACTTTACTGTTTATTGAAAACCGCGAGTTATGGACGACGGAAGAGAAACTCAATCCTGTGATCGACTGGCCACGTTTTGTGGTGGCAGGTATGAGTCAAATTGCTGAAATGGTTGGTATGAATGTCTCTACCGCGGGTGGCAGTACACTCGCGACTCAGATTGAGAAATTCCGCCATTCTTCCCAAGGTTTAACCTTGAGCATTAAGGATAAGTTACTGCAAATTGGCTCGGCCAGTGTGCGCGTGTACCAACAAGGTGAAAACACTGAACCTGCTCGTAAGCGCATCGTTCAAGATTATCTGAATACCGTGCCATTATCTTCGGCGCCAAATCATGGTGAAGTTCATGGTATTGGTGATGGATTGTGGGCGTGGTTTGGTACCGATTTCGATACTGCAAATAAGCTGTTAGCATCGCCGCAGATCAAAGGTAATGCCACCAAGCGCGGACAAGTATTCCGGCAAGTAGTTGCCTTGATGATCGCCCAACGTCGTCCGTCCTACTATCTATTACAAGGTCATGAAGATCTTGAAAACTTAGTCGATAGCCATATCCGTTTACTCGGCCAGTATTATTTGATTGATCGTGGTCTACGTGATGCTGCACTCGCGCAGAAATTGCAGTTTAAGGTCGCCAAGCCGCAGCGTAATACCCAATCTGGCGCAGATAAGGGCGTGAACACAGTTCGCATTCGCACCGCAGGCATGTTAAATGTGGGGCTGTATGATTTAGACAGGCTCGATTTGACGGTCAATAGTAGCTTACACAGTGACTTACAGCAGAAAGTCAGTCACTACTTACGCAGTCTGGCGCAAGTGCCTACCGCGGAGAAAGTGGGTCTGCTTGGCGAACGGTTACTCGACCCAAGTCAACTGCAAAACGTACTGTATAGCTTTACGCTTTATGAGCGCACTGAGACCGCCAACCGAGTTAGAGTGCAGACGGATAGCACCGATCAGCCTTTTGATATTAACGAGGGCAGTAAGTTGGAATTGGGCTCAACCGCTAAATTGCGGGTGATGGCGACCTACTTAGAAATCATTGCCGAGATCCACGACAAGTATTCCAAGAAACATGGAATTGAATTGGAATCCATCATTATCGAACCTAGGGATCATTTAACCCGTTGGGCGATTGATTACTTGATTTTGAATCCCGACAGACGTTTAGACCGCATGTTAGATGCGGCGTTACAGCGAGAATATTCGGCCTCAACCAGTGAACAATTTTTTACCGGTGGTGGGTTGCATGTGTTTAATAACTTTAAAAAAACAGAAGATTTAAAAACGCCAACACTTTACCAAGCCCTGCAGGATTCGGTTAACTTGCCGTTTGTGCGCCTTATGCGCGATATTGTGAATTACAGCAGTAGTATGCAAAACGAGGGCAATATGGCCCAGTTGCTGCGTAATGATAAAGATCCGCGCCGTGACGAATATCTGCGGGTATTTGCTGATAGAGAAGGTAATACCTTCGTTACGAAGTTTTATCGTAAGTACAAAAAAGTGGCTGCGAATGAGCGTTTCGACATGTTTTTTGACGGTTTGTCCCAGTCGGAGCAGCAGTTGACGGCGGCGTATCGCTATTTACTGCCCGATGAACCTATGGCGGCATTTAAGGCTTTCTTGAAGCAAAGATTGCCACAGGTAAGCTATACCGATGGTCGTATTAAGAGCTTATACAACAAGTACGGTCCGGATAAATATAATTTGCCAGATCAAGGCTATATCGCACGGGTGCATCCCTTGGAATTGTGGGTGCTGGATTATCTTAATCATAATCCTGATGCCAACTTGAACGATGTTAAGCAGGCGAGTGAAGCACAACGTCAAGAGGTTTACCGTTGGTTGTTTAGGACGCGGCATAAAAACGCCCGTGACGTACGAGTGCAAGTGATGCTTGAAGTTGAAGCCTTCCTTGACATACATCAACGTTGGGCGCGTTTAGGTTATCCCTTTGATTCTATGGTGCCATCCTTAGGCTCAGCACTGGGTAGCTCGGGTGACCGACCCGCAGCCTTAGCCGAGCTGATGGGCATTATTCAAAACGACGGCTATCGTTTGCCCACAGTGCGTATCAATCAGCTGCATTTCGCCGCAGATACGCCCTATGAAGTGAGATTGCAGAATCAGAACACCCAAGGTGAGCGGGTAATGCGCCATGAAGTAGCACAAGCCTTAAAAGCAGCGCTGGCGAACGTAGTGCAAAACGGCACCGCACGTCGTTTAAAGGGCATTTTTACCGATGAAAAAGGTGGCATGTTAGCCATAGGCGGGAAAACCGGCACCGGTGATAACCGTATTGTGACTCAGATGCAGCAAGGTAAAAAAGTGGCGACTACGGCGATGAACCGCACTGCGACCTTCG
Source organism: Shewanella sp. SM55 (assembly GCF_025654025.1). Classification (NCBI taxonomy): domain Bacteria; kingdom Pseudomonadati; phylum Pseudomonadota; class Gammaproteobacteria; order Alteromonadales; family Shewanellaceae; genus Shewanella; species Shewanella sp. SM55. Next base: position 44,001 of record NZ_JAKKRS010000002.1, on the reverse strand, counting down.
TGTTTTATCTAGGTGACAAATACTTCGGTACTTTGACCGCCTTCGTGCCAGGCAGTAAATCCGATGATTTTAGTTTTACTTCGGCGCTGCCATTGCAGGTGATGAAGGGCATGATGCCTATTTTAGCTCCCTATGTACAAACCGAGCAGGGCATGTGTGTGGTGAACGAATAAAGGCATGAATTAATAAGTGCCACGCCAACGACAAAGAGTGTTCCAGATGAACACTCTTTGTCGTTTTAAGGCTTAAATTCTCTATCGATTGAGTTTATTGCTGTGGTTAACATGGTTTAGTTAAAGCACTGTGATAAAAGTGCAGCGATTAAGATTACTGCGGCGATAACTGGTAAATTTTTGATTTAGCTTCATCGGTTACGAGATAAATCAGTCCATCTGGCCCTTGCACGACTGAGCGCAATCTTTGCCCTAATTCAGTTTTCAGTAGCCGCTCTTCTTTAATAATCTTGTCGCCATCAAGTACTAAACGCACCAGTGTTTTTCCCTTTAGGCTGGCGAGTAACAGATTATTTCGCCACTGTGGAAATTTATCACCTGTGTAAAACATAAAGCCCGCCGTGGCAATCGAGGGAACCCATTTGTAGACGGGTTGCTCCATTCCCACCTTATGGGTGCCTTCGCCGATGTTGCCGCCACCATAATTCTCACCATAGGTAATCACTGGCCAGCCATAGTTTTTAGCCGCTTGGTCGATATTGAGTTCATCGCCGCCTTGGGGCCCATGTTCGCCCGTCCACAATACTTTGCTGATGGGATTGATCGCCGCGCCCTGCATATTGCGGTGACCAATAGACCAGATCTCGGGTAAGGCGCCAGCCGTATTGACGAAGGGGTTATCCTTAGGCACTGAGCCATCGGCATGAATACGCACCACTTTGCCTAAATGATTGTCCAATGTTTGTGCGCTATCTTTTTCACTATAGCGATCGCCGAGTGTGATAAACAGTGTGCCGTCAGGCGCCCACACTAAACGAGATCCAAAATGGTGACCGCTGTTGATTTTGGGGTGCTGACTAAAAACGCGGGTGAGATTTTCAAGCTTGTTACCATTGAGAGTGGCAAAACTGACCGCTGTGCTATTGAGCTCGCTTGCATCACCTTCAGCGGGTTCTGAATAACTGAAATAGATTTTTTTGCTGCTAGCAAAATCTGGCGCAAGCACGACATCAAGTAAACCACCTTGACCTTTGGCATACATAGGCGGTAAACCCGTTAAGGGTTCACCCACTTTGCCTGCGGTGCTGACAATGCGCATTCTGCCAGCGCGTTCAGTCACGAGCATGCTGCCGTCGGGTAAAAATGCCATGCCCCAGACATTTTCTAACCCTTGGGCTATGGTTTTTACCTGAATATTACCCGTTTCCGTTTTGACGCTAATGGTCGCTGCGCTAGCGGTTTCGGTGTAAATAGCCGGTGAGCATGCAATAAGACACAGGGCAAGATTTAAGGTGCTGAGCTTCAAGGTCTTTGGCATTAATTTACTCAGTCTCAAGGTACTCAGCTTCAAGGTCATCAGTTTCATCGCTATCCTTAATCACACTGTTCTCCTATAGGATGGATCAGAGTAACAAGTCAGTCACATAAGGGCAATTTATCGGTGAGACCTTGTATCGAAAACTCGCCTGTCCAGCTGTTATGAGCTTAAGCTTCACAAATCAAAAGTCTAACGTATGAAAACTAACGCATGAAAAACTAGCGCATGAAAAAGCCTAAGGCCATCGCTAAACCGACGATCACAATAAAGCCGCGTAGCAAGGGCTGTGAAATACGGTAGGCCAGCGCCGCCCCCACATAACCACCGACAATCGCCATAACGGCAAGCAGCAACAGATATTGCCCATCGATCACATTGCCCGCGGCATAAACCACAACGGCGATGGCGGTGAGCAGGGCTGAAATCAGATTTTTAAGTCCGTTCATCCCATGTAGATTGGTTTGCCCCATCAGGCCAAAACTTGCGAGTAGTATGATGCCTAAGCCACCATTAAAATAACCGCCATAGATACACACAGCCGACAGCATTATCAGTGCCGTTATCGGACTTAACATTGGCGTAGAGGTGTTTTCGCCTTGCTCAGCGATTCTTCGTTTGAGCAACCAAGGGCCAACAATAAAGGCCGCGGTGGCCAGTAGAATCAGCCAAGGGATCAGCTTTGCGAAGACTTGCTCGCTGGTGGTCAGCAAAATACCCGCGCCAATACTGCCGCCAATTAAAGCAATTAAGATCAGATTCTTAAGGCTAAGACTCGCCGGATATTCGATATCCTTTCTAAAACGCCATGCGCTGGCGATATAACCGGGCAGCAGCGCGGCTGTCCCCGTGGCATTCGCCGCAATCGGTGGAACCCCGACAAACACTAACGCTAAAAGGGTAATAAAACTGCCACCACCGGCAACTGCATTGAGCATGCCGCCTAAAAAGCCTGCGAGTGCAATAATAAGCCAGTCCATAGATACCGCTCCTTTGGACAATGAGAGAGATAAACAGAGCGCTAAAAATGTGTCTGTTATTATGAGTCAATCTAAGCACTCACCCTAACAGGATGATTTCGATATTGAAAGTCGCGTAATGATTCGTTACATATCGCCATTCGTGAAGGTGAAGATATAGGATGAGTGAGCAGGCTTTTACTTGCTTAGTGCTAGGGGACTTGATCCCAAATACCAGACATAAAAATAACCGCTGCTATGGCTTCACTTTGCTCGGTAAAAACATCTTCTCCCCAACAGTTTTGTCCACGTTCTTGGTAATAAACATGAAAGGTACTGAGCATAGGTGTTCGAATGCAATACCAACCATCGAAGGTATTCTTAGCAAAATGCACCCAATGCTGCGCATCAGCAGTTTGGATTTGCTGAATGAGTAATTCATTTTGCGATAGCAAAGCCACAAGCTCATTCGGGGTGGTTATTTGATGCTCGGCTTTTATAGCCTCGAGAAGATTTTTAAGTTTTATCATGGGATCCTTTTCATTCATCGAGAGTATCTACATCACTTTTAACGAATGGCCGCGGAGATGGAGGATTGGATTAATGCTTCAAAAATATCTGTTTGCCCGGCAGGAATAAGCTGCCTGTGAATTTCGCGGCGTTTCGCACTGTCGAATAAACGCTCCGCAACCCAACCGGTTAAATAGAGTGAGGAAAGGCAGCCACCCGCAGTGGCAATATTGCCATTAATCACGAGGGCGCAGTCTTCTACATCGACGCCCATGGCAACTAGGGCAGGTTTTGCATCGGGGTGAGTCGTTGCTGAAAGATTGTCGAGTAGCCCTAATTTGGCAAAGAAGAATGACCCAGCGCAGATACTGCCAAGCAATTGTCGTGTGGGATCTAATTTAAGGGCGGACATAAACTCAGTATCAGCAAGTGCCGCAGGTACGCCTTTGTAACCACTGCTGAATAATACCACGTCGGCATCAGCGACTTCGGCCACATGACCATCGGTTGCAACCGTCATCCCCAAGCTTGATATGTGGCTAGGTTTGGTCCCGAGTACTTTTACTGTCCAATCGGTTTTTGTACGGCCGAGAATATCGCGCATTAAGAAGAAATCGATATCGGTAAATTCATCAAATATCACAATCGCAATCTGGTACATAAGCTTTCCTCTGGCTTGTATTGTGGATGACTTAAGGCTTGAATACGCTCAACCTTAAGCCTTGGGTCCTCAATATTAATAGAATCATAATTTTATTGGTTATCCATTTTTTATGAAAATTTGGTTAATCAAAATCTTAACCAGCACTAAACGATGGCAGTCGCTTGGCGAAAATAGCATGGGCATCAAAATCTTGGCTTTGCATTCTGGTTAATGTGTTGGTTAACACCTCATCAGCAGCATCTTCAATCCGCTGTATCCCTAACGTTGCAACATAATCACTAAATGATGTGGATACTTGTTCAAACAAAGCTGTGATCTCGCCAAAGGCTGGATGACTGAATTGTGGGTTAGGCAAACCCCTAAGGGATCGCAGTTTCAGCAGCATTAACGCTGTCAATGGTAAATATGTGTGCGGTCCACCATTGAACTCAAAAAAGCACTTTTTATCCCCAATAACTGCTTGTTCTACCTGATGATCACACAGGGTTTGCAGCATAGTGCTGATGAATTCGATATCCTGTGTGTCCCAGTTATCTAAAAATGGCGCATAGGGGAAAGGAGCCGTTTTTCGCAGTGTCACTTGCACTTCCGTGGCAAAAGGCGGCTCAATAACGCCCAAATAGCGCCCATACAGCAGCACCAAAAAATCGCCTATAAAACTGTGGGAGCGAATTATCCAGCCTGAGCGCCAAGCCATTGCGTTGGCATAATACAGCTCGTCGGCCTCAGTCTTAAGCCCTGAAAAAAGCATCAGCACCAGCCTGAATACATGGGTTGTATCCCAACTAGCATTAGTAAAACCACCGGTGTTTTCAACCGCAGTGCAGTATTTGTAATAGTCTATGGCGGTATCAAAATAGCCGTAAGCGAGCGAATGCAGCAGCGGTGCCGCCTCGAGCTTGCCTGATTCAATATACGTAAGTTGTGCCGCAAGATTCCAATGGCATTCAGGTACTGCGAACTCAGATCCAAATAACTCCCACTGGCGAAAATCATCAGGGTAATCAATATATGCTTTTAATCTCTCGAATTTTTCCGCTATCCCAGTATCAATATAACCAGTCAACAAATACTGGTTGTATTCAAACACGTTTTTTGGATAATCGCGCATCAGCTTGCTGCTTCGGCTGCGTTTATTGAGAAACTTATCTAACATTCTGTGTATCCTTTTTACTTAGCTGGCGTCAAGTTTACCGTAACGGCGCTAAATATGACTATCTGTAGCATTTTTGAAGCAAGCATTAAGCGACTCCGTTGTAGCGATGGTGAACACACATTCGCCAGCAAAGAACCTTACTAACATATGGTGTTATCAGTTTAATGCGCGACATTGTTCATTATTGAATATGCTGGGATGGGGAGTAAACCGCACTCTTGCGTTGGCGACCATCGGAAAAAGGGACTTTTTCGTTGAGCCCCCAAGGATGGGTTTACGGCGTGTCGCCAGAGCATTAGTGCTGTTTATGGCGATAAGCTCTCAAAAAGTACCTAGACTGCAAAAGCTCACAAAAAACAAGGTTTGTAGTGAACAAGCTGGTGGTGAATTTTACTCATGGTTCCCCGTTTTCGCGGGGATGACAAAAGCAACAAGGCCCAGAATCATTTTCTGGGCCTTGTTGGTATCGTAAAACGTCGGTTAACGCTCAAAACTCTTTAGGCTAAAGCTTTCAAACTAACTTGAGTTTCAACCTTAGCCGCTATACGTTACTTGCGCATTTTAGAGAACGCTTAAAACACCATTTCTGGTACATGCTCTGGCACGATTAATTTGCCGGCGGTTTTGCTGACGATTTCTTCGACGCTGACGCCTGGCGCGCGCTCTAACAAATGAAATGCGCCATCTTTGATTTCGATAAAGGCTAAATCTGTGACGACGCGTTTAATGCAGCCGTAACCGGTTAGTGGCAATTCGCACACGGGTAGCAGCTTAGAATTGCCGTATTTATCGGCGTGCATCATAGTCACGATAATGTTTTCGGCGCCCGCGACTAAATCCATCGCGCCGCCCATGCCTTTGATGAGTTTGCCGGGGATCATCCATGAGGCGATAGAGCCATTCACATCGACTTCAAAGGCGCCGAGTACGGTTAAATCCACATGGCCGCCACGGATCATGGCAAAGCTTTCCGCCGATGAAAAAAATGAAGCACCTTTCACTGCGGTAACGGTTTGTTTACCCGCGTTGATTAAATCGGGATCTATGGTGTCTTCGGTAGGGAATTCGCCCATGCCAAGTAGACCATTTTCCGATTGCAGCATGACTTCCATGCCGCTCGGAATATAGTTAGCGACCAGTGTGGGAATGCCGATGCCAAGGTTGACGTAGTAGCCGTCTTTTAATTCTTTGGCGACGCGCTGAGCCAGTTGTTCTCTTGATAATGCCATGATATCTATCCTTTCTATTTGGCTTTGACGCTTTGGTCTTTACTCTTAGGTTTTTACCCTTAGTTTTTACTTTAGGGAGCTAAGTGCCAATTGCGTTAACTGTGTTTCAAGGTTTTGCCAGCGCCTTTTATTTCGCGGCTTTTACCGTGCGCTGCTCGATACGTTTCTCGAACGTGCCTTGAATAACGCGGTCAACATAGATGCCCGGCGTGTGGATATGATCTGGGTCTAGCTCGCCCGGCTCAACAATAAACTCGGCTTCAACCACAGTGATTTTGCCCGCGGCCGCCATCATAGGGTTAAAGTTGGCTGCGGTTTTACGGAACACCAAATTACCCATGGTATCGGCTTTCCATGCGCGCACTAAGGCAAAATCTGCGGTCAGCGATTCTTCTAACACGTAATGGCGACCTTTGATTTCGCGGGTTTCTTTGCCATCAGCGACTGGCGTGCCGAAGCCTGTAGCGGTGAAAAATGCCGGAATACCTGCGCCGCCTGCGCGGATCTTTTCCGCCAGCGTGCCTTGGGGCGTTAAAATCACGTTCAGTTCGCCAGAGAGCATTTGCTGTTCAAAGGTGGCATTTTCACCCACGTAAGAGGCGATCATAGTGGCGATTTGGCGATGTTTTAACAGTAAGCCAAGGCCGAAATCGTCAACGCCAGCGTTATTTGATATCGCCGTTAAGCCGTTAACGCCCATCTTAACCATTTGATTGATTAAGCCTTCTGGAATGCCGCATAGGCCAAAGCCGCCGACCATAATGGTCATGTCGTCCGATAAGCCTGCTAACGCTTCTTCATAGCTGCTGACGACTTTATTGAGTCCTGCCATTGTGATGTCCTTTTATGCTTTAGAAAACGCGCGGGAAATAACGCGCGTTTTTAATAACGGTTGTTGGTGTCGTTAATGGTTTTTGTTTTATTTTGCTAACAGGGCAGTGGCCACTTTCGAACCGTTGTTGCGATTCAACTGTGTGCTGATCGCTTGCCCAGCTAACGCGAGTTTTTGTAAATCGATACCCGTTTCGAATCCCATGCCGTGCAGCATATACACTAAGTCTTCGGTGGCAAGATTGCCCGATGCGCCTTTGGCATAGGGGCAACCACCAAGACCCGCAACCGAGGAGTCAAACACCCGCACACCTAAGTCTAAGCAGGCTAAAATGTTGGCTAATGCTTGGCCATAGGTGTCGTGAAAGTGTAGCGCCAGTTTTTCGACTGGGACGCGCTCAGCCACAGTTTGCAGCATTCTACGGGCTTTTTGCGGCGTGCCTACACCTATGGTGTCGCCAAGCGATATTTCGTAACAGCCCATTTTGTAAAGGATTTCAGACACACGGGCCACTTCACTGACCGCTATCTCACCTTCATAGGGGCAGCCGAGCACACAGGACACATAGCCACGCACTGGGATATTGTGTTTTTTTGCTAATTTCATCAAAGGGATAAAGCGTTCAATCGACTCTTCTATCGAGCAGTTGATATTGCGCTGACTAAAGCTTTGTGAGGCGGCGCCAAATATTGCCACCTCACTCGCTTTTGCATCCAGTGCCAGTTCAAAGCCTTTAACGTTGGGTGTGAGAGCGCTATACACCACGCCGCTTTGACGCTGTATTTGCTTGAGCACATCGGCAGAATCGGCCATTTGTGGCACCCATTTAGGTGACACAAAGCTGCCGGCTTCGATACGCTTAAGCCCCGCACCTGCCAGCGATTCAATCAAGGCGATTTTTGCTGCCGTCGGCACGGCGACTTCGTTTTGCAGGCCGTCGCGTGCGCCCATCTCGAAAATGCTGACCGTGTCTTTGGCGTGTAGACTTTGGCTCATATTGACGAAAGACATCTTAGGCTTCCTTGGTCGCAGTGGGCTCAGCCTCAATCCCATTTAATGGCGCTAGGTTTAACGGCTCTACGTTAAGCAAGGTTGCGCCATCGGTTACTAGCTCGCCCGCCTTAAAGTAGAACTCAGTGACTATGCCGTCAAAGGGGGCTTCGATTGTGTATTCCATCTTCATGGCTTCCATCACCAGCAAACCTTGGCCCGCTTTAACTTGTGTGCCGATATCGACTAAATGGGTCACTACCGTGCCGTTCATGGGCGCTTTTAACTTGTCAGCATTGCTGGCTTGTTCTTCGACCACGAGTGTTTGCACTGCTTTAAAGTGGTAACTGCCAGAGGATAAAAACAGCGTAAAGTCATCACCTTGGGCACTAACGGGCACTTTACTCTTATGGCCGTTGATTTCTGCGAGCAGTAAATCTTGTTTCAGCTCGCCATTTAGCAACCAATCTTGTCCGTGCAGCGGTAGCTGATACATGCCACCTAAATCGAGCATCACTAACTGCTGCAATTCATGGGCATCATCGAGTAGGGCAATATTGTGCTGACTGCAACTGTTGAGTCTAAAGCCGCTCACTTGACCCCAAGGCGAGTAAGGATCGGCGCTGTTGACAGCTTGCGCTTTGGCGGCTTCTTTACGGGCAAGCACTTGATACAGCGCGGCAAAGGCAAGCGCAGTATCGGCTTCGCTTGAAGCTGTGCCAATCAGGGTATCGCCATAACGGCCAATAAAGTCAGTGCTAAAGTCGGCATTGGCAAACGCTGGGTGTTCGGCAATGTTGGCCAAAAACTCAATGTTGTGCTTAAGACCGCTGATTTGATACGACTCTAAGGCATGCACTAAACGTTGCAGCGCGCGCGGGCGCGATTCATCCCAGACGATAAGCTTGGCAATCATAGGATCGTAGAAGTTGCTGATCACATCATTTTCGCGAATGCCCGAATCGATACGCACGTATTTGCTTTGCTCGGGTTCACGTAAAAAGTTGAGCTTACCGCTGGCGGGTAAAAACTCATTTTGTGGATCTTCGGCATAAATTCGCACTTCAAAGGAATGGCCGTGAATACGCACTTCATCTTGCTTAAGGGGTAGTGGCTGACCACTGGCGACCATTAACTGCCATTTCACTAAATCTTGTCCTGTGACCATCTCAGTCACTGGATGCTCAACCTGCAGACGGGTGTTCATTTCCATGAAATAGAAGCTATTGTCTGTGTCGAGCAGAAACTCCACCGTCCCCGCGCCAACATAATCGATGGCTTTGGCTGCCGCGACGGCCGCTTCACCCATTTGGGCACGCAGTGTATCGCTTAAGCCGGGCGCAGGCGCTTCTTCGACCACTTTTTGGTGGCGGCGTTGAATCGAACAATCGCGATCCGATAAGTAAATCGCGTTGCCAAAGGTGTCGGCAAACACTTGCACTTCGACGTGGCGTGGCTGGCGTAAATAACGCTCCATCAATAACTTATCATTACCAAAAGAAGAGGCCGCTTCACGGCGCGCCGAGTTTACGGCTTCCATGATTTCGCCTTCGTTCTCGACGATCCGCATGCCTTTACCGCCGCCGCCATAAGCCGCTTTAATCAGCATAGGGAAGCCGATTTTCAGCGCCTCCGCTTTTAAGGTCGCATCGGTTTGGTCATCGCCGTGATAACCCGGCACTAAGGGCACGTTTGCTGCAGTCATAATAGATTTAGCGGCGCTTTTGCTGCCCATGGCATCGATAGCATCACTGCCTGGGCCAACAAAGGTGATGCCAGCGGCTTCACATTTACGGGCAAAGTCGGCATTTTCAGACAAGAAACCATAACCTGGGTGAATCGCTTGTGCGCCCGCTTTTTTGGCGATGTCGATAATCAAATCGCCCTTTAAATAGGAGTCTGCCGGTGCGCTGCCGCCTAAATAGAAGGATTCGTCGGCCATGGCGACATGGCGCGCTTCTTTATCGGCATCGGAATATAGGGCAACGGTGCGAACGCCCATGGCATGGGCCGTTTTGATGATGCGACAGGCGATTTCACCGCGGTTAGCAATCAATAGTTTGGTAAACATGTGCTTGGTCAACATCAAAGGGCTCCTTGGGTATCACTTGGCTTTTGCATGGGCTTGGAGGGCATTGAGTGCGCTTGTTGCCAATTAGGCTGACGTTTCTCAAAAAAGGCGTTTAAGCCCTCTTGGCCCTCGGTCGATACCCGAATGCGGGCGATACGCTCGCTAGTATAATCAATGGTGTTTTGGTCTATCACGCCATCTTCAAGATGCGACAGCAGTGTTTTGACCCACGCCATGCCTTGCGGACTATTGGCAAGTAGTGCCTCAATCATAGGCTTTGCGGCGGCGTCTAAGTCATCGCTGATCTCATGAATGACGTTAAGTTTTAATGCGGTTTCTGCACTAAAACGCTCGGCGGTCAGCATGTAGCGGCGCGATGCACGATTACCCATAGCGCGGGCAACGTAAGGGCTAATTACTGCTGGAATTAATCCGAGTTTCACTTCGCTCAAGCAAAAGCTGGCGCGCGTCGTGGCGATAGCGATATCGCAGGCGCAAATCAGCCCCAGTGCGCCGCCAAAGGCTGCACCTTGCACTAGTGCAATGGTGGGCTTAGGAAAGGTATCTAAATCCTGCATCAGTTTTGCTAAGGCTTTGGCATCATTTAGATTTTGCTCAAAGTCCATTTTGGCTTGCTTGCGCATCCAATTGAGATCGGCGCCGGCGCTGAAGTTTTTGCCGTTCGCTTTGAGTACCAGCACTTGGCATTGCTTGTGCTCAGCAAAATAGCTAAGGACGCTAATCATCTCGCTAATCATCACTTCATCGAAGGCGTTGTGCACATCGCTGCGATCTAAAATAAGCTCGGCAACGCCGTGAGTGAGCGCATGGCTCACGTGCTGTAAGTTGCTTAAATCCTTTGTGCCGCTAGCGCTGTTTAATGTGTCTGTCATTATTCTTTTCCTATCTTCTTGTGTGACATATGTTTTTCACATGTGCCTTTTACATACGGAACACACCAAAGCGGGTGTCTTCGATAGGAGCATTTAATGCCGCCGATAGGGCAAGGCCGACCACATCGCGGGTTTGCGCTGGGTCGATAATGCCGTCATCCCATAAACGGGCGCTGGCATGATACGGATGACCTTCTTTATCGTACTGGGCGACAATTGGCGCTTTAAAGGATTTTTCATCCTCAAGCGACCATTCTTCACCTTTACGGGCTAAACCGTCGCGACGCACTGTGGCGAGAACGCCTGCGGCTTGCTCTCCGCCCATCACAGAAATACGGGCGTTAGGCCACATCCACATCATGGTCGGTTCGAACGCACGGCCACACATGCCGTAGTTACCCGCGCCGTAGCTGCCGCCAATAATCACAGTGAATTTAGGTACATTGGCGCAAGAAACCGCGGTCACCATTTTAGCGCCGTGTTTGGCTATGCCTTCGTGTTCGTACTTTTTACCCACCATAAAGCCGGTGATATTTTGTAGGAACAGCAGCGGAATTTTGCGCTGGCAGCACAGTTCAATAAAGTGCGCGCCTTTTTGCGCAGACTCAGAGAACAGAATGCCGTTGTTAGCGACAATGCCGACTGGGTAGCCGTGAATGCGGGCAAAACCGCACACTAAGGTCGCGCCATAGTTGGCTTTAAACTCATCAAAATCAGAATCATCGACGATACGGGCGATCACTTCCTTGACATCAAAGGGCTTTTTCAAGTCGGTGCCGACAATGCCATACAGTTCGCTGATATCGAATTTTGGTGGCTTGACTGGGCTCAGCAGTGATTTGATTTCTTTTTGATGATTCAGGCGTGATACCGCGCGGCGGGCAAGCTCTAACGCGTGCTCATCGTTTTGGGCTAAATGATCCGCTACGCCGGAAATTTTAGTGTGCACTTCGGCGCCGCCGAGTTCTTCGGCGCTAACTTCTTCGCCAGTGGCCGCTTTGACTAATGGCGGGCCGGCTAAGAAGATAGTGCCTTGATCTTTTACGATAATCGATTCATCCGCCATGGCCGGCACATAGGCGCCGCCTGCGGTACATAAGCCCATCACCACTGCAATTTGGGGAATGCCCTTAGCGGACATTTGCGCTTGATTGTAAAAGATGCGGCCGAAATGGTCGCGGTCGGGGAAGACTTCATCTTGGCGGGGCAGGTTAGCGCCGCCAGAGTCGACTAAATAGATACAAGGCAAGTGACAACGGCTGGCAATATCTTGGGCGCGTAGATGTTTTTTAACGGTAATCGGGTAGTAAGTGCCACCTTTAACTGTAGCGTCGTTGGCGATGATCATGCACTCAACACCGCTCACACGGCCGATACCAGCGATAATGCCCGCTGCGGGCACTTCTTCGTCATAGACTTCAAACGCCGCAAATTGCGATAGCTCTAAAAAGGGCGAACCTGCATCGAGCAGCTTTTCAACCCGTTGACGTGGCAGTAATTTACCGCGGGATAAATGACGCTCTAGCGCCACAGGGCCGCCGCCGAGTTCGATTTTATTGAGTTTAGTTTTGAGATCGGCCACTAGGGCGGCCATATCGTCTGATTTTGCTTTAAATTCATCGCTACGGGCGTTGATACGACTGCTTATTTGCGTCACTTTGATTGTCCTTATAAAGCGGAAACTCGGTATCACCTTGCTCGAATGGTGGGCGCAAACTGTAAGTTACAGTGAGGTGCTACCCATTCACTTGTGAGAGATTATTTGAACTCGCGTTATTTCGACTCATTGAACAGTTCGCGGCCAATCAGCATGCGGCGAATTTCTGAGGTGCCAGCGCCGATTTCATACAGCTTTGCATCACGCAGTAAGCGGCCTGTGGCGTATTCGTTGACATAGCCATTGCCGCCTAGCAGTTGAATTGCATCCAGTGCCATTTTGGTGGCAAGTTCTGCGCTATAAAGAATGGCGCCTGCGGCATCTTTACGGGTGGTTTCACCGCGATCGCAGGATTTTGCGACGTTATAGACATAGGATTTGGCGGCATTCATGCCTGTGTACATGTCGGCTAACTTGCCTTGCACTAGTTGGAATTCACCGATGGATTTGCCAAATTGCTCACGCTCGTGGATGTAAGGCACAACGATATCCATGCAGGCATTCATGATCCCCAGCGGACCGCCAGACAGTACGACGCGCTCGTAATCTAGGCCGCTCATCAGCACTTTTACGCCGTTATTGAGTCCGCCTAAAATGTTTTCTTCTGGTACTTCTACATCTTCAAACACCAGTTCGCAGGTGTTAGAGCCGCGCATGCCGAGTTTGTCGAGCTTTTGCGCTTGGCTAAAACCTTTCGAATCACGTTCAACGATAAAGGCGGTAATACCGTGTGCGCCTTTGGTTAAGTCGGTTTTCGCGTAAATGACATAGGTGTGTGCATCTGGACCGTTAGTGATCCACATTTTGTTGCCGTTTAAGATGAATCGGTCGCCTTCTTTACGGGCATGTAGCTTCATCGAAACCACGTCAGAACCTGCGTTTGGCTCACTCATGGCCAGCGCGCCAATATGCTCACCGCTCACCAGTTTTGGCAGGTACTTGGCTTTTTGCGCTGCATTACCGTTACGGTTGATTTGATTGACACACAGGTTTGAGTGGGCACCGTAACTTAGGCCGATAGAAGCGGATGCGCGGGAGATTTCTTCCATTGCGACGACGTGGGCTAGGTAGCCCATGTTTGCGCCGCCGAACTCTTCGGGTACCGTTACTCCGAGCAGTCCCATTCCTCCAAGCACAGGCCAAAGTTCATTGGGAAAGGCATTGTCGTGATCCACTTTCGCGGCAATTGGGGCGATTTCATTCGCGGCAAAATCCTGCACTGCATCGCGCAGCATATCGACGTCTTCGCCTAGGCTAAAATTCAGACTTGTGTAGAGAGAGTTCATTGCTTGTGTCCTTTCAGATGTTCTAATTTCAGATTGTTATAGTTTTTATGATTTTTAGGTGCTTGAGTCTTTTAAATCTTGTACTTAAATCCGTAGTCGTTATCGCTATCAAATTGATTTGATTTTGTGTCAACGGGGATTTAGGCTTTTGCCGTTTTGTTATCTTCTAAGGCTAAACGGCACTGCTGCTCGGCGGAATTGAGTTCCATCAATACGACTTTGATGTCGTCCATTTGCTGTTGTAGTGCGGACTTTTTTTCTTCCACTAGCGCCAGCATGGTATTGAGCTGTGAGGTGCTGCTCTTGTCGGCATCGTATAATTCGAACAAGCGACGGGTTTCTGCCAAAGAAAAGCCCAAGCGTTTGCCGCGAAGAATTAGCTTGAGACGCACCCTGTCTTTGAGGCTATAAATACGGGTTTGGCCGCGGCGTTTAGGTTTAAGCAAACCTTGGTCTTCGTAAAAACGAATACTACGAGTAGTGATATCAAACTCTTTTGAGAGATCACTGATCGAGTAAGTCGTTTGTGGTGTGTTCGTTGCGCTCATTCATGCACCCTAAATAATCAGTTTTAAGCAAGATATATGAAGTTTACGTAAAGGTAAAGATTTTGGCTTTTATTCTGTTGCCATAAAAGTGTCAATCCCAATTGCCATAAGCCTGTGCAGCGAGATTAAAACGTGTGCTTTAAATTAGTGTTCTCACATAAAACCACAAATATCTTCTGGTTATAGGCTAACGTCTAATAGTGGGCTTTAGACCTCCTTGCTAATAATAGAAGCAGGAAGGGGTAGTTATTGCGGCTGACGATGTGAGTCGCAGTCCTGATTGGAGGACATATGTTGACCGAACAGCAAAATGCATCTGTAGCGCAAGCCACAAATCAAAAACAGAACCAACAAAAACATCAAGCGTTGCACCAAGCATCCTTGCTTAATAAAGCCGAATTCTGGGGAGAAGCGGCGAAGACGCTCGATTGGATTAAGCCAGCGCAAACTGTGCTCGATGAATCACAGGCGCCGTTTTATCATTGGTTCGCCGATGGTGAGATGAACACTTGTTATAACGCCGTTGACCGCCATGTGTTGGCTGGACGCGGTGACCAAGTGGCTATCCAGTATGTGAGTCCTGTTACGGATACTGAATACGGCATTAGCTACGGGGAGTTACAGGCTCAAGTGAGCCGACTCGCGGGCTTTATGCAATCTATTGGTATAGTGAAGGGCGACCGTGTGGTGATTTATATGCCTATGGTGCCGGAAACTGCCTTCGCTATGCTGGCCTGTGCCCGCATCGGTGCGATTCATTCTGTGGTTTTTGGTGGCTTTGCCGCCAATGAACTCGCGACTCGGATTAACGATGCCAAGCCTAAATTGGTCTTGTCGGCATCTTGCGGCATTGAGCCTTCGGGCGTGATCCCTTACAAGCCTCTGTTAGATAAAGCATTAGCGCAGTCAGTGCATCAGGTTAATCACTGCCTAATTTTGAATCGTAGCCAGTATCAGGCCGATTTACTTGAGGGTCGTGACTTAGATTGGCAAGCCGCATTAGCAACTGCACCTAAGGCCGATTGTGTCGTCCTCAAGGCTACCGATCCCTTGTATGTGCTTTATACCTCAGGCACCACGGGTCAGCCTAAAGGTGTGGTACGCGATAATGGTGGCCATGCCGTGGCTCTGGCTTGGTCGATGCAGCATATTTACGATATTCAAGCGGGTGATGTGTTTTGGGCTGCGTCCGATGTGGGCTGGGTTGTGGGTCACTCTTACATTGTGTACGGGCCGCTGCTGGTGGGCGCAACCACGTTAATGTATGAGGGCAAACCTGTCGGGACGCCAGATCCTGGCGCATTTTGGCGCACGATTGCCAAATATAAGGTTAAAAGCTTCTTCACCGCGCCGACGGCTATTCGCGCAATCAAGCGTGAAGATCCTGACGGTGAATATCTACAAGGTGTTGATTTAGCTTGTCTTAAAAATGTGTTTTTGGCGGGGGAGCGTTGCGATCCCGATACCTTAGTTTGGGCACACACTAAGCTCGCTAAACCTGTTATTGATCACTGGTGGCAAACCGAAACGGGCTGGCCTGTCGCAGCAAATTTGATGGGCACAGCGCCGGTTACCATTAAACCAGGTTCGCCAGCTTTACCTGTGCCGGGTTATGCGGTTGAAGTGCTAGACGAATTAGGTGAGCAAGTTGCGGCCAATACTTCGGGTAATGTGGTGATTAAATTGCCTCTACCGCCGGGAACCTTAACGACACTGTGGCAAAATGATCAACGCTATCAAGATAGTTACTTGTCTATGTATCCGGGTTACTACTTAACTGGCGATGCGGGTTATACCGATGAAGACGGCTATCTCTACATTATGAGTCGTATCGATGACATCATAAATGTAGCGGGGCACAGGTTATCGACGGGACGCTTCGAAGAAGTGTTATGTCAACACCCTGATGTGGCCGAAGCCGCGGTAATTGGGGTAGATGATGCGCTTAAGGGCCAAGTTCCCCTCGGATTAGTGGTACTCAAGAAAGGCGTGACGATCAGTGATGAAGAGCTGCATAAACAGTTAATAACCCTGGTACGCCAAGAAATTGGTCCCGTCGCTTCCTTTAGGTTAGTGAGTGCGATTCAAAAATTACCTAAAACGCGCTCGGGTAAAATTTTACGCGGTACTATGCGAAAAATTGCCGATAATCAGCAATATACTGCGCCAGCGACCATAGAAGATCCACAGACCTTAGAGTTAGTGCGTACCGCGCTCACTCGCATGGGTTATGCCGATGCCTTAGTGTAAGAAATAGATCGTAAAGGCTTTTATAGAAAGAGTGTAAAGGTCTTATAGAGAGTTGAAATATCAAGGCGATAGTAAACTGACCAAGCTTACTATCGCTTTTTGCGCATGGCATTTCTTATTTCGGCAAAATCAAAGATTGAAATTTTCACCTCAAATTTGCTAGTCTTGCAGGCTCATCACGTACAGCTATCACGCACAATCATCACCTACAGTTTTACTGTAATCAAATGGCTTAGGGACGACCCTAAATACGCCTAATCTAACATGGGGACGACCCCTTTATGGGAGTTCACTATGAGTTGGTTCTTATTAGTTCTTGCGGGTTTATTTGAAATTGGTTGGGCTATCGGGCTTAAATATACCGACGGTTTTACGCGTTTGTGGCCAAGTATCTTTACAGTAGCGTCGATGGCAGTGAGTGTGTTGCTACTAGGACTCGCGGTTAAGCATTTGCCTATTGGTACGGCTTACGGCGTGTGGGTCGGCATTGGTGCTATGGGTACGGCGATTGCGGGAATTATCCTCTTAGGAGAAGGCGTTAGCTTACTTAAAATCGCCAGTTTGATATTGATATTACTGGGTGTTTTAGGGCTTAAACTTGCCCATTAATTGACGGTTCTACTAGGGCGTGTTGACGTTTCGAGATTAAATTTTGTTCGCTCTGGCAAGCTCGTGATCACGAAACGAGGAGTGACGTGTAGTTATTCTACTCAAATGACGAGTGACAAAGAGCAAGAGCTTGCCAGACGAACCCTTCGGGCAGCGTTTGGCTAGCGTTTCTGCTGCGTTATCGCCCGTTTATGTAGAATAACTACACTGCACGGGCTTTGCCTTGCATAAAAGCCTGCCAACTCGCTGCAAAAATAACCCTGAAACGTCAACACGCCCTAGATAAAATGAGACCTAAACGATTGGTACTTTCGGCACAATCGAAATTGCCAATCGTATGTCTCTGGTAATTAAGTTACAAAGATCGGTATAATTACCCCTCAAAATTGGTTAGCTCTAACCTCTGTGACCCGTGGGAATAATATAATGCAAAACCACAGCAATCTTAATGATATCGGCGTAATTGGCCTTGGTGTTATGGGTAAAAACCTCTCGCTAAACATCGCAGATAACCAATATCACGTCAGCGCGTTTGACCTCGATCCTGTTAAAGTTAATGGTGTTATACAGCAAGAAAAACAGGAACGTGCTGGACTCGAATCTCGCATTCTTGGCTGTGCTAATCTTACCGAAATGTTAGCCAGTCTCACAAAACCCCGTATTCTTGTGCTTTCTGTTCCTGCTGGTGCTCCCGTTGATGGTGTCTGTAGTGCCTTGATTTCTGCAGGAATTGAGTCCGACGATATTGTTATCGACACAGGTAACAGTTTATGGACTGACACTGTTGAGCGTGAAGCGCGCTACAAAGGGCAGTTTGTATTTTTCAGCTCTGCAGTTTCGGGCGGCGAAGTCGGTGCGCGTTTTGGACCCTCACTTATGCCTAGCGGTGATATCGATGCATGGCACCATGTTGCGCCGATTTGGAAAGCGATTGCCGCTAAGGTTGATACCAAAACTGGGCTACCTATCGAACGCTTTGAGCCGGGTAATCCCGTGACAGAAGGCGAGCCATGCACGACTTATATTGGTCCTGCGGGTTCTGGCCATTATGTGAAGATGGTGCATAACGGTATTGAATACGCTGACATGCAGTTGATTTGCGAAGCCTATCAAATGCTGCATGACGGTTTAGGCATGAGCGCTGCAGAAGTGGGCGATGTGTTTGAACGCTGGAACAAAGGTAGTTTAAACAGCTATTTGATGGGGATCAGTGCCGAAGTCTTAAAACAAGCCGATCCATTAACGGGTAAACCGCTGGTGGAAATGATCTTAGATAAAGCGGGCCAAAAAGGCACGGGTTTGTGGACGGCCGTGAGCAGTTTACAAATTGGCTGTCCGGCGCCGACGATTGCTGAGGCTGTGTATGCTCGCGCCGTGAGTACCCAAAAATCCTTACGCTTGCAACTTAGCCAGAAATTAGCGGGGCCAAATCCAACAATTATTGATAATGCGCAAAAAACGCAATTGATTGAAGCCCTTGAAAGCGCGTTATATTGTGCAAAAGTCTGTTGTTACGCCCAAGGCTTCCAGTTAATGGCGATGACGGCCTATGAGCAAAAATGGCAGTTAGACTTTGCTGAAATTGCAAAAATTTGGCGTGCGGGTTGTATTATTCGCGCGACTTTCTTGCAATCAATCACTCAAGCATATGAAGACAATGCCGATCTTAGCAATCTGTTGATGGCGGACAGTTTTGCGTCTGCCTTGTCTGAAAAGCAAGGCCTATGGCGCACTGCGGTAGCGACTGCGGTAATGCAAGGTATTCCAGCGCCGTGTATTAGCTCAGCACTGGCATATTACGACAGTTACCGCTGCGAAACATTACCAGCGAACTTGCTCCAAGGTCAGCGTGATTTTTTCGGTTCCCATACATTTGAGCGTATCGATACGCCTGCTGGCGAGAAATACCACTTAGATTGGAGCGCCAAAGAGCGCACCTTAGCTAAGGTTTAGTCTAAGGTTCTGCCCGCTAACAAAATGAAAAACGCCCTTATCAAGGGGTGTTTTTGTTTATGGCCGATGACTTTATAAGGGCATATAACTTAGTTACTTCACCTTATTTAAAGCCACTAAAACCAAACCTGAAGCTTGAAGTCTTAAGCATTCAGCTCAATGAAAAGGCGATCAGCTTTTGCCAGAGTGCTTGGGCGACGGGGCCTAAAGGTGAGTGGGGTTTTCGCATCACATAGTAATCGAGTTGAATGTTGTTTTGCCTTTCACGCAGATCCAGTGCAATCAATGCGCCCTGTTTGAGTGAATCTTCAATCATATAGTGCGGCAGTTTGCCCCAGCCCATACCACTTTGAATAAGCATTTTTTTGGTGTAAAAATCATTAACATACCAACGTCGTTGCCCCGCCTGTACCCCAAACTCAATATTCGCAGTGCCTGAGCCCGTATCTTGGATCACGATTTGGTATTCATTAACGAGCTCTCGTGCGTAGGTCAGTGTCGGATGACGTTCAAGCATGCGCGGTGCGGCAACATCGAGAAGGCTACCGGAAAAAAGATAGGCTAATTCTAAATGGCTCGAACGTATGGGTTCAATTCCGCCCGCAGAGATGATGATTTCGGCTTTATCTTGATTCAGCGCTTCGAGTGCACCAGTTAAAAACTCTTGTTTGAGAATAATTTGGGTATAGGGAAACTCATTTTGAGTCAGCTCTAAAATCGGCAAAATTCGAGCGAGATTAAAGGAGGCTTCAAAAGCTAAGGTGATGCTCGCTTCATTGCCTTTGGCTAAATGCTTCGCTACTTGCTTCATTTCCTGCGCTTCATTCAGTACCCGCAGGGTATGTTGTAGCAGTTTTCGACCTTGCTCAGTGATGGCGAGTCGATAACCTTCGCGATTAAACAGGATAAGATCGAGTTGGGATTCTAACTGTTTGATGCTTTGACTAATGGCAGGTTGGGTTTTGTGCAGTTTGTCACTGGCGGCTTTGAGTGAGCCCGCCTCAGCTACGGTTTTAAACATCAGCAGTTGGTCTAAGGTCACAAGGATTGCTCGCAAGTTATAAATTATTAGTTTATGAGATATTAGATTTTATTCCATATTTATTTATCTTTTATCGGCTCATAATCGATTCCATTCTCACTCGTCGTCTGCGAATTTATGCCCAAGACTGACGGCAAATATCACGTTTAATGGGGTGTGTGCGATGCGATTTTCAAACTTATGTGATACTAAGGGTTCAAGTATCAATGGCTTAGTTGCAGAGGTTGATACACAGAAGTTATTCCTTTGTGCCAATACACTCAATCGCGCCGCTGTAACCGTCACATTGGCGATGAGCATAGTGTTTTTCATCTCGGGATTTGCCAAGTTATTTGGCGTGTCTATGTTCCATGTTCCGTTCACATTAATGAATCTTCCCACTGGTTTTGGTTATTTTATTGGTTTGATGGAAGTGATTGGCGCCCTTGGGTTGTGTCTACGTGACTACCGAGTGCTATCGGCGAGCGGTTTACTGGCGATTATGTTGGGGGCGATTTATTTCCACTTTAACTATGAAGCGCCGATTAATGCACTGCCGGCATTGAGTTTATCGGCTGGCCTCTTTCTGGTTATCAAACTGGATGAAATTATTGAGCGTTTAGTGCAATTTCAGCGGCAGTTGGTGCTGAATCGCTCCGCATTTTAAGCGTGCATTGAAGTGTTATGTAGAACAGTGAGTTAAGTGAGAAATACTGAGTTTAAAGCCAGTAGTACAGATATAAGTTAATCAACACGAGAGGATTATGATGCAAGTTAACGCGAGTCGTATGCCTGTGCTATTTGTGCCCCACGGTGGTGGCCCAATGCCTTTGCTCAATGATGTTAATCATAGGGAATTGCGTGCATTTTTAACTTCAGTAACAGTGCCAATACCAGCTCCGAAGGCGATTGTGTTGATCACTGCCCATTGGGAAGAATCTGTGGTGACTTTGTCGAGTAGCCCAAAGCCAAGTATTTTGTATGATTACTATGGATTTCCACCTGAGGCTTATCAGTTGACATATCCTGCACCCGGTGAGCCAGAATTAGCCGCACAGATTGCGAATATGCTAGCGGATAAGGGCATCGCCGCCCGCTTAGATAGCGAACGCGCATTTGATCACGGTACCTTTGTACCACTTAAGTTGATGTATCCTGAGGCGAATATTCCCGTGGTGCAGATGTCGTTAGTCCACAGCCTCGATCCTAAAACCCATATAGCGATTGGGGAGGCTTTAGCGCCGCTGCGGGACCAAGGGGTGTTGATCGTGGGGTCTGGCATGTCGTTTCACAATATGCGGGCATTTTTCTCAAGCGATCTCACAGTGCAAAGCCGCAGTGCAGAATTTGATCATTGGTTGACGCAAACTTTAACTGCAAGTGATAGTGCTGCCGAGGTAAAAACAGCGTTAACTCATTGGCAATCTGCCCCTGAAGCGCGTTTTAGTCATCCGCGGGAAGAACATTTATTACCGCTACATGTGTGTTTTGGTGCAGGCCATAATAGTTCATCCCATGCCGAACGCAACTTTAATGGTATTTTGTTAAACACGCTGATCTCTGGTTATATCTGGCAATAAATGGGGGGAGGATTTCCCTCGTCGATAATAAGCCAAATTGAAGTTGTGCTGCGGCCAATAAAAAGGTTCGTATCTATCGAAGATATGAACCTTTTTATATTCAGCATTGAGCTGTGGTGTAGCATTAGCTTAGCGGATTTACTCTCATGCGGTAAAAACTAAACCCACGCTAAACAAGGTACTGAAAATCATGGTTAACTTAGCTGTACGGCCGAGTAACGGATTTAAGGCTTCACCAGAAACGGCATAAAAATCGCTACTGAGTTTGCGGGCAATAAGCAGAGATAATCCCGCAAGTAGTACTGGTAAACCGGGTAGAATACCGAATAAAAAGCCAGCGATGACTAGACCAAAGGGCAAATAGATTAAGGCTTGATAAAGCACTTTTGCCTGAGCTTCGCCGATACGTACTGCTAGAGTATGCTTGCCAGCTTGGGTGTCGGTACGGATGTCGCGAGTGTTATTCACCAACATAATCGCAGCGTTAAATAAGCCAATCGCACAGCCTAATAACCAAGCATTAATAGTCGTATCGCCCGCCTGCAAATAATAACTGCCCACCACTGCAACTAAGCCAAAAAAGACAAATGCCGCTACTTCACCGAGCCCATGGGAGGCGAGGGGATAGGGGCCACCACTGTAGCCAAGAGCACCTAAAATAGCGGCTGCGGCGAGAATGGCGATGGGCCAGCCTCCGTGCCAAATCAGATATGATCCCACGGCAAGCGCCATTAAGAGACAAAATATCATGGCATTGCGAACGCTTGTTGGTGAAATTAAACCACTTTGAGTCACGCGAACGGGCCCTAAGCGCTCGTCTGTATCTATGCCGTTTTTAAAATCAAAATAGTCGTTAGCGAGGTTGACGGCGATTTGTAATAAGACAGCACACAACATTGAAGTGGCAGCGATTAACCAGCTGTAACTCTCAAGATGTAGGGCGAGAATGTTGCCTATCAGTAGGGGACCTATGGCCGCGGGTAGCGTACGGGGTCTTATTGCTAAAATCCAAGGATTCATGGCGTCCAGTCATTATTGGTAAATGGGAATGGTACCGAGCAAGGGCTCAATTAGCGCATAGCATAACAAGATTTAACACGAAAGTGAGCACTATCTAATAAACGCATTTAACAGAGTTTGAATTGGCGCACATATGTTCACTGATGCAGGATGAGATTTGTCGTTAAGTTCAAAGAAAATCAAAAAAGTCTGTGTTTCCATAGTTAATGTTGATGGAGGCTTTGTGCTGTCCATGACATAGGCGTAACGCTAAATACTCTGTTTAGTAGGTAGCATAGGCGGTTGTTACCCTATGCTCGTTATTTTTGCCGCTACAACAATGCCGATAAGGACATATTTGGATGCGTTTTGACAATAAGGTGGCATTAGTCACTGGGGCTGCGGCTGGGTTAGGTCGAGCGTATGCCATCATGTTGGCTGAACGGGGGGCAAAAGTGATACTCGTCGACCAGCCGTTATCGTCCTATGAGTCAATTTCCACCGACGGCGCTCAGACGAGCCAAGCCAACTTAGAATTAATGCAGACCTATTGCAGCATTATTAAACTTGGTGGAGATTGCATTTATTTTGTGCTTGATGTGAGTCAGCGAAATGAAGTGAATAGCATGATTGAAGAGGTGATCCTACGCTGGCATCGCATTGATATCTTGATTAATAACGCGGGCGTTTATGGTGCTTGTCCCTTTGAGCACATTAAACTTGAGCAGTGGCAACGGCAATTGGATGTCGATCTCAATGGCAGCTTTTATCTCACTCAAGCTGTTTGGCCTTATATGCAACAACAGCATTTTGGCAGGATAATGATGACAACGGGAGCTTCGGCCTTGTTCGGTGACTTGCATCAAGTTGGTTTTAGTGCGAGTAAGATGGCGCTGGTCGGCATGGTGAATAGCTTATCATTAGAAGGTGAAATTCATAATATTCGAGTCAATAGTTTATGCCCTCAGGCCGTAACCGCGATGACGGCCAAACATTTAGCGAGTGCGATTCAGCCGCTATTTTCCTTTGAATCATTAACGGCTACTACGGCTTTCTTGGTGAGTGAACAGGCGCCAAATGGTCAACATCTACTCGCCGGAGCGGGCAGTGTTAGCCACGGCATGTTTGTCGAGTTTCAGCCTATGTATTTTAATGAAGGTCTTTTTACGCCAGATAACCTCGCGCAGCAGTGGCCACAGTTACACCAATCCTTCCCCGTGACTTTGCACTCCTGTGGAGAGGATAAAGTATTGTCTTGGTCTAAGTTAAGTGCACTAGAACATCACATTAAAATCGATTGATTCATCATGCTTGTATTTGAGCTAAGCCTGCATCTATAGCGATTTAAATGCAGTAAGTGGCTCAATAAATCCGTAAATGCTAACCACAATAAATAACATAGACACTCCAGCGTGCCTCGTTTAATTCCTCACCGTTGGAGTGATGATTTGATTGTGAATAATCGATAGAAGACTGGTCAGCTTAAGGCTAACTGAGTTACCCTTTAAGATTAATTGCTAATTACGCAGTAGGATCCCATGAGTCAGGTATTAGACGATCTTTTATCATTACTTTCCCTTGAGCAAATTGAAATTGGCCTCTTTCGTGGTCAAAGCCAAGATCTGGGTTTTGGGCATGTGTTTGGTGGTCAAGTGATGGGCCAAGCACTGAGCGCCGCAAAACAGACAGTAGCTGCTGAGCGTAAGATCCATTCATTACACTCCTACTTTTTACGTGCAGGTGACGAGAAGTTGCCGATTGTTTACGAAGTAGAAAATATGCGTGATGGCGGTAGTTTTAGCGCTCGTCGGGTTAGTGCAATTCAAAAAGGTCGCCCCATTTTTCATATGACCTGCTCCTTCCAAGAACCTGAGGAAGGCTTTAGTCATCAAGCCGCTATGCCGCAAGTGCCCGGACCTGAAGGTTTGTTGAATCAGCAGGAATTGGCGCTGACGATGCGGGATAAAGTACCGCCGAGCATACTTGAAAAGTTTATGGCCGATGCGCCAATTGAGATGCGATTGGTCAATCCACTGCACCCTTTTGCGCCTAAAGAAACCGAGCCGTACCGTTATGTTTGGATGAGGGCTAATGGTCCTATGCCAAATGATACCCATATCCATGAATATTTACTCGCCTATGCCTCAGACTTTAACTTTTTAGTCACGGCAGCTCAGCCCCACGGTGTATCCTTCTTAAGTCCTGGGGTACGAATGGCGACGATCGACCATGCGATGTGGTTCCACCGTCCGATTAATATGGGAGAGTGGTTGCTTTACAGTATCGATAGCCCTAATGCTAGCGGTGGCAGAGGTTACGTCAGAGGGCAGTTTTTCAATCAACAAGGCGAGTTAGTGGCTTCTTCTACCCAAGAAGGCCTGATACGCATGGTAAAAGGACGTTAGTATGTATCTGAAAATAAAATCGTTTATATTGTTCTCTTTCATGGCTGTCTTGCTCAATGGCTGCGTGACTGTAACACCTGATCAACCGATTATCATCAATGGCGCAGCTGGCTATCTAGAGAAGATCCCATTACCTCAAGGCTGCCAAATCATTATTGCCATTATTGATTTGAATACTCCAGGTGTCATCGTCGCACAAAAAACCTTCAATATCGCCAGAGCACCTGTGCCATTTAAATTTACATTGCCCGCTAAATCGATCGATAAAAGTATCCAATATGGCGTAGTGGCGATGATTAAGTTTCAAGACCAAGTGATCTTCCAAACCTATGACAGGTTCCCAGTTATCAATAATGATAAGTTCACGACAGAAGTGTTAATGAAAGCGGTTATGGCGAATTAACCACTGGCCATAACTGCAATAATATTGTTTTTATATTGATGAAGATTTAGCCCTTTCAATTCTATATAGAAAGGGCTTTTTTGTGATCATTAATCCGCTTGCTATGCTGTAAA
This sequence comes from Shewanella sp. SM55, assembly GCF_025654025.1. Taxonomy (NCBI): domain Bacteria; kingdom Pseudomonadati; phylum Pseudomonadota; class Gammaproteobacteria; order Alteromonadales; family Shewanellaceae; genus Shewanella; species Shewanella sp. SM55. The sequence continues at coordinate 18,385 of NZ_JAKKRS010000002.1, read as the reverse complement.
TGTGAGATTAAGTATTAATTTTCTCTATAGAGGATTAAGAATATTAATGCATAAGTTAGTTGATTTTTATAAGGGATATCATTTTGTAAAATATTATGCAAAAACGAAATGTATATATTTTGTTAGTTAAAAGTTGTTGCCTTTTTTCTTTATTGTTTCGTAAAAGGTATTTTGCGTTTATTTTGTAACTAATGATATTTATAAAAGAGAGTATTTATTTACGGGGATTTATTCTGTTTAACCTAATGCTATTTTTGAGCCGACACTTAAAGGTTAATTTTAACGCTATGATGTAATGTTTATTATTTGTTTTTATCGACTTTATACTACGACTTATCGTTGGGACATAAAACAGTCTGATAAAGGTTCTATGGATTTATTTTAACAAGGTATGAGGTTGTTCATCATTTACTGAATTGCGTTCTGTTAATTTGCTGTTTTAATTTGTATCATCGCGTGTTACAAATTGTCGCGATAAAACTCAGTGATCATCATCACAGTAAATTGAATGGTTATTCATAAAAAATGTCAGTTACGGGTGATGTTTTTGGTTGTCGCAGCGTTTTCATGCCACCCAAACCTGAGTTTTATAAATCATACAACTTATAAGAATTAGGGAAGTCACAATGAAAACTAAAATAGCATTAGCAGTGTCTATGGCACTGTTATCGTCGGCGGCAAATGCACAAACCGTATTATCACCTACGGGTGAAACCCTGCAGTTAGATATTCCAAGTGAATTACAAGTCACTTCATTACGCGGTAACGCTGCCGGAGCGGAGGTTAAGTTTGTACCAGAAGCAGATTTAGGTGAGGGTGAATATACTTATATCGTCCGTTTACGCGATAGTTCGGTTGCTAATTACCAAGGAACTATTCCAGGATTGAAAGCGACTAGTTCACAAAGAGTGCAGGTAAACGGTACTTCAAAAGTTGCTGTGAACGGTAAACTTGATGCTTCTAAAGCTGAAGTCAAAAGTTATGTTAGTTATTTGAAAGTAAAACAGAACCGATTTTTAGCTAACGCGAGTGCGGCTATTGGCACTAATCTGCAACCATTAACGACATATCAGTATGCGTTAAATGGTATGGCGGTTCGCATGACTCAAGCTCAAGCGAAGAAAATGGCTGAGTTACCTGAGGTTGCGTTTGTTGAGCGCGAGCGCATGGAGCAAATGGAAACCGACGTCAGTCAAGCGCTTATCGGTTCTCCTAATGTATGGGATGGCAGCGCGACGGGCACGAAAGCCATGGGGGAAGGCGTGATCGTCGGTATTATCGACTCAGGTATTAACTCAGATCATGCTTCATTCGCTGATGTTGGCCAAGATGGCTACGACCACACAAACCCATTAGGTCAAGGCATCTATATTGGTGATTGTAAAACTGATTTCGCGAGCATGTGTAATGACAAGTTGATTGGAGTTCGCAGTTACTCTGAGATAACAAATAACTACGATGATGCAAAAGTGTTTGGTGACACCCCTCCAGCTAAAAATGGTGAGGATTACGGTGGGCATGGTACTCACGTTGCGAGTACCGCAGCAGGTAACATCCTAGTGAATGTGCCTTATGTGCAAGGTGAAACAGGTAAGTTAGAAAGCGATGGCATTGCGACAGGCCTTGAATTTAAACAAATCTCAGGTGTTGCACCACATGCAAACATTATAGCTTATCAAATTTGTAATCCGGGTAATGCGGGCGACACTTATTCTGGCTGCCCGACCGCACCGATTTTAAAAGCCTTAGATGATGCGATTAAAGATGGCGTCGATGTGCTTAACTTTTCTATCAGTGGTGGTGGAAACCCGTGGAATAGTGCGACGGAACAAGGCTTTTTAGCCGCGCGTAATGCGGGGATTTTTGCTGCAGTGGCTGCGGGTAACACACGTGCCGCGACAAACACGAGCCCTGCGATTAATCAAACACCTTACTCTACGCCTAAAAATGCACCTTGGTATACTTCGGTAGCTAACTCGACTCATAACCGTGACATAGTACGCGCCGTGGAATTTAATGGTAAAAACTATCATTACACTGCTGGTTCTGGTCCGGTTCAAACTGAAGTGCTCAAAGGTGTTCCCCTTTATGCTGGCGCAATTGATGCGACCAATTTTGAAGCCTGTAAACCGTTCCCAGCAGATGCCTTTAAAGACAAGATCGCCGTTTTAAGACGCGGTGTTTGCTCATTCGATATCAAAGTGGCCGCAGCAATGGAAGCTGGCGCTAAGGGTGTGATTGTTTTCAATAGAGATGGTGAAAATAATGCGCGTCTGACTATGTCGGGGCTGGATAAATTGAATATTCCAGCGGTATTTATTGGTGATATTGATGGCTTAGAATTGATTGCTGCTATGGCGGCAAATCCTGCTCTTGAAATCACGCTGTCTCCAACCCCTAAAGTTGCCAGTAAAGAAGCGGATGTTTTATCTGCCAGTTCATTGATTGGACCTAATCTGACTAACGATGTACTCGTACCCTATGTCGCTGCACCGGGCAGTGACATCTACGCTGCTTATTCCGACCAACAGTTTGGCCATGATGAAACAGGTACAGATCCTGCTGATTTCACTTTGATGTCAGGTACTTCAATGGCGAGTCCTCACGTTGCCGGTGCTGGTGCGTTACTTAAATCGCTGCATAAGGATTGGACGCCAGACAACATTCGTTCTGCGCTAATGATGACGGCAACGACAGCCCAAGCCATGAAAAAAGCCGATGGTAAAACCGTTGCTGATCCGTTTGACGTAGGAGCCGGTCGTATTCGTGTGGATTTAGCGGCAAAAACGGGCTTAGTGATGGATGAAAGTGCCTTAAACTACGAGATTGCTAACCCTACAACAGGTGGCGATCCACGTAAGCTAAACATTCCAAGCATGGCTGATTCACGTTGTATCGATACTTGTACTTGGACACGTACTGTCACTGCAACGGCTGATGGTAGCTGGATTGCAAAAGGCGTTTCCGCAACGGATAAATTCGCGTTAACTGTGACGCCAGAAAGCTTTAATCTCAAAAAAGGTGAAAGCCAAACGATTACAGTGACTGCGGATGTGACTGACGTCGGTGCAAGTTGGGGCTTTGGTAACTTAGTATTAACGTCCGATACTTTCCCAACGGCTAATATGCCGATCGTAGCTAAGATAGCTAAACGCGATTTACCTGCTTTGGTTAATGTTTCAGCCTCACGTGATGCAGATGAACGTAATTTGGCGCACTTGAAAGCGATTGATCTACCGGGTGTTGCGGCGACAGTGACTGCACTTAAATTAAGCGCTACTTATGAATCAAGTGTGAAACAGGATTCAAATACTGGTAGTGCATTTGATGATTTGGCCGATGGCGTAAAAGTATTTAGCTTTAACGTTGAAGACAAAGCTTTATATTTCAATGCATCAATCGGTAATACAACCTCTCCTGACTTAGACATGTTTGTGATACTCGATAAGAAAGATGGTAGCAAGCTTTCAATTGCTGCATCTTCTGCTTTCGAGGGTTCAAAGGAAAGTGTGTCTATTAAGGACCCAGTGAAAGGCGAGTATATTGTCGTTGTACAAAACTATCAGGCATCTGCAGCCGATGCGGATGATGCCTTTAGTTTGAAACAAGTGACGTTATACGATGAAGCGGGTGATAACTTAACAGCAAATCTTACGGGTGATCATAAAGATTTCAATGTCAACTTAGCATGGAAACAAGCGATGCTAGTGGGAGATGCTGGCATAGCTATGCTGACGCTGACCACCACTGATGACAAAGTCGCACCTGTTAAAATTCCGGTCGTATTTGAGCGCGTTAGTGATGACGTATTACCTCCTCTAGGCAGTACTGTTTCTGGTGAATTAACACCTGGCACCGCTAAAGTGATGAAGACACGTATTGAAGCGAACAAAACGCAAGAAACCCGTGTTTACACCCTAGAGGCGTTATTACCAGAAGGTCACGAAGTGGCTAATATTAGCCATCAAGGCGCACAAGTGGGCAATAAGATCACTTGGACTATCGAAATGGCCTCTGCTGCTGCGGCATTAGATGTCACCTTTGACTTAGTGCCACGTAAGGCGAGTCAAGGCAACATAGTGGCATTGACCAACAAAGTGAATAACGACTCGGCTGAAATCTTGAAGCAGGAGTATCAATTTGATGTTCCAGAAGTGGCGCCAGTGGCTGTGATTGAAGCTCCTGCCACTGTCCAAGAAGGTAAACCTTTGTTCATCGATGCGAGCAAGTCGTCGGATGCCAACAATGATCCTTTGACCTACAAATGGACTCAGTTAGGGGGCGCCAGCTTTAACTTTGACGCTAATGCGGCCAAGCTTAATCTCGTTGCACCAAACGTCAGTGGCTCTGCTCAGACGGTTTCATTCCAACTGACAGTGTCTGATAACCACGGCAATAAAGATTCAAGTGTTGTGTCTGTATCTGTGACTGAAACACCAGCCAAGAAAGATGATGGTGGTGCCTTAGGTTGGTTAAGCTTGTTGTTGCTACCTTTTGCTTTTGGTCGTCGTAAACAAGGCTAAACCCTCAGAGTAAAATCGGAAGGTTTAATGGTAAGAGAGAAGGGCTGATATTGATATCAGCCCTTTTTGTATTTGCTGGTTTGTGTTAGCGATTTGACATTAAAAAATCGACAAATGCGCGGTCTGCTTGGCTGACGGGGCGCTGCTTTTTCCATGCAATATGGAGGTTTAAAAATACCGGTGGATCGAAGGGTTTGGCTAAAATGTCATCTTTTGAGCTTATCGCCATCTCAAGTACACTGGTGATCCCAAATCCTTGGGAAACAATCTGTTTAATCAGATTAATCAAATTGGTCTCGAAGGCAATATTGGGCTTTTTGCCTAATTCTTTGGCTTGAGAGAGTATCCACTCTCGGTGGAAATAACCTGTTTTGAACATCACTAATTCATGGTCGAAAAAGTCATGTAGACTCACAGCGCTATGTTCCGCTAAAGGGTGTTCGGCACCCATAGCGATGACCATTTGCTCACGGATCAACAGCTGACTATCAAATTCGGGCTGTAGGTCTTGGGCGGTAATGATCGCAATATCCACTTCTTCCTGTTGCAACATGCGCAGTGCATCCCGTGTCCCGCCTTCAAACAGTGATAGTTTCAATTCGGGGTATTTATGCCGAAAAGCCATTAAGCGCGAGGGGAGATAGAAAGAACCCAGCATGCCCGGCACGGCAATGCGGACCTCTCCCGAGGTGAGATTGGCCATGGCGCGGATTTGCGCTTCGGCCTGCTTAACTTGTTTTAGGATCAAAGTGGCGTGTTGATGCAGGACTATACCTTCGGCCGTGAGTGTGAGCAGTTTATCATTCTTGTTGCTCGTACGATTGACTAAGGTGACGCCGAGTGCGACCTCTAAGCGCTTGATACTTTGACTTAACGCGGGCTGAGCCATATTCAGTTTCTTGGCTGCGGCGGTAAAGCTGCCGGTATTGGCAAGGGCATCTAAATGTTTGAGTTGGCGAATATCCATTAATCGGGCTCGTACTATTTTATCAGTGGCAAGAAGTGTACTTTTGGCGCGCTATTTCTATAACAAAAATCAATGATTACGATAGATATTATCTATTATTGTTATGTTATGCCCAGTGATAATCTTTGTCTATCCTATGAGTGATACTTGGTTGAGGCTCCCGTGCAAGCAGTATTAGATACTATGATTGACAATAAACAGCGTGACACCCGATTGATGTGGGCGCTCTGCGTCGCTTCAGTGGTGGTCTATATCAACTTGTATTTAATGCAAGGCATGTTGCCGCTGATTGCGGAACATTTTGCGGTATCAGGCTCTAAAGCAACCTTGATCCTGTCGGTGACCAGTTTTTCCTTAGCCTTTTCATTGCTCTTGTATGCGGTACTGTCAGATCGTATCGGTCGACACACTCCAATCATTGTCAGCTTGTGGTTATTGGCATTGTCTAACTTACTATTAATCTGGGCGCCGGATTTTAATGGGTTAGTGCTAGTGCGATTGCTACAAGGTGCATTACTCGCTGCCGTACCTGCGATTGCCATGGCGTACTTTAAGGAGCAATTATCACCAAGCACTATGCTGAAAGCCGCAGGCATTTATATTATGGCGAACAGTATTGGCGGGATTGTTGGACGTCTGCTAGGTGGTTTAATGTCGCAGTTTTTATCTTGGCAAGAATCTATGTGGTTGTTGTTTCTAGTGACGTTAGCGGGGGTGGCTTTAGTGAACTATTTGCTGCCTTCACTTGCCGATGCGCAGTCGATGTCACCCAGTAACACTGAGCCTTCCTTATCAAAACGCGCCCGTTTAGCGCAAGATCTTCATGGCTTTAGTCATCATCTCACCGATGCGCAAATGCGTTTGGTCTACGCGATTGGTGGCTTGACCTTTATGATGATGGTGAATCAATTTAGCTTTATTCAACTGCATTTGATGGCTCCACCCTATGAATGGAGTCGTTTCCAAGCCACCTTGATTTTTCTGTGTTATTCCAGCGGGACTATTGCGTCGTATTTCACTGCGAAATGGCTCGCCAAATTTGGTCAACATAAATTATATCAATGGTCTTGGTGCGTGATGTTGCTCGGCAGTTTACTGACCCTGTTTGATACGACCTTAACCATTAGCTTAGGTTTTTTAATGACCGCCTGTGGGTTCTTCCTTACCCACAGTTGCTGTAATTCCTTTGTTGCAATGCGGGCCAGTCGTGATCGAGCTAAGGCGACGTCACTCTATTTATGTTGTTATTACTTAGGTGCTGCGATTGGCGGCCCTTATTTGATGATGTTTTGGCATGAGGCGCAGTGGCGAGGTGTGGTGATGGGCTCGTTAACCTTATTAGCCTTGATCGCCTTAGCTATCACCCGTTTGCATTACCATCAAACTCATGTCAAACGGGCGTTGGTCTAAAGCTTAAATATGCCTTTTAGTCATCGGAATTAATGTACTGTTTGCGGTCTAAATCGTATTTACGCATTTTGTCGTAGAGGGTTTTTCGGGGCAGTTCTAGCTGCTCCATGGTCTGCTTAATACTGCCCTTGTTGTGGCTAAGTGCTTCTTCAATCAGTACCCGTTCAAAAAACTCTACCCTTTGTAGCAGGGACATACTCGAGTGCAGGCTTGGAGTATTGCCTAATGTGCCAGCAAAGGCGGCTTCTCCGCCCAGCAGCACAAAGCGTTCGGCGAGATTACGTAACTCACGCACATTGCCTGGCCAGTCGTGGGAAGTAAGTATCGCGTTTTGCTCCGCATTTAAGGCGATAAGCGCTTTGTGATAGCGTGCCGATGCGACGCGGGCAAAGTGTAAAAAGAGTAACGGAATATCTTCACGGCGATCTCTCAGGGGAGGGATGGGCACAGTCACCAGATTTAAGCGATACAACAAGTCTTGGCGAAATTCCCCGGTGTCACACAGACCTTTTAAATCGACTTTTGTAGCCGCAATCACGCGAATATCTAAGTTGATGCTCTTGTTAGAGCCTAAACGTTCAACCTTACGATCTTCAAGCACTCGCAGCAGTTTTACTTGCAGAGACAGTGGCGTACTCTCAATTTCATCTAAAAATAACGTGCCACCATTGGCATATTCAAATTTACCAATGCGCATCTTATCGACGCCAGTAAAGGCCCCCGCTTCGGCGCCAAAGAGTTCACTTTCAATCAGGTTTTCGGGGATTGCACCACAGTTGATGGCGACAAAGTTGGCTTGGCTGCGGCTGCTGTGGTCGTGTAAATAGCGGGCAACAAGTTCTTTACCTGTACCTGTTTCGCCTTCAATTAACACATCCGCAGGCGTATCTATCACTTGCGTTATGATGTGGCGCATACGGTTGATGCCGACACTGTTGCCCAAAATACGAGGGCCCGGTACGCTTTGGCTTTCGAGATCCTTTTTAAGCTTGCGGTTCTCTAAGGTCAGACTGCGTTTTTCTAAGGCGCGTTTAACCACATCGAGTATGTGTTCGTTATTAAAGGGTTTTTCGAGAAAGTCGTAGGCGCCTTGTTTTAACGCATTGACTGCCATGGCAATATCACCAAAACCAGTGAGTAGGACAACGGGGAGATCGGGATCTTGCAGACGGATTTGTTGCATTAAGCTGATGCCGTCTAATTGTGGCATGTTGACATCCGATATCACCATTCCCGCCCAATCTTTATGCAGCAACTTAGCGATACCTTTGGGTTCTGTGGTGGCGAGCGCCTTAATGCCCTCCAGTTCAAATAGTTGAACGAGAACTGTGCCTATGTGCGGCTCATCGTCGATGATGAGAACAGAATAATCTTGAATTGAATTGGGCACACTCATAAAACTAACGTTCCTCGAGCAAGTAAATAGGTAAAATAATCTGGAAAATAGCGCCACCCTCTTCGGCATTGGCAACGTTAATTTGGCCTTGCATGGATTCGATAATACGTTGTGAAATTGATAAGCCTAGCCCCAATCCGTGCCGTTCGTTGGTGGTAAAGTAGGGTTCGAAGATTTTCTCCATTTGGCTTTCACGTACACCAGGGCCTGAATCTTGGATGCTGATGCAAAACTTATCTTCACTGGTCACGCGGATAACCAATTGGCGTTTAACCGATTGTTGCATAGCGACAATGGCGTTGCTCATAATGTTGACAAACACTTGTTGTAATCTAACCTTATCGCCCCAAACCTGATAGTTGCCGTTGGGTAATTGCACATCGAGTTCAACACCCTGTTTATCAATTGCAGGTTGAACTATGGTCAGGGCTTGCTTGATACAGCGGCCAATATCGGTTGCGCTATCAGCGCCTTGGCTCTTGCGGGTAAAGCTTTTAAATTGCCCAACAATATCGGCTAATCTATCGGTAAGTTCAATAATAATCTTGATATTATCCAGTGCCTTATCTTGCATATCACGGGCGAGAAAAGTTTGGGTATTTTGGGCATAGCTGCGAAGTGCCGCGAGTGGTTGATTGAGTTCATGGTTAATACTGGCGGATAAACTGCCTATCACTGTCAGTTTTGCCGCTTGGATCAGCTCATCTTGAGTATCTTTGAGTTGATTGTTGGCCTGCTGTAAGTCCTGAGTGCGTTCTTCAACTCGCTGTTCTAATAGGCTTTGCGCTAGTTGCATTCGGTGTAGATTGCGACGGCGCTCGGCGTTAAATAGGATGCTGAGTGCCAGCAAAAGATAAATACTGGCTGACAGTAACATCAGTGCGGGCAAAGAGGTCAGTAAAGGTTTGATTGGCGCTAAGATGTGTACTCGCCAGCCTGCTTTAGCCATTGATTGGTGGATGTCCATGTATTGTTCATGGTCTGTACCCGTTTGCAGTTGGTAAAGCATAGCTTGACTACCACTTTCATAGGGCGGCTTCATCAACAACTCTCCTATGGGACGTTCTGCATAGCGTTTTGAGGCATTAAGGGCATATTGCTTGGCTTGGGTAAGCGGGGTTAGTGACTTTAACCGCCATTCATCGATACTGGAAATAAAGACGATATCCTCAGGATCACTGATAAGGAACTGATACTGACCCGCAATCGCGATACTGGTACTTTGTTGCTCTATGTCGGCAATATTAACTTTGACTATGATGGCCCCAAGTATGCCTTTACCACCTTGTTGATAAATAGGGTAAGAGAAATAAAATCCGCGCTTATCTGAGCTGGTACCCACTGCGTAATAACGGCCTAGATTGCCCGAGATAGCATCTGTGTAATAGGGTCTAAAGGAGTAGTCCTTGCCAATAAAGGAAAAACTTTGTTGCCAGTTACTGGCGGCAATGGCGATACCTAAGGCATCGATCAGATAGATATCGGATGCTTCGGTGACATGCTGAATTTCTTCGAGATATAAATTAAGCTCTTGGACTTTGTCAGGATTCTGCTGGTCGTTCAGGACATTGGCGAGCATTGGGTTAGTCGAGAGCACGTGGGGAATACTTTCGTAGCGCGATAGTGCACCATCGAGAAAACTGACTAATTCCTTTAGTTGTTTCTCCGATTGCTTTTGGATCTCGATTTTACCTTGATGCAAATGCACCCAGTAGGTCAGTTTGAGGGTTGCAAATAGGCCTGCAAGTAACACAACGGTCAGAAAGAGGCGTTTCTTGGCCTTAGGCGTCATGGGCAACATGGTGGTTATCCTGATAAAGCAACGGGATCAATAACTGATACTGCGCATAATAAAACAAAGCGAGCCTGACTAGGCTCGCTTAAAATCTATCTGTAATCAAGGGGTAATCTCACAACCTTGAATTGCAGACTAATATCCACGCATCGAATCCAACCATTCAGGTAAGAAGAGTGAAATCTGTGGTACGTAAGTAATCAGGGCTAAGAAGGCTAGCATCACGAGTAACCAAGGCAGAACCGACTGAATCACCCAACCAATACTGCGCCCCGTGATCCCCGCGGTGACAAAGAGATTGAGTCCCACCGGCGGCGTTAGCATACCGATCTCCATGTTTACGACCATTATGATACCTAAGTGGATAGGATCTATGCCTAATTGCGTTGCAATAGGGAACAGAATTGGCGCCATAATGAGTACAATCGCCGATGGCTCCATAAAGTTACCGGCAGCAAGCAACAGTAAGTTAACGATGATCAGGAATCCCCAGGCGGGTAAACCCATGCTAACAATATACTCAGCAATAATGTGAGGGATACGTTCTGTGGTTAATACATGCGCAAATAGCATAGCGTTAGCTATGATAAACAGCAGCATGATACTGACCTTAGCACCATCGCGCACAACATGACGTATGTCTTTGTCGATAGGCGTTTTAATCAGTCCTAAGAACATATGACCTAAGTTACGCGCAGTTGCTTTGGCTAAGTTTTCACCTTGATTACGCCATGCCACGTCTTTTAATGGCCCGATATCACGGTAGCCAAATACCGCAATAAGGTAAGCATATACACAAGCCACAGCTGATGCTTCGGTTGGGCTAGCGACGCCACCATAGATAGAGCCTAATACGATAAAGATGAGTGCTAATCCACCCATTGCCTTGGCACTTGAAATCCCCAGTTGTTTAACGCCAGGAAAAGGACGTGAGGGCAAGTTTTTAAAGCGGGCAACGATATAAATGACGATCATCAATATAAATCCCATCATTAAACCTGGGATTAAGCCTGCCATAAACATTTTTGCAGCCGACACTTCAGTTGCTGCGGCATACACTAACATGACGATTGAAGGTGGGATCAAAATCCCGAGAGTGCCAGAGGTCGTGATCACGCCTGCAGCAAATTTTTCGGGATAACCTGCTTTTACCATGCCGACTATGACGATAGAACCAATTGCCGCAACAGTCGCAGGAGAAGATCCAGAAACCGCAGCAAACAGCATACACGCCATAACGGATGCCATCGCTAATCCACCACGGACATGTCCAATACTGTCCATGGCAAAATCGATAATCCGTCTAGCGACACCACCCGTTGATAGGAAGGCGGATGACAGAATAAAGAAGGGGATTGCGAGTAAAGTGTAATGCTCAGATGAAGACTCATACAGCTTGAGTGCAACTGAAGCTAAGGAGTCATTCGAGAACAATAAAATCGTCAGCATGCTGGAAAAACCTAATGCGATAGCGATAGGCATACCGAGAAACATACATACGAATAGGGCAGTAAATAGGGTTGCAATAGCCATTATTTAGCCTCCTTTTGGTCAGAGACTGGATCTACTTTAGCGTTTTTAGCGTTCTCATCGATTAAATGCATACTTTCTTTCGCTTCATCGGCAAATTGGAAGCCTGAGACTTGGTCACGCAGAATGGCGATAAAGAGTTCGACAAAACGCCAAGTCAACATAAAAAAGCCAATGATTAAAATACTTTGAGATAACCAAATCGGTATTGCGCCATCTTCAATATCGATTTTTAAAGTGTTCCAAGCAAAATCTGGATCAAGGCTTTTTAATATAAATTGTGGGAAATGTATGTCTTCCATAGGCAAACCGATTTGATACATCTGGCTTAAGTAATCCCAACTGCCTTTTAAAAAGAGTCCGCAGTAGACGATACAAACAAAGGCAGTAATAAGAGATACTATCTTTTTAGCCTTTGGCGCTAAATTTTTAACAAACGCATCGACACCAATATGGGCACCGACTTTAACCCCATAGGACATACCAAATAACACAAACCAACCGCAAAAGGTTAATGTAAGTTCTTGGATCCAAAGAAAACCCGTGTTGAAGAAGAAGCGGGCGACGACTTCTGAAAACACTAACAGCGTCATCAGAGTGATCAATAAATTGAGCACACCTTCTTCAATATAACCAAATATTCGCGATATCACAGCCATAATCCCCTCGCTGAAATGGCCGCCTAAGCTCGGTTGAGCTTAAGCGGCTATCATCATTATTATTTATTTGCAGCAACAGCAGCATCAATCACATCTTTACCGATTTGATCTTCAAACTTAGCCCAAACAGGTTTCATTACCTCAACCCATTTTTGACGTTCAGCAGGAGACAGGGTCACTAACTGTGAACGTTTAGAATCAAGGATTAACTTTTTGTCTTCATTGTCTTTTTCAGCAGCAATCTTGTTACCTAATGCGATAGATTCGTCTAAAGCTTCTTTGATGATCTTACGTTTGTCAGCTGGTAGACCTTTCCAGAAAGTGTCAGAGGTCACGACCATATAGTCGAGAACACCGTGATTACTTTCAGTGATTTGGCTTTGCACTTCATAGAACTTTTGTGAATAAGTATTTGACCAAGTGTTTTCTTGACCATCGATAGCGCGGGTTTGCAGCAGGGTAAAGACTTCAGAGAAAGGTTTTTTCACAGGGATTGCACCAACAGCATCAAACTGGGCCGCTAGAACATCAGATGCCATAACGCGGAATTTCAAGCCTTTTGCATCAGCAGGATTTTTAAGTGGTGTGTTAGATGAGAACTGTTTCATACCATTGTGTAAATAACCCAGACCGACAATTCCTTTACGGCTCATGGAGTTCAGTAATGTTTGACCAGCTTCACCTTGTTGGAAACGGTTCACGGCATCCATATCATTGAATAGGAAAGGTAAATCGAATATTTGTAGGCGTTTAGTGTAACGCTCAAACTTTGAGAGTGAAGGCGCGACAAATTGTACGTCGTTTAACAGCAGTGCCGCTAGTTCGTTGTTATCCCCAAATAACTGTGAGCTAGGAAATACACTGACTTTGTATTCACCTGGTAAACGTTGTTCAACGAGTTCTTTAAATTTAAGTGCCATTTGGCCTTTAGGTGTGTTTTCTGCCACTACGTGTGAAAACTTAATTTCAATCGGTTCTGCAAATACGTTAAAACTGGTCGCAAATACGGAGGCAACAGCGAGCATTTTGACTAAGGTTTTGAGTGGACGGGTCAATCCAGTTTGTTGATTCAATATCATCTTGAGTTCCTTTTTCTGTTGTTAGGATTTGTCCTCAGTCTTGGTTAGTTTGTTACCAAGTTTGAGTAGGAATACAGCCTTGATTTCCCTGAGGTCTGTCTTACTAAAGGCAAATACCACGCCAACTTACACTGGCTTCTGTAAGTGTTTGGTTACTAAAGTGTAGTTCATTTGATGTTTGTCACACTTTTAGTTTGGTGGGTGAGATCTCGCTCACAGTGATTTTGTGTTTGGGTGGAAACCCACCCATAGTGAAGATCGGCCCCAAATTGACGGCTCTTGTCGTTGCAGATAAATTAAACAAACTTAGTTATTTTGAGATCAAAAAAAGCCGTAAAAGTATGCGATATAACGACAAATACAAATATTGTGGTGAGCTGCTTTAGGAGAAGAAGTGTAGGTGAGATGTGAAGTCTAGGGAGGTTAAGTCGATAGCTATCGTAGTCAATTAAGACACAATTCATTTGATGCTGTTAGTCATCCTCTAAAAGAATACGTTTAAGGATAGCATCGCTAGGTAACAAGGCTAAATGGCCTTGTTCATCAAAGTACCAACCGGTAATAAAGCCTTTTTGGCGCATGCTGACGAGATTATGCATGACTTCCCGCGCTTCTTTTAGAGCCGTTTGCTCATCGCAGGCGTGGGTATGCTTTAAATAAGTGGCGATATTGGCAAGAGAAGCGGATTGACTGACGCTGGCCATAATGTTGATCTCCAAAAATGCTAAAGCAGAATGAAATCAGGCTGAGTGTCGATAGTGCTTAGTATTTAACGAAATATAAAATGCCGAATAGCATAACTTATCACTCGCTGATTGAGATCAAGCATAGTTGAGTAAGCGCGTGGGTAAAGTTTATTGGGGGAGATATATGGTGGTCGCTACTGGGCTCGAACCAGTGACCCCCTCCTTGTAAGGGAGGTGCTCTCCCAGCTGAGCTAAGCGACCTGGGATATAACGTGTGTATTGCAGAATATGGTGGTCGCTACTGGGCTCGAACCAGTGACCCCCTCCTTGTAAGGGAGGTGCTCTCCCAGCTGAGCTAAGCGACCTGGGAATTCTTAAACTACACAATTTTTAAGTCATTCTTCACTAAAGAATGGTGGTCGCTACTGGGCTCGAACCAGTGACCCCCTCCTTGTAAGGGAGGTGCTCTCCCAGCTGAGCTAAGCGACCTGGGAATTCTTAAACTACACAATTTTTAAGTCATTCTTCACTAAAGAATGGTGGTCGCTACTGGGCTCGAACCAGTGACCCCCTCCTTGTAAGGGAGGTGCTCTCCCAGCTGAGCTAAGCGACCTGGGAATGACTTTTACAAACTAATACAATAAGTTATATGGTGGTCGCTACTGGGCTCGAACCAGTGACCCCCTCCTTGTAAGGGAGGTGCTCTCCCAGCTGAGCTAAGCGACCTGGGATATAACATTTTGTATGCCATAATTTCTTTGTAGAAAATATGGTGGTCGATACTGGGCTCGAACCAGTGACCCCCTCCTTGTAAGGGAGGTGCTCTCCCAGCTGAGCTAATCGACCTCGCTGTGTGGAGCCGTATTATAGGGAGGTACGATCTAGTGTCAACGCTTTTTAGTGAAAAAAGAATTGGTCGCGCTATTTTTGTCCACATTGGCTTAATGCTAATCACGCCGCCGATCAAAGTGTTATTTAATTCGCCAGTCAATGGTACGTAATTCGGACGCTCGCGATTAAATATGGGTTGAACTCATCCTATTCACCGGACTTTTTTGTGGTAAAAGTGCTGAGGAAGTGAGTGATTTATAAAAATTAGCGCACTACGCACTAATAGTATGAGTGCATTGATAGTGTATAGATGCACGTGTTCGATGGCGCAGATATTTATAGTCGAAGGAATATAGGTGTAGAGATTTAGGGGTTGGAATATAAAGCCTGAAAAATCATCTCAAGTGTTAGCATTAATCAATGGTGGTGATAGCAATAGTGCCACCTTTATATATCGCTTTATATTGGCTTCCCTATAAAAGGGAGGGATTCGCGACACGATTTAACCAGATAAGTGATACTGTGAAGCTTGTCCCATTTGCAGCGCCTGCTTTGACTGTTAGAATAAGCCCACTTTTTTATCGTGATTGTCTTTATCTAGACGACTTTATATAGGTTAGTGTCCCATTATGACAACTAAGACGCGTTTTGCCCCTAGTCCTACCGGTTTCTTGCATGTTGGTGGTGCCCGTACGGCACTTTATTCTTGGTTACAAGCCCGTGCCAATAACGGTGAGTTTGTATTACGTATTGAAGACACTGATATTGAGCGTTCGACTCAAGCCGCTTGCGATGCGATTTTAGAAGGCATGAACTGGCTAGGTTTGACATGGGACGAGGGCCCATATTACCAAACTAAGCGTTTTGACCGTTATAACGAAATCATTGCTCAAATGTTAGAAAAGGGCACAGCGTATAAATGTTACTGTTCACGTGAGCGAATCGATGCCTTAAGAGAATCACAGGCCGCTAACGGTGAAGCACAAAAGTATGATGGTTGCTGTCGCGACTTACCTGCTCGCGAGACTGATGAACCATTTGTGGTGCGTTTTAAAAATCCAATCGGTGGTTCAGTGGTATTTGATGACCATGTTCGTGGTCGGATTGAATTTTCTAACGAGGCATTAGATGACTTGATCATCGCCCGTACCGACGGCGTGCCAACCTATAACTTCTGTGTGGTGGTTGACGATTGGGATATGGGGATCACTTGTGTGGTGCGTGGTGAAGATCATATCAACAATACCCCGCGTCAAATCAACATTCTTAAAGCATTAGGGGCGCCGATCCCAGAATATGCACACGTATCTATGATTCTAGGTGATGACGGCGCTAAGTTGTCTAAGCGCCATGGCGCTGTTAGCGTAATGCAGTACCGTGATGATGGCTATTTACCAGAAGCACTGCTGAACTATTTAGTACGTTTAGGTTGGTCACATGGCGATCAAGAGATTTTCTCATTAGAAGAAATGAAGCAATTCTTTAAGTTGAGTGACATCAACAAAGCCGCTTCTGCTTTTAATACCGATAAACTGGTGTGGTTGAACCAACACTATATAAAGAGCCTAGATCCAGAATATGTGGCAACGCACTTACAATGGCACATGGACGATCAAAAAATTGATCTGTCAAATGGCCCAGCATTAGCTGAAGTGGTCACTGCATTAGCTGAGCGCGCTAAGACTCTAAAAGAGTTAGCTGCATCTAGCCGCTATTTCTATGAAGATTTTGCTGAGTTTGATGAAGCACAGGCGAAAAAGCATTTACGCGGTGTTGCGTTAGAGCCATTGCAACTGGTGCAACAGAAATTATCAGCATTAACTGAGTGGACAGCTGAAGCTATTCATCAGGCAATTGAAGATACTGCTACTGAATTAGATGTGGGTATGGGTAAGGTCGGTATGCCTTTACGTGTTGCAGTAACAGGGGCAGGGCAGTCTCCAGGCTTAGATATCACACTATTTTTAATTGGAAGAAGCCGTTCTGAGCAAAGAATATCCAAAGCGATTGAATTTGTAGCAGATAGAATAAATTCCTAAAAAAACGAGTTGACACTTTTAGGTGCGCTGCATAGAATGCGCCACGCAGTTGAGACACAGTCGAGCAAATGCTTGCAGTGCACTTAAATGTAGTTCGATAGGTTTGGGGTTATAGCTCAGCTGGGAGAGCGCTTGCATGGCATGCAAGAGGTCCACGGTTCGATCCCGTGTAGCTCCACCAAACTTACCGTAGATGTTAAACGGGAACCTTTTCTAGCGAAAAGTTCAAATTAATATGTCCGGGGTCCCCTTCGTCTAGAGGCCTAGGACACCGCCCTTTCACGGCGGTAACAGGGGTTCGAATCCCCTAGGGGATACCAAATATTGGTTCC
This sequence comes from Shewanella sp. SM55, assembly GCF_025654025.1. Classification (NCBI taxonomy): domain Bacteria; kingdom Pseudomonadati; phylum Pseudomonadota; class Gammaproteobacteria; order Alteromonadales; family Shewanellaceae; genus Shewanella; species Shewanella sp. SM55. The sequence continues at coordinate 1,138 of NZ_JAKKRS010000002.1, read as the reverse complement.
TAGCAAATAACTAACGTGTTGTTTGGTAAGAACAAAATCTAAATTTCTGCTGATACATATACTGCTAAAGTTAGCTGTGTTGACAAAAATTTGGGGCTATAGCTCAGCTGGGAGAGCGCTTGCATGGCATGCAAGAGGTCCACGGTTCGATCCCGTGTAGCTCCACCAATTTACTGCCTTATTAAGCAGAAACGAAAGTTTAAATTAATACACCCAAGGCACAATTCGTTATTTAGAAGAGTGCATATAAGGCCGTAGATGTTAAACGGGAACCTTAGGTTCAAATTAATATGTCCGGGTCCCCTTCGTCTAGAGGCCTAGGACACCGCCCTTTCACGGCGGTAACAGGGGTTCGAATCCCCTAGGGGATACCATCTATATTTTATAGAGAGTGGTTCCTAGCAAATAACTAACGAGTTGTTTGGTAAGAACAAAGCATTTACTTCCTAGCCTACTGAAGTGAATGTGTTACAAAACTCGGTTACGAGTTAAATCATAAGTCCGGGTCCCCTTCGTCTAGAGGCCTAGGACACCGCCCTTTCACGGCGGTAACAGGGGTTCGAATCCCCTAGGGGATACCACATTTTGGTTCCTAGCAAATAACTAACGTGTTGTTTGGTAAGAACAAGGCATTTGCTTCCTAGCCTACTGAAGTGAATGTGTTACAAAACTCGGTTACGAGTTAAAACATAAGTCCGGGTCCCCTTCGTCTAGAGGCCTAGGACACCGCCCTTTCACGGCGGTAACAGGGGTTCGAATCCCCTAGGGGATACCATCTATATTTTATAGAGAGTGGTTCCTAGCAAATAACTAACGAGTTGTTTGGTAAGAACGAGACATTTGCTTCCTAGCCTACTGAAGTGAATGTGTTACAAAGCTCGGTTACGAGTTAAAACATAAGTCCGGGTCCCCTTCGTCTAGAGGCCTAGGACACCGCCCTTTCACGGCGGTAACAGGGGTTCGAATCCCCTAGGGGATACCACATTTTGGTTCCTAGCAAATAACTAACGTGTTGTTTGGTAAGAACAAGGCATTTGCTTCCTAGCCTACTGAAGTGAATGTGTTACAAAACTCGGTTACGAGTTAAAACATAAGTCCGGGTCCCCTTCGTCTAGAGGCCTAGGACACCGCCCCGCCC